>SVPK01000005.1 GCA_015065875.1 Oscillospiraceae bacterium
TGTTCTATTTGTTGCTTTTTAAAAATTGACCGATTATCTTCTCTTAAACGGAAATATTCAAGACATTCTTCATAGGTGATCTTGTTTGGATATTTTTGTGCTTCTTCATTTTCTTCAAGATATTTTTTGGGCGCAATTATGAAAACGAAAAAGTCTTTGTAATCACCGTTTTGTTTGCCTATTTCGCCACGAGCAATATATCTTCCTGACTGATTCGGCATGGCAACAGCATCAATTTTGTCTTCAATTAAAAGACCGTATTTATTGCCATTTTTCACGACGACAACCGTCATATCCGATTCGCCATATTCGACATCGACTTTCGATTGTTCAACTGAGCAAACCGTCGCATCAAACAAATTTATTTTTGAGAGAAAGATATTCAAAAAATCTTGCGAACTTGCAATTTCTTCGAGAAATAATAAATCCATATCTCTTTCAGAAACGTCACTAAATTTACAATCTATCATATAAACCTCCACATAAACAGCGTTTTTCATTTCACAACTTCATACGGCCAGTCGATGATGCCGCCGAATTCTTTTACGTTGGTGTAGCCGAGTTGGGTGAGCTCCTCGGATGCGATTTTACTTCTTCTACCACTACGGCAATAGACTAATATCAGTTGTTCTTTGTCGGGAAGTTCTTTTTCGGCTCTGGTGGCTATTTCGTATTCGGGGATTAAAATTGCGTTTTCTATATGCCCCTCGGCAAATTCTTCTTCGGTGCGGGCATCTATGATAACATAGTCCTTTTCGGTATCCATAATGGTTTTGGCTTGCTCGGCGGTAATCTGTTCATAGGTCGCTACTTTTTCATTATTGCCGCCGCAAGCGGTCATTCCAAACAATGATAGAGAAATTAAAAGCATAATAATCAATCCTTTAACTTTTTTCATTTGAACGGGCACCTCTCTTTAATACACTGGTTATTTTGTGCCGAGTGGATGCATTTGATTTTGCCTAACTCCATTTCTATACCGAAATGCTCTTTTACAAACTCCACCGCTTTAGTTATGGCAAGGTAGGAGTCACGCTTACAACAACGAGGGCCGCCGACCTCACCGATTGCACCAAGAGCTTTTGAGGTCATTTTGTTGGAAAGTCCCCACGATTCGTTTGCGAGTGGCGTGGAGCCGGTAACGATAGAAACAAACATACCGGCACTGATTCCTGCACCGCAAGCGCCCCAAAAACCGCAAGCTCCGCCGGGAACTTGTTTGCCTCGCGATTGCATTTCCACCAAGGCTTTCGGTAAATCAATATTACCGCCTGCGTTCTTATAAGCAGTCAGTAGTGCCGCACCCACCATAATATGATGCTCGGGGCCGTGCATATGGCAAAAAGGTAGTGCCATCAACTTTTGCAAAATCAGAAGAGGATTTTTAGAGGTTTCAGCAAGGCAAACAGCGATAATGGAATCAATTCCGCCGGTATGACATTCGTTACAAACATAATGTCCCTTTTCACAAGCAGTCTTACTGCTTTCTTTTTTATGACAAATGGCACACTCCATCTCGGTATCGTTTTCTAAATATGCAAGCGGTGCTCCGCAAATTAAACATTCATCTTTCATAAATATATCCTTTGAAAATTTTAATAATAGTTTGATTGTTTGTTACCAAATGAATGGAATCAATCGGTATTTGACTTTTTGCTTATATTCAAGGTAGCCTTCAAGCTCTTTTTCGAGAAATTCTTCTTCATCTTTGATTCTTTTGGCGATAATAATGGGGTATGCAAGAAAAATCAAAAATGAATATATTGAACCAAGTACTAATGGCATTGATAAAAATAAAAGTAATGTCACGCTGTACATTGGGTGTCTTACTATACCGTATAAACCCGTATCAATAACCTTTTGATTTTCTTGCACTTCTATAGTTCGGCTAAGATATGTATTCTCTCTAAGCACCTCGGCATAAAGAATGAACGCCACAAGAAAAACTGTCGAAGCACCGATTACAACACCTCTTGGTAGTTTTAACCAATCAAAACGATAATTTAGCCCCGCAACGATGAAACCCACTAAGAACATAAGACCACTCAATTTTATAACAATGCTTTGTTCTTGGCGCTTTTCCTTGGCATCCAGTCTGCTTTTTAGAAGGTTGGGATTTTTAAACATCATCACAATTCCTGCAAAAAACATCGGTACAAATAAAAGTACCATAAACAACCAACCGTTAAAGAACGAAATAGTCCCTGCAGGCAAAAATATTAGTAGCCCAACCAAAATAAAACCAAATATAAATTTAGTTATTGCTTGAATAAATAATTTTATTGTCATGGCAAACCTCAATTATATTCTTTTCTTATAAATTAGTTATACCATATAAATATTAAAATTGCTACATATCCGTTTGCTAATTGGTAAGAATAGTTAGTAGAAAACAAACGGAGGTAAGTTTATGTTTAAACACGAAAAGATGCTATTTCATCCTGTAGCAGTAGAGAAACCTAATCCGCAGTATGCGGCGCTTTTACAAGAACAGCTTGGCGGCGGCAACGGTGAGCTTAAAGCGGCTATGCAGTATATGTCACAAAGCTTTAGAATCAAAGACCCTGAAATTAAGGATTTGTTTCTTGACATTGCCGCAGAAGAACTCGGTCATATGGAGATGGTTGCACAGACCATCAATTTGCTTAACGGACACGATGTTGATGCCCAGCAGGTGCCGTCGGGCGAGATTCAGTCCCATGTGCTTTTAGGCCTTAACCCCGGTCTTATCAATGCTTCGGGTTACTCTTGGACGGGCGATTATGTGACAGTTACAGGTGATTTGTGCGCAGACCTCTTAAGCAATATCGCATCCGAACAACGTGCAAAGGTGGTTTATGAATATCTTTACCGCCAGATTGATGACAAAAAGGTGCGTGAAACCATCGATTTCCTTTTAAACCGTGAGGAAGCACACAATCAGATGTTCCGAGATGCATTTAACAAGGTGCAAAACTCCGGTTCTAACCGAGATTTCGGCACAACCAAGGCTGCTAAAATGTATTTTTCTATGTCAGACCCAGGTCCTAACGCATTTGCAACGGGTGATACAAAACCTGTTTCATTTGAGTAAAAACAAAAAGCCGATGAGGAATCGCAAGATTTCCCATCGGCTTTTATCATAGTCATACTTATTTACAGTCTTTACAAGAGTATTCAGGAACGGTGCGCTCGTTGATGACCGATTCATAGAGCCGCCATCCGCCTGCAAGGTTATAGCAGTTATAGCCGTTGCCTATAAGAATACGGCAAGCAAGGTAGGAACGAAGTCCCGAATGGCAATGCACATAGATAGGTCTATCTTTCGGAATTTCATCAAGTCGCTCACGCAATTCATCAAGCGGGATATTGACGAAGCCGTCAATTTTACCATACATTACTTCATACGGTGTTCGGGTGTCGAGCAAGAAAACACTGCCGTCACGGGGAAGATTTTCAACATCGTGCCAGAAGAACTGCTTGAGCTTTCCGCTGACGATATTTTCGGCAATAAAGCCTAACATATTTACGGGGTCTTTTGCACTGCCGAAAGGCGGAGCATAGCAAAGTTCAAGGGTGGTAAGGTCGGTGATTTTAGCACCGAAACGAATGGCGGTGGCAAGCACGTCCATACGCTTGTCCACACCGTCAAAGCCGACAATCTGCGCGCCGATGATTTTAAGCGTTTTCTTATCCCAAAGCGCTTTTATTGACATCTGTGCCGCACCGGGATAATAGGTCGCATGGGATGCCGAATAGGTATAAGTCTTATCGTAATCAATGCCTGCCGCAGTAGCCGACTTTTCATTAAGACCTGTGGTGGCAACGGTCATATCAAAGAGTTTAAGCACTGCCGAGCCTTGCGTTCCTGTATAAACGCTCTCGAATCCCGCAATATTGTCGGCGGCAATTCTGCCCTGCTTATTGGCGGGCCCTGCAAGCGGAATAAAAGCAGGTTTATTTGTTATAAAATCCTCAACCTCAACCGCGTCACCAACGGCATAAATATCGGGAATATTGGTCTGCATTTTGTTGTTTACAATAATACTTCCGCGCGGATTGAGTTCTATTCCGCAGTCTTTTGCGATTGCGGTTTCAGGACGGACACCGACAGACATAATAATCATATCGGCGGTAATTTCGCCGTTTTGCAAAATAACGGTGTTTCCGTTTATCGCCTTTACACCGTTATTAAGGTGCAGATAAATTCCTTTGGATTTAATATAGCGGTGAACGTCTGCCGCCATATCAAAATCGAGGGGTGCTATCAGATGGTCGGCAAGCTCTACGATGGCGACCTTTAGACCTGTCTGTGCTAAATTTTCCGCCATCTCAACACCAATATATCCGCCGCCGATAACCACAGCCGAGCGCGGTTTTGCGGTATTAATATAATTTTTGATTTTTAAGGTGTCGGGAATGTTACGAAGGGTGAAAACATTGCTGCCGTCAGCCCCCTCGATGTTCGGGCGTATCGGTTCAGCACCCATAGACAAAATAAGGTTATCATAGGTTTCTTCATAGGTTTCGCCCGTGCGAAGATTTTTAATTATGACGGTTTTGGCATCGGGGCTTATCTTAACTGCCTCATTTAATACTCTAACATCAATATTAAAACGAGCCCTAAAGCTTTCGGGTGTCTGCAAAGTCAAATCCTCGCGGTCGGTGATGACACCGCCGATATAATACGGCAGACCGCAGTTGGCAAAGGACACGTATTCTCCGCGCTCTAAAATAATAATTTCGGCTTTTTCATCCAGTCTGCGAAGTCGCGCCGCTGCCGTTGCGCCGCCTGCAACACCGCCTATAATAATGGTTTTCATCCTTCTCACCTCTTTACAACATTTTTATATAAATATTATACCATTTTTTGCGGATTTTCTCAATCCTCATTCACAGTATTTAACTGATTAGCAAAAAAGCCAATCATTCCGGCACCGGCAGCACAGCAAATTACTTGAAACACCTTTTTCATATGATTCCCACTAATATATTCTTATTTATAAATCAGTATTAAAGATAATTTACCGCTAAAATTACAATGCTGGTGACAATCATGACAATACCAACCACGCGGTTTAAGGTTTTCGCATTTGATTTGTTGGCGATTTTAGAAGCAATTCTTGCCCAAAGCAGAGTAAATAGAACGCACAGCGCCAGGCTAAGAATATCCGGAACTCCGCCAATCATAAAATGGCTAATACCGCCTGTAAGCGCCGTAAATGCCATAATAAATACACTTGTGCCAACCGCCAAATGCATAGGATAACCGAGGAAGGTTGTTAAAACAAGCAGTAGCATCATTCCACCGCCCGCACCCGCAAAGCCACAGATAAAGCCAACAAATATGCCTCCGACTATTGCCTTAATCAGTCTGCTCTTGGGAGAAGCGGCTTCCAGTTGTTCTCTCGTCTTGTTTACGGGCTTTAATATAAAACGCAATCCGATGATAATAAGTGCTATCTGCATCGTGCCGCTCATGGCTTGTTCGGGCAAAAAGCTTGCCGCAAAGCTACCTATCATCGTTACAATCAAAACACTCACAAGCAACGGCAAACTGTTTTTAACATCTAAATTTCCGCTTTTTTTGTAGGTATATGCGCTGACAAGGCTTGCCAAAACATCGCTGATAAGTCCTATTCCAACCGCATCATAAGCAGGGACACCTAAAAATGTTATCAGCATAGGGCCAATAACGGCGGCAGCGCTCATACCGGCAAATCCGGTTCCTATGCCTGCACCTGCTCCCGCTATAAAGCACACAAGTATTTTTATCAGAATATCTGCCATAATATCTCCGTCCAATTCTTATATGTCGGACTGATTATACTACATAATTATGAATTTTTCTACCATAATGGTTTAAATCACCACATCCCTGCTCCGCCGCCCCGGAGTGGTGCATACCTGGGGTTGAGAGGCGCTTTGCAAAAGGGGCAATTAAAAATGCCTTCACAAAAAACAACCGTTAACGATAGGCCTTCATAAAATATCAAACGACGTTATTGACCGAGTTTTTTCTTTATGATAAAATATAAAAAAGGAGGGATTTTATGCCGAATGTTGTTCCCGATTATTATAACGATTTTAAATGCATTGCCGACAGATGCCAACACAACTGCTGCATAGGTTGGGAAATAGATATCGACAGCGATTCCCTCGACTTTTACCGCTCCGTTTCGGGCGATTTTGGCAAACGATTATCAGCTAATATTTCGCGGGATGCACAGCCCCATTTTATACTAACGGATAATGAGCGGTGCCCTTTTTTAAACCATAAAAACCTTTGCGATATTATAACCGAGCTCGGAAAAAACAGGCTTTGCGATATCTGCCGCGACCATCCGCGTTTTAGAAATGAGTTGCCCGGAAGAATCGAAGAAGGAATCGGGCTTTCTTGCGAGGAGGCGGCGCGAATTATTATCACAAAGCGCGACAAAGCCACCCTTTTATATGCGCCCGACACCGACGACGAGATACTTTTACTGCGCGACCGAATAATCGAGATTTTACAAAATCGCGAAAAGGATATATTGGGTAGAATCAAGGATATGTTTTCCCTGCTCTCTATCCCCTTTGAGGAATTTAATATTGCGGCTTGGGCCTGCAGGCTTTTAAGGCTTGAGCGATTGGAGCCTATATGGGGAGATATGCTGCAAAGGATTTCAGAGATTTGTGCTTTGCCCGATATCGAATCGTTTGACCGCTATATGCAGGATAGGCAGAGTGAATACGAGCAGCTTTTGGTTTACATAATATTTAGGCATTTCGCAATTGCCCCTACCCTTTCGGAGGCTAAAAAGCGAGCGAAGTTTTCGGCTTTTGTGTTTTTTCTGCTACGTGCGATGGGCGCCGCAATGTTTGCGGATACGGGAAAATTCACTACAGAGAATCAAATAGAACTCGCCCGAATGTTTTCGGCCGAGATAGAATATTCGGATGAGAATTTATATCTTATAATAGATAGCTTTTAAGGAGGCAAAAAATGAAAAAGATACTTTTATTTATCCTTTGCGCCGCGCTTTTATTTTCTATGGGAGGTTGCCGCAACAAGGATTCCAAAGATAAAACACCTCTCCCACCCTTTATGAATAATGAGGAACACGAAGACACATTGGATAAGATACCCGAGGATTTCTTGCCTATCAGTATGCTTTTTACCACCGGAGCCGGTGCTTGGAGCACCGAGCTTACTCTTGAGGCCGATGGTTCGTTCACCGGGGTTTTTCACGATTCCAATATGGGCGAGCTTGATGAGGAGTTATATCCGGAAGGAACGATTTATGTTTGCTCCTTTGCAGGCCGTTTTGAAAACATTAAAAAGGTTAACGACTACACCTATTCTATGACGCTTGCAGAGGTTAACACCGCGCAGGACGAGGAAATGGAATGGATTGAGGATGGCTTTAAATACGTTACAACCGGGCCTTACGGCATTGAGGATGGAGAGGAATTTTTATTTTATCTGCCCGATGCGCCTACCAGCGTTTTAACGGAGGAGCAGTTCAGTTGGTATCCCCTTCGATTCGACGCACAAACCCCCAAAAAACTCGGTTATTATGCGCTTATCAACCTTGAAACCGATGAGGGCTTTTTTGCCGAGGAGGATAAGCCTCTGCCCGACGCAAGCCCTGTTGGCGACGGAGTTTCAATCCTGTTTATCGATAATAGCGGTAATGTATTACTGACCGAAAGAGAAATAAGCAGTGTTGAGGTTGGTTATTTAAACGATAATTATGTTGTTATTTTAAACTTTACAGATACCGGCAGAGCAGCCTTTTACGAGGCCACCAAGCAAAACATAGGCAAGCAAATTGCTATTTGGGTTGACGATATTTTGGTTTCGATGCCAACGGTTCAAGAGGCGATTGACAGTAGCGAGGCGGTTATAACCCTCGGTGGCGCAGGAAAAAGCGAGGCAATCGAACTTTACAACACCTTGACGGGATTGGATTATTAGAATATGAAATGAAAAAGGCTTGACCGAAGAGGTCAAGCCTTTTTTTGCGGCGGGAGCAAGCCCCCGCCCTACAATCATAATGTTATTATCCAAAAAATAACCCCATAAGCGACACTTGCAATAGTTCCATAGGCTATAACGGGGCCTGCAATTTTAAACATATTGGCTCCTGTTCCCAAAATATGGCCTTCGGCTTGTGTCAACTTAGGACCCATTACTTTTTAACAATGGTAATTCGGTTATTCTGAGTTTAGCGCAGCCGTACGGAATAAGCTCCATTTGCGTTTCATCGGAAATGGGCTCTGTTGACATAGGGATTTTGGCGCAAACGGTATCATATCTTTCTTCATATCCCCAATCTATTTGCTGTAATTTGGCTTTAATTATTACAGGCGGGTTATTTGCTGAAAACGGGATATCGGATACTCCATTTATTTTTACTGAAACATCCTCAGAAGAAAAGCCGTAATTCCAAACACTTTGAGGAATCAGCTCATAATCACAATATGGATATTTACGAATCACACCGTCCTTTTCATATTCGTGCATATTCGTTGTATACTGGATTGGAAGCGAGAAAATAAGTGTTCCACACTTAACTGCACTAAGTCCGTGAGGGCGCTTTTCAAAATACGGAACGGTTTCGAATTCAACAAGAATCTCACTTTTACCGCTCTTTATATCAAAACGCAGATCGCTTCCTTCAAAGGTTTTCCCGTTGATTTGTAAATTTTTAGCAAAAGAAGAAACGCGCACAATAAAAGTAAAATCTTTGTCAGATGATATTTTATATTTCGCACTGTTTTTAAACGGATATTCCGTTTCAAGAGTAATGTGTACACCATCGGCATTAAGTTCGCTCGGTATCATCACAGAACTGATAATTGTATTATCACTATGCATAAAAGCGGACAACGCAAACTTTGGCCACCCTTGATTGAAATTAGCGGTACAGCAACCAAAGTTTGGTTCAAGTCCAAACAAGTGTGCTTCTGCCCCATTCGTACCAAAAATGGGACTGCCGCAAAATTTTTGGCACGAAATTTGATTGCTCATCTGGACATACTGATGAGTCCACATATCTTCACTAATTGCTGCCGGCAATGCATTAAATGCAAGAGCTTCTAATCTTTCCGCCCACTTTCTGTCACCGGTATATGCATACAATAGTTCATACGAATACATTTGCTCTACAATATCACATAGCTCGGTACCTTGAATCGCACTAAGACCTGATAGACACTCGTCGCCAGTAAAGCTTTCATACACTGTTCCATTATACTTATCTAAGATACTACGCAGATATTCTGCGTTATCGGTATAAGGCTTATCTAAAATATCACAACTAACAACCTCACTTTTGAGCATCATACCGATATTGACAATGTGGGTTTCAAAATTCCAATGATTGACAGGCCGTTTCCACATTTCAACAAATCCATTATAATCGGCTCCCTGTTCTTTCAAAATCTTTGCAAGGTCCTTTATCCAGTCCTCTTTATAAAGTTTATATGTAAATTTAATTGCAATAAAAGTTTCAAACCAGCGAAATTTTCCCCAACCAAAAAGTTCAATCGAACCGTTTTTCAGCAGTTCATAATAGTTTTTTAAGATATTATAAATAACCAAAGGTATTCTCTCGTCACCTGAGCATTCATAATACACAACGAGAACCTTTGAAATAAGTTGAACTGCCCAAGTATCATAGGTTTTTATCTTATCTTCATCACACGGACAAATCCATCCGCTATCTTTCTGAGAAGAAATGATTGCATCTATATATTTCTTTGCTCTTGATACCATATCATCATTCTCTAAAAGATATGCAAGCGGTATAAAACCATCAAGCCAATAGGGTACTCTTTCCCATCCATCCCTATCTCCGCCTATCCACGCACTATCGCGGATATCAGGCCAAATTTTATCGAGATTTCCTGATAATCCTTCTGCTTGAATTTCTAATTGACGTTTGAGCCATCCTTTTGGTTTGATTTCTTTTGTGGTGTAAAAGTTCCATTTGTTCATAATGATCACCTCGTTATTTATTTTATCACACCAAAAGTATGTTTTAAATAGTTAAAATACCTTATTTGATTGACAATATCACACATTCTTGATATAATTCATATCGGTGATGATATGTATGGTATTGATCTAAACAAAGACATTAAATATCTTTTTTCTTCTCTTCGCTTTTTCGCACCCAAAGAATACCATGTGGACCGTTTTTGCAAAGATGATGTGTTATTGCTTGTCTATGATGGTGTTTTACGATTCAGCGAAGATGGTGTTATGCATGAAATACATTCAGGCGAATATCATATTCAAAAGCACAATTCAATACAAAAAGGAATCCTCCCTAGCGATTCACCAAAATACTTATACGTCCATTTTTACGCCGAGTGGGAAGAAAACAGTATACTCCCCAAGAGTGGTTGCTTTGATTACGTGCGACTAAAACCAAAGATAGAAGAATTGAATTATTTATGCCACAACCATTTCCCATATATTATCCAGGCTTCTAAATTTTACGAAATAATATCAAGCCTTTGTGCGTTTAAGTTTGTTGATACTACCGCAAATAAAATCGCTGAATACATCAATCAAAATTATCGTAATACAATTAGTATAGGTATGCTGTGCAAAGAATTTTCATTCAGCAAAAACCATATCATCAATATATTTAAAAGAGATTTTGGTCAAACGCCCATTTCCTATCTGAACTCAATAAGAATAAGCAGGGCCGAAGAATTACTTATTACAACTTCGGATTCCATAGAAAGCATTTCATATAATTGTGGTTATCGAAATTATTCGCATTTTTACCGACAATTTATCAATAAAAATATAATTTCTCCCGAAGAATTCCGAATACGAAAACGTTTAGGCGAATAAAAAACGGAGGGCAACAAATGTTGTTGCCCTCCGTTTTTTAAAACAATGTTATTATCCAAAAAATAACCCCATAAGCGACACTTGCAATAGTTCCATAGGCTATAACGGGGCCTGCAATTTTAAACATATTGGCTCCTGTTCCCAAAATATGGCCCTCGGCCTTAAACTCAATCGCGGGAGAGACAACGGCATTGGCAAATCCGGTTATGGGAACGAGGGTTCCTGCACCTGCCCTGCGGGCGATGTTATCGAAAATGTGAAGCGAGGTTAAGACGGCCGCTAAGAAAATCAGGGTTACGGGAACCAAGGTTTTGGCCGATTCCTCTTCGATACCCAGATATAAATAAAGCTCTAAAAGCATTTGTCCTATCATACAGATAAGGCCGCCCACCGCATAGGCCCATAAAAAATCTTTAAGCTTGGGGCTTGGCGGAGAAGCCTTTTCATATATTTTTTTATATTCCTTCGGCGTTATATTCATATATATCATCTCCGCCAATATTTTGTCCTTTATGGCCTTTAAAATTCATATTCACACAAATATTCAAAAAACATAGTATGTTATAGAAGTTTGACTTCAATTTTTTAAAGGAGGCTTTTTTATGGCGGATAACAATAGCTTCAAAGAGGCTGTTTGTATTGATGCGGGAAGGGTTTATGATTCCTGCTGTGACCGCGATTGTCTTGAGGACCTGCGGTGTTATTTCACCGCCGCCGACCAGGCACTTGTTGGTCGTGCACTCAGTGTTAGAACGCGAAGCGCAGAGGTATTGAATGTTTTTATTGATGTTGAGCCCGTTAGCTTTAACAGAGGTTATTTTTCCTGCGACCTTACATTCTTCTTTCTGGTTGAGCTCGACCTTATTCTCTCGCCCCATGCGGCGCCGACTACCGTTCGCGGTATAGCCTATTTTAACAAAAAGGTTATTCTCTATGGTAGCGACGGAAACGTTAAGGTTTTCTCAAACAACATAACCCTTGAGGATGCGATGGATGCTCAAATGACTCGAACCACAAATATGCCCCGTTGCGTTGTTCAGAGCGTTGACCCCATTCCCCTCTCGGCACGCATTGGCGAGGTTCGCGATTGCTACGAATCAAGCTGCTGCATTCCTGCCTGCGTTTGCGGTTGCTTAGGTGGTCAGGTTTGCACCGAATGCGAAAGCGGCACCAAGACAGTTTTTGTTACCCTTGGGCTTTTCAGCATTGTTCAACTTGTTCGCAATGTTCAGATGCTTATTCCTGTTTATGATTTCTGTATTCCCGAAAAGCAATGCGAAGATACGGCGGAGCACCCCTGCGACCTTTTCCGCAGAATCGAATTCCCGACCGATGAATTCTTCCCGCCCGAGAAGGACTGCTGCGACCGAAACGGCCCCGCTTGCGGTTGCAAATAATTCTTTGCGATACGGGGGGCTTTTTGCTCCCCTTTCTATCGCTCGGTAATATTTACCGCTTGAACTCGGATTATTCGCGGGATTAAAATATGCTCGGGGAGGTATACCTTAATGCAGATAGTTTCAAACACCCATCGACAACTCAAAATTACCCTTTCGGCAATAGAGATATGCGATTATTTCGGCACCTTTAAGGATATTCGCTATGATAACGCGCGCTCGCGCGCCGCTTTGGGCGATATACTGCGTCAAGGCATTGAGGCCACTGATTTCCGCCTCGATTCCGGGAGGCTTTCGATAAAGGTTTATCCAACGCAGTCGGGAGGGTGCAATATTTATTTCACGATAGGCACCGCAAGACGCCTAAAAAAAACCGATAAGGCTTACATATATGAGTTTTCAAGCTGCGAGGATATGCTCTCGGCCTGCGAGCAAATAAAGCTGCATATTGGTAATATTCCCCTATCGCTTTATTACAACCATAAAACCTATAGGGCAATCATTAGCGGAGATTATTTATCTCGCAGAATGATGAGAATAGGCTCGGAATATGCAGAAAAAATTATATCCGAGCGATACGAAGCAGAAAAAACAAGGGAGCATTGGCGCAAAATATGCGACAATACTCCCATTGGAAAAATTATTATTTAGAGCGCTCTTATCTCGCGAACGGTTTTCTTAATATCGGAGGAATCGAATACATAGCTTCCCGCTACGAGCACATCCGCACCCGCCGCAACGGCCAGTGGTGCGGCTTCTTTGTTTATGCCCCCATCAACCTCCAGCAGGCAAGAAAGCCCTCTGCGCTCAATTTCGGCGCGCAGTTTTTTTAGCTTATCCAAAGCCGAAGGCATAAACTTTTGACCGCCGAAGCCGGGCTCAACCGACATAACGAGCACCATATCGCAAAGCGGCAGAAACTCAAATATTTCCTCCGGCTCGGTGCAGGGTTTTATGGTAAGGCAGGAACGAATACCATGGGCCTTTATCTGCTTTAAGGTTTCGGCAACATCGCTGCCTGCCTCGAAATGAAAGCCGAGAATATCTGCGCTCTTGGCAAACATATCTATATAACGATGGGGACGGTCAATCATAAGATGAACATCCATAGGTATTGAGGTATGTTTTTTTACCTTTTCGATAATGGGCGCACCAAAGGAAATATTGGGCACAAAAATGCCATCCATAACGTCCATATGCAGCATATCAACGCCGCATTCCTCAAATATTTTCAGTTGATTTTTAAGCTCTAAAAAATCGGCTGTTAAGACCGATGGAGAAATTTTTGCCATTTTTCTGCCTCCTTTAGTTATAAATTTATATTAACATAATTTTTACATTTTGACAAGGATATATAGGACAAATGCACTTGTAGTTTTGAGTGTTTTATGATATAATCATTAAAATGCTTTTTGGAGGTTATATTATGGCCGATATGAAAATCAAGCTCTCCAGCGACAGTACGACCGACCTTGGCCCCGAGCTGTGTGAGAGATATAATATTACAATTAGCCCCTTAACCGTTGTTATGGACGATAAGGTTTATATCGATGGTGTTGAGGCGCAACCCGATGACCTTTATGAATATGCCGCCCGCACAGGTAAGCTGGCCAAAACCGCCGCTACCAGCATTGGCGACCATATTGATTTCTTTAATAAAATGACGGCCGATGGCTCTGCCCTCATTCATTTTACCATCAGTTCCTCTATGTCGGTTAATAACCACAATGCTATTTTAGCCGCAGAAGAGGTTCCAAACGTTTATATCGTTGATACCCAGAACCTTTCAACCGGAGGCGGACTTTTGGTTTTAGCCGCCGCAGATATGATAGCCGAGGGCAAGACCCCCGAGGAGATTGTTGCCGCTATTAACGAGCTTGCTCCCCGCGTTGATGCTTCGTTTGTTGTTGATGACCTCAATTATCTGCATAAGGGCGGTCGTTGCTCGGCGGTTGCCGCGCTCGGAGCAAACCTTTTAAAGCTTAAGCCCTGCATTGTTGTTAAAAACGGCGCTATGGGCGTTGAAAAGAAATACCGCGGAAACTTTGCAAGTGTTCTTAAAACCTATGTTGACGAGCGCCTCGCAGATAAGGACAGCATCTGCACAGAACGCGTATTTATTACCCATGCGGGTTGCGATGATGAGGTTGTTAACGATATTGCCGAGCAGGTAAAGGCCGCTATGCCCTGGGGCGAAGTTTTTGTTACCCGCGCAGGCTGCACCGTTTCGGCCCACTGCGGAAAGGACACACTCGGTGTTCTGTTCATCAGAAATAAGCCCATTGCGTAACATTTTTTACTGTTCCCTCATAGGATATTGTGAGGGGGCGCAAAGGGATTCCCGCTATATCGGCGATAGCCATGGACTATCCGCAGACTACCGATATGCCCCGTTGATATAAAAAAGCACCCCAAAAATCGGGGTGCTTTATTTTTTTATTCTTCTTCGGATGCGGGGAGCATTCGCTCATCGTTGAATACATCGTCATCCTCAAATTTGGGGAGATATTCCTCGGGAACATCAAGGCCCAAATCAAGACGCTTTTGGATATCGGCATCGGGATGCTCTTCATAATAGGGGTCAATCATATACTTTCTGATGCAATCGAATATTGTAAACTGAATGAGGAAAGAACGGAATCCGGGATACACCAAGAACAAAAGAAGCGAGCCTACCATACCTGTAAAGGGAGATGCCAAGAGCAGGAACACTATCAGCAAATCAAAGGCTAACAGGACAAAGAACATCATAAGATTGCGAGGCAGATTTAAAAATACAAACTTAAAGGTATTCTTATAAAGCTGCTTCATATTAAGCGAGAAGGATACTATAAGCAATGGCATATAGTATTTCATAATCGAGAAGGTTATGAGGCAGAAAAGGGTTACGCCCGTTACAATAGCCGACATAGTTCCCGGAGAGAGGTAGTAAACTACCAGAGAATATGCCATAGCGGCGGTTAGCAGCAGATTAACGATACCAACAACCAAAGCCTGTTTCCAGTTTTTCTTTATGGTATCAAAGAAATCCTGTTTGCCGAAGGAATGCTTCTCGCGCGAGAGGCTACGGGTTACGTGTGCAAAGCCGACATCGGCAAGACCATATGTAACAATCGGCATACAAATGAGGATATAATAGAAGGTTGTTGACATAAGCTTCCAGAAGTTGCGATAATACAGTTCAAAAAAGCGCACAAAGGATTTTTTCTTGGGCTCCTTTTTAGAAACTCCCGGACCTTCTTTTTCATAATTTATTTTAAAAAGACCCATTTTTATTCTTTCTCCTTAACATAGAGCAGTTTGTTTTTAAGCGATATTTCGCTGTTGCCGCAATAGTATCCTGCGGCGGCGGCCAACGGCACGGGAACGAGGGTTAAAAGCAGAATGAGCAATCCGCCAACCGATAGCTGCGAAACATTCGCGGCGGCGCCATAAGCCCAGTTAACGAGCGGATACATATAAAGGTTTACTACTTTAAATACACCATATATCCAAGGAGTGAAGGATACAAACTTGTTTACAAGCAATAAGAGATATAAAAGCGCAAACGGGGTAACCGCCATAAGACCGATTTTAAGGCCTTTGAGCTTGTCCCTCTCGGCTTTGCCGTAAACCGATTTGCTGTTATCGCTATCGCCCGCTTTCCAGAGGGTTGAATAGATAAAGGCGCAGAAAATTGAACCGGTAAATACCATGGTTAAAGTATCGATAAATACGGTTGCGCCCTTGCCGAGCGGAGTTCTGAAATCAACGCGGCTATATTCGGTTCCGTTCTTTTCGAGCTCGGCCAGTTTAAGGTCGTCCCCTTCCGTATAGTAATATCTATACTGCTTTACAGGGTTGCCCTCGGCATCATCAACATAAATATCATAGCCTTCCGGCTCGGTTGCAACGCCTGTTGCGATAACATTAAACGATGCATGAATGAAAAAGCACAAAAAATCAAGTATCAACACAGAGATGACACATTTTATGGCTAAAGGCATCTTTTCTTTCATTTTTTCACTTCCAAAAATTTTATCTATAATATACTATTACATAATACTACATTTTTTGTTAATATACAATTAACTTTTTTGCATATCCTCGCGGATAAGGTAGGCCGCTTTATAAATATCGCCGCCGCCCATAGTTATTATGAGGTCGCCTTTTTTCTTATTTTCGGCGATATGCTCGGCAATATCTGAAAAGGTTTCCAAAACAACCGCATTTTCGAGTTTTTCGGCTATATCCTCGCTCTTTATTCCATAGGTATTAACCTCGCGGGAGCCCATAATGGGGGTTAAGATAACCTTATCGGCAATCGATAAAGCGCGAACAAACTCATCCTTAAGCAGGGCGGTTCGCGAGAAGGTAAAGGGTTGGAATATGGCAACAACGCGCGAAAAATCAAGACTTTTTGCGGCCGAGAGGGTTGCCTCGATTTCGGTTGGATGATGAGCATAGTCATCAACCAGGGTTACTCCATCGGCCTCGCATAAAAACTCAAAGCGGCGACCCGCTCCCGTAAACTTTGAGAGGGCGGAATCGATATCGGCAGGACTTACCCCCATATCATAGGCAACCGCAAAAGCGGCAAGACCGTTATAAACATTATGCTTGCCCGGAATACGCATATGAACTCGGCCGAGCTTTTGGCCGTTTTTATACGCATCAAACTCATAGCCCAGAGCCGCGGGAGCGATATTATCGGCATAAAAATCGTTATCCTTATTAAGACCAAAGGTTATAACCTTTGCATCTATCCCCTCTGCCGCGCGACGGGCAAGAGCATCATCGCCGTTTATATACGCTGTATGCGACATGGAGATAAACTTATGGAAGGATAAAACGAGGTTATCCATTGTTTTAAAATAATCGAGATGGTCATCATCGATATTAAGCAGAACCGAAACATCGGGCGACATTTGAAGGAAGGTATCAACAAACTCGCAGGACTCGCAAACCATATGCTCACTTTTGCCGCTTCGGCCGTTTGTTCCCAGCAGCGGCAAACGTCCGCCGATAACTGCGGTAGGGTCGAGGTTGTTTAAATAGAGAATTTGTGTTATCATAGAGGTAACGGAGGTTTTTCCATGGGTTCCGCAAACGCCGATAACATTATCGAACCGGCGGGTCAGCGCGCCCAAAAGATGGCTTCGCTCCATTGTTGGAATTCCGCGACGACGGGCCTCACACAGTTCGGGATTATCCTGCGATATTGCGGCCGAATAAACAACAAGCTCGCTATCGCCTATATTCTCGGCGCTATGGCCCATATAAACGGTTGCACCCAAGGCGCGAACCCGCTTTAAGGGGTCGCTCTCGTTATTATCGGAGCCCGAAAGGATATAGCCCTTTCCATGCAGTATCTCGGCAAGCGGGCACATACCCGAACCGCCGATGCCTATCATATGGATTCGCTTAACGCGTTCTATAATTTTATCTTCTTCCCTGAGTTTCTTCATAGTCTTCCTCCAAAGGAAATTATTTACCCTTCTATTATATTGCTTTCAGGCGAAAAAATAAACAAAAATTTTATGTTTTATGAAAATGAGGTGACAGTTTTGGAGTTTTTATTGCCGATAGAGGTAAAAATCTGCATAGATACCCTCGAAAACGCGGGTTATGAGGCCTTTTGTGTTGGCGGAGCGGTTAGAGATATGCTTTTGGGCGCCGGTCCTTTAGATTTTGATGTAACCACCAATTGTCCCCCAAACGAAATAATGAACCTTTTCGACAAAACTGTTCCAACAGGAATCGAACACGGAACGGTTACCGTTATTATAGATGGTTTCGCCATAGAGGTTACCACCTATCGAACCGAGGACGGATATTCCGATTCGCGCCATCCTGATAAGGTTTTATTTGTTGGCAATATCGATGACGACCTATCGCGCCGCGATTTTACGGTTAATGCGATAGCCTATAACCCGAAAAGCGGAATTTATGACCCGTATTTTGGCAGACAAGACCTCCAAAAACACATTTTGAGAACGGTTGGCGACCCGCAAAGGCGTTTTTCGGAGGATGCGCTTCGTATAATGCGCCTTTTCCGCTTTGCCTCAAAGCTCGATTTTAGGCTTGAGAGCGAATCGCACAATGCGGCAATCAAACTACTCCCCTTGCTCGAAAAAATCAGCAGAGAGCGAATTTTTGGTGAACTTACGGCAATGCTTTGCGGCAAAAGCGCCGAAAACGCAAATCCCTTCTTTTTATCGGGTGCTTTGGCCTTTTTAGGGCTTGGAAAATGCGATATTGAAGGTATATCTTCGCTGCCGCGCGACCGCAGCATTAGATTTGCGGCGCTACTTATACTCTCGAGCAGCGAAACGGCAGTTCTCGAAAATCTGCGAGCAGATAACGCGCTAAAGGGCGAGGTTGCTTCCCTGCTTCGCCTTTATAACGAAGCGAAAATCGACGATAGCATATCGATAAAGCAGGCGCTAAAGGCCGAGGGCGCAGATATTGTCAGAAAATATTTTTATCTTCTTTCCTTCTTTAAGGGGGCGGATATAAAGGCGCTTTTATCGGAGCTTGAGCGCATAATAAAAACCGGCGAGCCATATTCGGCGGCGCAGCTTGCCATTGGTGGCGAGGATATCAAGAACGCAGGCTTTAGCGGCCGCGAAATAGGCGAAACGCTCAATAAACTCATTGATGAGGTTATAGCCGACCCAAGCCTTAACTCCCGCGAAAAGCTAATGAATATTATCACCAAATAATAATTAAGGTCATAGGATGTATTAGATTACTTCCTATGACCTTTTTTGGTGGTGTTTATTATGGTTTTTGCGATTATCGGCGGCGATGAACGACAAATCTATTTAAAACAAAAGCTGCGGCGCGACGGGCACACGGTTAGGATGTGTGGCTTTGAGCGACATAGCAGTCATATTTCCTGCCTTAAGGTTGGGGATGCACTTTTCGGCGCCGATTGCGTTATACTGCCGCTTCCCTCCTCAAAGGACGGAAAAACGGTTTGGACACCGCTCGGAACCGAGGAAATACTGCTTTGCGACCTGCCAAAGGCGGCAGGCAAGAAAACCTTGTTTTTAACGGCGCTAACCCATATCGGTGCCGCACGCGAATGTGATTATTTTGCCAAAGAGGAGTTAACGGTTTTAAATGCCGCCCTGACTGCCGAAGGTGCTGTTGCATCGGCCATTAACAACACAAGCCGCGCGCTTTTGGGAGCAAACTGCCTTGTTGCGGGATTCGGACGGATAGGAAAGCTGCTCTGTAGCCGCCTTTTGCCCTTTGGCGCTAAAGTTTATGCTACCTCACGCAGACCCGAAACCATGGCTTGGATACGGTCATACGGTTTTGAAGGTATAGACATAGGTGAGGTTGAGCGAAATGCGGATAAATTCGATATCATTTTTAACACCGCTCCACAACCTTTATTTACGCGAAATATACTTACAAGACTTAAAAGCGATTGCGTTTTTATTGAGCTCGCTTCTCCCCCGTTCGGAATCGATTTCGAGGCCGCAGAGGAATTGGGGATTAAGGTTATAAAGGCCTCGGGGCTCCCTGCAAAAACCGCGCCCGAAGCCGCGGCGGAAATAATCTACGACACGGTTAAGAATATAATAAACCAAAAGATATAGCGAAACGGAGTTTTTTTATGAACGGAATTTCTGTTGGATATGCTATGTGCGGCTCGTTTTGCACAATGCGCCGTGCCGTTGAGCAGATGAAGGTTTTGCGCGAAATGGGCGCCGATATAACACCTATAATGTCGCCGATTGTTTTCGGAACCGATACCCGATTCGGCACTGCAGAACATTGGAAAAACACGGTTGAGGATATATGCGGTAAAAAAATTATCCACACGGTTGAGGGCGCCGAGCCGATTGGTCCGAAGGGCCTACTGGACCTGCTAATAGCCGCGCCCTGCACCGGCAACACACTGAGCAAATTTGCTCTCGGAATAACCGATACCTCGGTTACAATGGCACTCAAGGCACACATACGCAACGAGCGACCATTATTGCTCGCGATTGCAACCAATGATGCTCTTTCGGCCTCGGCTAAAAACATAGGAGCCCTAATGAATACCAAAAATGTTTTCTTGGTTCCCATGGCGCAGGATGACCCCAAAGGCAAGCCTACCTCGATGATAGCAGATTTTAATAAAATACCGCAGGCGGCCCTGGCCGCACTTGAGGGTAAGCAACTACAACCCATATTTTAAAGCGAAAAGCGCTGTATGAATACCATACAGCGCTTTTTTTAGATTTCTATGGTTTCGCCCAAATGGAAGGAATAAATAAGCATATCCTTAACAGGACGACCAAAAAGCTTTTCGCAAGCATCACGGTATAGCATAAGCTGTTTACCATAGCGCTCGGAAAGCTCCTCGCCCGAGGATACCCTATCGGTTTTAAAATCTATTACCGAAACGGTATCGCCCTCATCGATAACGCAATCTATAACTCCTTGAACGACGGTTGAATCATATTCGCCATCGCCGACGGGAAGTTCGGTTATGAATCGCATTTCGCGATGAAGCTCGGCCTTCATCATACGAGAATAAAGCGGGCTTTTGAAGAATTTTTCGAGCTTTTCTATATCGGCGGCCTCCGCCTCGGCGGAGAAAATATAATGCTCCGCCTCTAATCTATGCAGTTCATCCTTTACGCTATCATTAGCGGCAAAGTAGTTTGCAAACTGCATAAATTTATGGGTTGCGGTTCCGCGTTGGGCGGGAGTTAATCCACCCTTGGATAAAAATGCGGGGCGGGCAGAAAAATCATAATCCGCCGCGCTTTCGCCGCTTACTATTTCGGAAACAGAGGTTTTGGCCTTGGCGAAAACGCATTCACTAAACGGATATTTGAACTCGATTCTTTCAACTATTTGATTATAATCCACCGCCGATTTATCGCCGCTTTCCTTTTCGGATTCGGAGTCCGCCTCTTCGGGAGCGCCGAGCCACACCTCGGCATTAGCGCCCGAACATAACAGCTCCTTTGGCACCTCAATGCCCAAGGCCTTATGAAGCGAGGAAAACTCCGTTCCCCTTATAAGCGAAAGCAAGAACCAATCATAATATTTACCTGCAGAGGATACTATCGCATCGGCACCCATTTCCTTTATGGCTTTTAGCATATCGGCCGCTTTTTTGGCATGGTTTTTGGCGGTAAGGGTTATAAGCAGGCGCTCCTCCGCACGGGTTAGCGCTACATAAAGTATACGCAATTCCTCGGATAAATTCTGCTCGGCAACGGCACGGGAAATTGCCTCGCGCGCGACGGTATTGCGGCGAGTATTTTCCACAGGATTAACACCCTTAAAAGCCACACCTAAATGGCGGTCCATAACTAAACTCGCGGTGCTATCAGCTTTATTGAATCTGCGGAAGCTTCCCGCTATGATGCATATCGGAAACTGCAGACCCTTTGAGCCATGGAAGCTCATAATTGTAACGGCATCATCTCCTGTATCGGCGGGGGGCTTCAGTTTATCGCCTATGTGCTCGACATATCGGGGAAAACCGCTCGCTTTGCCGCCGTTTTCGCAATATTCACGTGCGATTTGTAAAAGCAACAGTAAATTCGCATTGCGACGAGAGCCATCATCCATAGAGAGCACTATATCGAGCAGACCCGTTTCATCATAGAGGCGGGATATTAGCCTATCGACCGACATGGTTGCCGCCATACGGCGCCAATCACGAAGTTGTTTTATCGCGGCGGCCACACGCGCATTGCCCTCGCGCTCGGCCAAAAGAAACGCACTATAAAGATTGCCTTTTTTACTTGAAATGCGTATTTTTGCAACATCATCAGGGGTAAAACCGAATATGGGCGATAGCATAAGCGACATCAAAGGGACATCGTTTGTTGGGTTATCGAGAACACGAAGCAGGGCGAGCATATACATTATCTCGCGCGATTCGAGGAAATTGCCCGCTTGATATCTAACCGGGATTCCGAGTGCATTCAGTTCTTTTATATATGCCTCGGCATGGTCGGCCGGCGAACGCATAAGTATTGCAAAATCGCCCGGCTTTGCTTCTCGCAGCTCATCGCCCTTTCGCAAGAAGGGCTTTTCGCTCATAACCTTTTTAATATAGGCCGCGATATGCTTGGCCTCGGCTTTTTCCTCTTTATCCTCGCCGTCGGCTGTATTAAGCAGGTGCAGTTCGGCGGCGGGAGCCTCGTTTTTAGGGAAGGTTGCGGCACTTATAAGACGCTCATCCCCCTCGTATTCAACGCCGCCAAATCGGCGCGACATAGTTAATGAGAAAAGATAATTGATATATTCGCAAACACCGTTTCGGCTTCTGAAGTTTGCGGCGAGGGCGATTTTTTTGCCCCCTTCTCCCCCAATATCCGAATAGCTATCCTTTTTTCGCATAAAGTTTTCGGGGTTTGCGCCGCGGAAGCCATAAATGCTCTGTTTAACATCGCCAACCGCAAAAAGCTTTTTGCCGCAAGAGGAAAGAATATAAAAGAGGGTATCCTGCAAATCGTTTACATCCTGATACTCATCAACCAATATCTCATAAAAATTTTCAGAAAGAATATTGGCCTGCTCGGTTGGGGTTCCGTCGGGTGAGCAAAGGAGCGACAGAGCCATCTGCTCGGTATTATAGAAGGTTAGCATATTCTTTTCGCACATAACCTCAAAAACACGAGCCGCGAAGCGCTCAACAAGCTCGAGCAGGGTTATAACATGGGGAGCCAGCTCGCAAAGGGCTTTATTATCCTCGCTAGTATCAAAAAGGTTATCACACTGCCAATCTATAAGGCGCGGGCGCCAAATATTATCGGCCGAAAGAGTTGCCTCCTCATACATTTTTTTGCATCCGTTGAGCCAATGCGACGGGAACGGCATAGTTGTTGAATACTTAAATATCTTAAGGATGGCTTCGATTATTCTGCGGTCGTCACCACCGCAGCCGAAGGAATCGAGCAGAGCAATAAGACGACTGCTATCGGTTTTATAATACTCGTCGAGAATTTCGTTTACAGCGGCATCATATATCGGGTAGAGTTCATTTTCGGTTATTATCTTAAAATCGGGTGAGATGCCGAAATTTTCAAAATTTTCGCGAACCAAATTGATGCAGAAGGTATCGATTGTGCAGATTTTGGCCGAAGGGAGCAAAAGAAGTTGTTTTTTAAGGTTTCGGTCGGTAGGATTTTTGGCCGATTCCTCATAAAGGCGCTTTTCGATTCTGCCCCGCATTTCGGCGGCGGCCGCATTGGTAAAGGTTACTATCAGCAAACGGTCGATTGAGACGGGGTCGTCTTTTCGGCAAAGCATATTAACAACGCGCTCAACCAAAACGGCGGTTTTTCCCGAGCCTGCGGCTGCGGTTATCAAAACACTGCCGCGGGTATCGATTGCAAGCTTTTGTTGCTCGGTTGGTTTAAACACTTAAATCACCGCCTTTAAACTTTTCCCACATTGCCTCGCCATCGCATTTTTCCACCTTATTGTGCGGGCGGTTTTCAATTCCGCAAACCGATGCGAAATCGCAATATTTACAGGCATCCTTATCAAGACCGTCGGTTGGGTTGACCGCAATCTTTCCTTGTCGCAATTCTTTATTCATACGAATAAGCAATCGCTCCATATATCCGAAAATATCATAAAAATGCTCACCATCAAAGAAGGAATCGCTTTTATAGAAGCTACCATCCTTTTTGCGGCGAAGTTTCGGAACAAAGCGGCCCTCGTTTTCGGCATCCATAGCCGCATGAATATCTTCATCCTGCGCTATTATTCCGTTCATACAGAAATTGTTATCGGAATCGGGAGTTTTTTTGGTTTCGAGATACAACACTCCCGCAGGAATACTGCCTTCAAAGGCTTTACTGTTTACAACCGCATAGAGATACAAAAGCATCTGCATATTAAGGCCATAAAGCACATCGGGCAGACGGAATTTTCGCGAACCTGTTTTATAATCGACAACGCGAATGTATGCACCAAAGCGGTCAACACGGTCGATTGCACCGCGCAGCTTTATGCTTCCGTCGTCCGCTTTTATAACTGCGCCTTCGATATCGCTATCCTTTCCGCCTATTTTCAGTTCACATTTAACCGGCTCAAAGCCATTCTGCGCGAAATCATCGCGGATATGCTCGATTACATCGACGGTTAAGGCCTTAATCGCATTTATGGCATACATAAAGCGGTTATCGGCTATCTGTTCAATGCCAGGAATACGCGATAAAAATTCCTCGGCAATTTTATCTACCGCCGCTTTTATATCGCTATTTGAAAGATTAACAAGATTTTTTCCGTTTTGAGCCACTATTTTTTCAAGCGCTTCATGGACGATTGTTCCGCGTTGGAGCGAATCAATCTCGGCAGGCTTTATTACCTTAAGGTTCATACCATAGCGGCAGAAATACGAAAATGAGCAACGGAAAAATGTATCGATTCCGGTTGCGGAAAGATACATATCCTTACCAAAAAGCTGCTCTCCTACCTGCTGCGACAGGCGCTCTTTACCAACCGATTTTATGTTTTCGGCGGCAGAAAGACGTTTTCCGTATTCTATATTATTTTTAAAATAATCTGAAAGCGCACATAGCTCCCCTGCTCCGCGCATAAGCGCAGTAAAGGCAGAGGCGGCGGTTTCTATCATATCGGCATCGGCGCTATTCTCGCGGCTTAATACACGGGATAAGGGCAAAATTTTTCTTACCCTATCGATAACGCTCGAGGGCTTGGCCTCTTCTCCGCCATCGGCCTTATAATACGAAAGATAAAGCCTATCAACCGCGCAACAGGCTATTTTATAAGCAAGAAATTCCTCATCGACCGAGAAGCCGAGGGTATAATCGGTTATGGGCATTCCTGCGCGAAGGAGAGAAAGTCGCTCGCTACCCGCAATTATTCCCGAAGGCTCGCCGCTCGCGGGGAAAACTCCCTGATTCATACCGAGCATAAGGACTACCTTGGGCTCGCGGGGCATAACTCTATCGGCCGAGCCAAAGGAAACCTCATCGAGCATCTGGGGAATGGTTCCAACCGTTGCGGCCGAAAGAGCCAGGCGCAGATATTCTGAAAATACGCGCGGTTTTATAGACGAATCGCCGATAGCAGATACAAGGCCATCAAGAATTTCGGCGATGGCCGCAAAGCTTTGACGGTTTTGCTCCGATTCAAGCGGCGGCAGGTTTTTGCAAAGCTCGGATAGGCGCTCTGCGGCGCCGTTCTCGGTTGTTTTCCAAAGCGCTTCGGCAATATCGCGGGCACTGCCGCCAAAGGAATAGCGAAGCTTTTCAAGCGGCTCGATAGCGCGCAGGCGAAGCGAATTGATTTCGGCTAAAAGCGCCTCATCCTCGTCATCAAATTTATCGAGGCCGGAGGGGCTCATATTCCATTCCTCGCGCCATTTTCGGCCGTTTATTTTCCAAATATAAACATAGTTTTCGAGGGTTGCTGTTTCGAGCTCTGTAAAACCTGCGAGGCCGGTTTTTAAAACACGGAGAATATCCTCGGTTTGAAGCTCATCGGCGGCAGAAAGCTCCGACAGGAGAAATACCGAAAGCGGCAGATTGAGTATTTCACTGCGGCGGTCGATATAGCAAGGTATTTCATAACGGCGGCACATATATTCGACCGCAGTATTATAGCTTTCGCTATGGCGCGAAACAATGAGAAAATCGCGATAGCGATATCCCTTTTCGCGAACGAGCCTCCTTATTTCGCGGCAGGCAAGCTCGGCCTCGCCATATTTATCGTTGGCCGACATAATCGTTACATCGGCAGTCTCTGTGGAGAATACTTCGCCGGGATTAACCGAAAGGCCGCGCTCCAACGCGGCAAGCGCGGGCGAATTATAAAAGCTATCCCCCATTATTTCGGGTTTGGCTATCTCAACCCCATGCTTTTTAGCAATTTCGGTTATAGTTCGAACGGTTGCGGCAACGTTTGAAAACAGCTCGCCATCCTCGGCTTTTGCCTCATCAAAGCAAAAACTGAAAACAACATTATCGGCCTGACTTATAATTCGCTCGATTATCTTCATTTGGCCGCCTGTAAAGTTTTTAAAAGAATCGATATATACAGTTTTTTCGGCGAAATAGGCATATTCGCCAAGCTTGCGGTCGAGCCTTATAAGGTCATCGCTTGGGTCGGAATATTTGTTTTCGATTAGCGCATCATAGGAATCGGATATTAGCGCAATATCAGAGAGCTTTTTCGCGAGCGAACTCGAAACCCGCTCACCAAAGCTTAAAAGGTCTATAGAGGAAAGGCCGCTTCGCTTGAACTCATCGACCGTTGCGATTGCGTTTTCGATAAAGCGGATATCGCCCGCATATTTTGAAAAGAAGGTAAGCTCATCGGCAACCGAGCTTACGGCGCGGCTCATTAATATAATTTTTTCGTAATCGGTTATCCTTCGCAGGCAGTTTCCGCCATAGAGGCGACCTACCTCGTCGCAAAGGCGGGTAAAGCAAAGAACGGGAACAGAGGTAAAATTGCCGTCACCCAAAGTGTGCAGCAGTTTTCGCTCGCAGTCGAAGGTTGACTGCTCGGGAACTATCAGTATTTGGCCCTGCTCGCCGCGCTCTACGGCATTTTTTATATGGCGAAAGACTGTTTCGGTCTTTCCGCTTGCCGCGCGGCCAAAAATAAATTTAAGCATTTTCCTTCCCCTTTTTTCTTTATGCATCTATTTTAACACAACTATTGTCCCAAATAAAGGACTTAAACGGCGAAAAATAAAAAAAATCCCGAAAAGGGAGTTGTGGTTAGGGATAAAACGCCTAAAAAAGCAAATTTTTGCGGTCTAATGTGTTAAAACCCCGTGGTACGCGCCAGCGTTACCACGGGGTTTTGCCTTTAATTCCACTAAAAATTTATCTTTTTTAGGTGCGTGCAGTTTTGTAACCTAAAATTTTGCTTTATGGCGAAGCCTTTGCCACGAAGTAATACTTTGTGTCTTACAAGGGGGAAAGGCAAAGCATTAAAGCAAAATTTGGTTCCAAAACCGATTTCGTCCCTAATCGCAACTCCCTAAAATCGGGATTTTTTTGCTATTTAAAAAGGGTTAGCGGAACCGATTTCCATTCGGCTCCGTATTCAAACGGATATTGCTCCGCTATTTTACCGAATTCCTCCTCGGTTATCCATTCGGGGGTGCCATTGTTGCCCTTATAATAAAGGGGCGTATTCTTTTCTTTATCAAAGCCATCTATGCCAAACGAAAACTCATAGGAGTATTTACCATCCTTTATGGTTGCTATTCCGTTATAGAGATAGGCGATGCCGCCCGAGCCCATGGTATATATTTTAGAGCCCTCTATTATAGCCGCCTTATAGCGCGACCAGAAGGCATCGATTAATTTAACCTTACCATCCGAGACGGTTAGAATCGCGAGGATAAAATCTTCATCTCTTACAGAATCATCATCCTCGACACCAACATCCTTTCTTACAAAGAAAAGCTCATCTATACCATCGCCGTTTAAATCAAAGAGTTTATATCCATAATCGCTAATCGAGGTTGCCCACGGGTATCCGAGCATTTCAACTATCATATTACTGTAGCCGTTTGTATGCTCGCCCTCTTTGAGCATATCCTCGGAAAAGCCAATCGAATCGGGGAATCCATCACTAATCCACTTTTCCTCGAAATCGGGAGATAATCTGTATTCTACCAGTTCACGAAATTCAGAAACAATATCGGAATAAATTCCTAAATCCTTGGGTGGCTCCTCTGTAGCATTATTGTTGCCTGCTCCGCAACCGCAAAGCAAAAGAGAAATTGACAGCACAACCAAAATTATTCTTTTCATAACATACACCACCCTAATATCTTATATTTTGATTTTAAGGTAACAATAATGTTATGTCAACCAACAATGTTGTAATATTTATAGCGCCAAAACGGTTCGCATAAGCAGTAGCGCTACGGTTGCGGGGATTCCGCCTGCGGCGCTTACCGAAAGGCTCCAGGGGTTTAGAGGTATATAAACCCCGGTCAATGACGAGGTTAGGTTAACCGCGGTTAGCGATATAATTCCAAAAAATGAAAAAAGCAGAATTGTTCTTATGGGCTTTTTGCCGCATATAGCAAATATTATGTAAACTAAAAAATATATTATTGCCGCTACAAGCAATATGATTTTAAGCGCCTGCATGGTTTTCGCTCCGTTTATCTTTTTTTAAAAATTATATGAGCGAAGGCATAAAAAAATGCCGCTATCTAAAATAGCGGCATCATAAAACTTAAATTACAGTTTTGCTCTTGCATCAAACAATCCGGAAAGAACAACCAGAATGAAGAATACAACGATGAGAATCTTGGTGAAGCGGGCAAGCTTTGCTTCGGCCGAACGGGACTTATTCTTTGAGAGGAAGGTTTCGTTTCCTCCGCCGATGGTTGAGTTAAGTCCGGTTCGTTGGCTCTGCTGAAGTATTACCAATAATACGATTAAAACAGCAACAACAAGAATCGCTACTCCTAATACAATCTGAATGGGCTCCATATTAAAACCTCCAAGAGTTAATTAACATTTTAAGTCAAATAAGATAATATCACATATATTCCCAAAATGCAAGCATTTTATTTGCATCCGCAACAACTTTGGAAAAGCTTGTCCGAATCGAGGAGTCTTTTTTCGGGGTCTTTAATAAATTTTAAGGTTTCGAGCAGACTCTTGCTAACCGTTTCGGCATAGAAAACCTCACTTTTGCCGCGAGTTAGCGCAACATGAATGGTGCTGCGGAGCATTCCGTCTGCCAGAGGGATATCGGTTGAGGGTTCGATATACTCTATCGTCATCGAATCGGCCGAGAGCGAGAAAACCGAGAAGGCTAAAATCTCGTCGCGGTCGACCGCCGCCATAACTCCCCTATCAAAGGAAGGCTCGGTGCCAACCCTATCGAGCAGTTCCCCTATTTTATTTTCATCGGTTAAAACCTTAATTTCAAGCATCGTCTTCATCCTTTTTAACGGTTGTTACATTGGTTAGATGGCGCATTTCCTTTTCGTTTAAGGGGCGCCATTTTCCCTGCGGGAGCATTCCGAGCTTAACACCCGCTATCTCGGTTCGCTTGAGGCGCAAAACCTCGAGCCCAACCGCCTCGCACATACGGCGAATCTGACGGTTACGGCCCTCATGGATAACGAATATGAGAACAGTTCTATCGGCCTTACGGTCGATAACATGAACATCGCAGGGCAGAGTTTTTCTATCATCGAGCATTATGCCGCTTGCAAGCTTTACAACCGTTTCATCCTTAACCTCGCCCGCAACGGTAACTCGATAGGTTTTATTAACATAACTCGAAGGATGGGTTAATTTATTTGAGAATTCGCCATCATTGGTCATAAGCAATAAGCCCTCGGAGTTGCGGTCGAGTCGGCCAACGGGGAAAACGCGAACACCAACATCCTCAACAAGCTGGGCAACACATTTACGGTCGCGCTCGTCATTTAGAGTGGTTACAAAGCCGCGAGGCTTATGCAACATTATGTAAACCTTTTCCTTGGAGCTTACGATACGCTTACCGCTAACGGTAACCTTATCGCGGAATGGGTCGACCTTATCGCCCAAGGAGGCTACGCGGCCGTTAACCTTAACCCTTCCCTGCTCGATAAGCTCCTCGGCCTTACGGCGCGAAGCAACGCCGCAGGTCGACATAAATTTTTGAAGTCTTATTTTATTATCTTTCATTTTATATCATCGCCTTAAGAAGCATTTTGAATTTTAAAAGTATTGCGGCGAAAAATCCGCTCGGGGCGGTTGCGGGAACGGCATTATCCGTTTTTATAGGAGCAGTAGCCACCCTATTTTCGCCTATATAATATTCTACCCTGCCGATTTCCTCGCCGAGAGATACTCCCTCATATAAAAATCGGGGCAAAGCTATTCTTTTTTCGAGAGAATTATATTCGCTATCCGACAAAGATAGCTTTATATCGGCCGAGGATGCCGCCAAAAAGCCGCCGCCTGCGAGAGGCAACGAATAGCTTTCTCCAAGCAAAACTCGCTCGGAGACGGCCGAAAAGCCATAATCGAGCATCGCCTTATGGTCAGCCCAATCGTTGGGGTCGGAGAGGGTTACGGCGATTATATATTCATCACCGCGCACCGCCGCCGAAACAAGGCAACGGCCCGATTTTTTGGTATACCCTGTTTTTACCCCGATAGCGCCCTCATAGGTAAAGAGGAGCTTATTATGGTTTTTAAGGGTTCTGCGGTAGGGCGGATTACCATAAAAAAGGGTTGCATACTGACTGCTGCAGGCCTCGCGAAAATCGGCATTTTTAAGGGCATAACGCGCAAGAAGGGCCATATCATAGGCGGTTGAATAATGGCTCGCAGAATCGAGTCCCGAAGAGGTTACGAAGTTAGTATTTTTCATGCCTATTTCGGCCGCCTTCGCGTTCATCATTTCAGAAAAGGTCGCCGCATCGCCGCCAAGCGCTATGGCTACGGTATTGGCCGCATCATTGCCCGATGCGAGCATCATACCATATAAAAGCCCGCGATAGGTTACCTTATCGCCCGGCAAAAGGCCCATAGATGAGCCCTCAACCGTTACCATCTCTTCGGTTACGGTTATCTCTCGGTCGAGCTCGCCGCTCTCACAAAGCAAAAGCGCGGTCATAATCTTGGTTGTACTCGCCATGGAGAGTTCCTTTCGGCAATTATGCTCCCAAAGGATTTCGCCGCTTTGGCCGTTTATTATAACTGCGCCGCCCGCAGAAACCGAAAGCGCCGAAGCATTAACCGAAAGGACTAAAGCAATTAGCGGAAAAAGGATTACGGAAAACACCCATTTCATATATCATCACCTATATAAATGGATATTTTCCGCAAACTTAATATATTACTTTCCTACCTTGATATCGGGCACCTCAACGGTTCCCTTCTTTTCGTTTATAAAGGTTTTTACCTTTTCGATAAGCTCGGGAAGCATTTGAAGCGCACGGTCGAGATTTGTTACCTCGTTGCTAATCGGGATAAATTTAATATTATCGCCGCTCATAGCGATAACACCCATAGGAGTTATAGAAACACCTGCGCCGCCACCGCCGCCAAACACCTCTTTTTCGGCCTTGGTTGGGAAATCGGAGCCGCCGGTTGCAAGACCGAACGATACCTTGGAAACAGGAATAATGGTATTGCCTTCAACCGTTACGGGTGTTCCGAGGATTGTATCGGCATCGACCATAGCACGAAGTTTTTCCATTGTTATATCAATGATTGAACCTATGTTTTTTTCGCTCATTTTGAGGAACCTCCATTAAATCAAGATATATTTTTATAAGTTTAAATGCTGTTATCAGCAATATTATAACCCTAATTTTAACCTTAAAATGCAATTTTGCAGAGCATTTTTCTTCGCCGAAGGCGGCGGTAACATTTACCTTTTTCATCGAGATATCCAAAAAGCCCTGAAGCCAGGATAAAAACGGATACAAAAGGGAGCAAACGTTGCCGTATTCCACCGCGGTTTTGGCGGCATCGGGATTGGCAACTCGGATATCGAGGCGAAGGCCGCGAACGCGGGTATGCGAGAGCATATATTTAAGTTGCGGAACAACCTCGCGCATAATCTCTATCACAAAACGAACCTTGCCCATAAAGTTTTTTTCTTTCCATTTTGTTTCAAGCGGGCTTGGCTCTTTTGGTTTGCTTTTGGCCTTTTTATTATCTCCTTTTTTCTCTTTTTTCTTTTCTTTTTTCTTTCCCTTCATAAGGTTGAAACGCATTCCGAGAAAGCCGAGTTTAACCGATAGTTTATTATCGTAATCAACCGTTATGCTAAGTGAACAAAAAAGCAAAAGAAGAATTAGAGCCAAAAGGCCTAAAATTATATACAGCACAGTCATAAGCTTACTGCTCGTCCCCTATTTCCTCTTCGGCGAGGGTTGAAACCATAAGCTGTTCGCCGAGGTCGGGCGCCGCCGCATCCTCTTTGCCGGGGAGCGGAGGAAGGTCCTTTATAGACGAGAGCGAGAAGCAACGCAGGAAGTTTTTGGTTGTTCCGTATAAAAGCGGGCGACCGGGAAGCTCGAGTCGACCACATTCTTCGATAAGCTCCTTTTCAACCAAGGTTCCGACAACGCCGGAGCAATCAACTCCGCGAACCTGCTCTATAAAGGCTTTGGTTACGGGTTGGTTATAGGCGATTACCGAGAGAACCTCGAGCGCCGCCTGCGACAGAGGGGTTCTGCGGCGAAGGTCGAAGGCCTCTTTAATATACTGCTCATGTTCCTCGCGGGTTACGAGTTGATAGGCGCCATCGAGCGATAAGAGTTTTATTCCGCTATTTTCGGCATCGAGTTTATCGCGAAGCGCGGCACATAGCTCATGAAGCTCATCGGGCTCGATATCAAAAACCTTAACAAGACGGGCAGCGGATATAGGCTCTCCGCCCGCAAACAATACCGCTTCAAGCGCGGGTAGAAGTTCACTTTTCATCTTTTTTTGCCCTCCTTAAGGTTATTTCGGCATCGCCCTTATCGGTATCAACGGCGATACGGTTTGCTTTACAAAGCTCGAGCACCGCCAAAAAGGTTGCAACCAGCTCGGAACGGCTTTTAGCGCCCGAGAAAAGCGATGACATAGTTTGTTTTCCGCCGCCAACAAGACGACGCATAACAAAAACGATTTTGGTTGAAACGGCAACCATCTTTTTAGCAACTATGCGGGTAAACGCGGTTACGGGCGGGGGCATTTTTCTCATTCCCCTGCCCGCCGCCGACATATATGCGGTATAGAGAACGTCGCTATCATGGACAATCTCATAGGTATTATCAAAATCTATCTGCGAGGGCTTACGAACATGGGTTGCGAAGCCATCGGTCATTTTTGAGAGCTTTTCGGCCATTTCGCGGCAAATCTTATATTCGATAAGCTCGCCTGTAAGCTCCTGTTTCAGAGCCTCGGCCTCCTCACTGCGCGGCAGAAGGCTTACGGTTTTCATATAGATAAGACGCGAAGCCATCTCCAAAAACTCACTGGCTATATCCATATCCGCATCGCGCATGGCATTAATCTGCTCCATATACTGCTCGAGAAGCTCGGCGATAGGGATATCATAAATATTAAGTTTATTTTTTGATATCAGCTGAAGCAGCAAATCAAGCGGACCTTCAAAGCAGTCCAGTTTATAAGAAAGCGAGGTTTCCATTTTTTCTCCTTAAATTTACCAGATTGGTCCGAAAATTGATTCAGATATTTCGGTAAAGCTATCGAAAATACCATGAACAACATCGGATAGAAAATCGCCAACACCCAATGCATAGAAAGCAACTATGAATATGATAAAGGAATACTGCTCATAGCGCATAAGCTGGTAATAATATTTATCGGGCAGTATCGACGATAAAATTCGCGAGCCATCGAGCGGCGGAATCGGAATAAGATTGAATATTCCGATTGAAATGCTAATTAGGATAAAGTAGTTAAAGAAATACCACAATATCATTGCAAACTTTTCCGATTCAAAATAGATGGAATTACAGAAATTAAACACCGGAACAAAAAATAATGAGGCTATAAATGCGATTATAAAGTTTGAAAGAGGGCCTGCAAGCGCAGTTATCGCCATACCTGCCTTCGGGTTTTTAAAGTTTCGCATATTAACCTCAACCGGTTTGGCCCAACCAAAGCCAAAGAGCAAAATCATAAGCGAGCCTATATAATCAATATGCGCCAGCGGGTTTAAGGTTATTCTTCCCTGCCATTTAGGGGTTTTATCCCCAAGCGCCAATGCGGCCGCGGCATGCGACAACTCATGAACGGGAGACACGAGGAATATTAGGATAAGACTGGCCAAAATCGAGCCAAAGACCATTTCCCATGTAAAATCAGAACTTGTTAAAATATCAAGCAGCAAGTATACCACTCCAATCTATACTGCTTTATTATACTATATAATTTATTATTTTACAAGAAAAAATGCGCCGAAAATCCAATTTACCGCAGGATAGATTAACTTGAAAAGTCGGTGGCGATGGTATATAATAAAAACAACCTAAAAAACACCGCCCATTTGGGCGGCAGAACGGAGATTTTTATGAATATTTGGCATGATATCGACCCCAAGAGAATTAACCCCGACGATTTTGTTGCGGTTGTTGAAATTTCAAAGGGCAGCAAAAATAAATACGAGCTTGATAAAGAAACCGGACTTATAATGCTCGACCGCATTTTATACACCTCGACCCACTATCCCGCAAACTATGGCTTTATCCCCCGTTCGTTTGGCGATGATGGCGACCCGCTTGATGTTTTGGTGCTTTGTTCGGAGGCTTTAGCCCCCTTAACCCTCGTTCGTTGCTATCCCATCGGTTATATCTCGATGCTTGATGGCGGACGAAATGATGAAAAAATAATCGCTATCCCCTTTGGCGACCCAACCTATAACAAATACAAGGATATTTCGGAGTTGCCCAAGCATATTTTTGATGAAATGCTTCATTTCTTCAATGTTTATAAGGCGCTTGAGGATAAAGAGGCGGTTGCTAAAGAGGTTAACGGTCGCGAGGCCGCAACTTCGGTTATTTCGGATGCGCTCGACCACTATGTTGAATGCTTTTGCAGATAAATAAAACAAAAAAAGGCATGCGTTGCATGCCTTTTTATTTTTAATATTTTTTAACCGTTTGCTCAACCACCGAATAGAACCAACAATAAAGTGCTTCGCCGAGTTCTTGATATATCGGGTCACCATCATGCGAGCAGAGCATTGCAAAGGTTTGACCTATGCGGCGCTCGATATCGGTTCCGCGGCGATAAGCCAAAAAATAGAACGAAAATGCACCGTTATCGGAGGTATAATCATAAAGGTCGGGGGCTTCCTTTTTAAGGGTATCGAGAAATGCCTTTTGCGCTATGCCCGAAACGGTATCATTGGCGCAAAACTTTTCAAGCCCTACCGTTACGGCAAAGCTTAGAAGCAACAGGCGCTGCATTATCATATGGCTATCATCGCTATCATTTTCGCCAACCGCAGTATTGCCCGCTTTTATAAATTCATGTGCTACCGCTTTTCCGATTATTTTACCCATGGTTGAATCGGAGGCAATTTTGGAAATATCGGTTTTCTTCTCCGCATTCAGGCGGACCGATTCCGACGGGCGCTCGCCCGCTATTTTCATATCCCTATCTTCGCACAAATTACTCACCCTTTTCGGTTTTATATGCTTTAAGAGCTTGAGCCAATTGGTCGGGGCAGGAGGTTGATTTAAAACCGCAGGTTGTCCCCTCAAGGCGGGTTATGGCATCGTTTATATCCATACCTGCAAGAAGTGCGGCAAGACCTTTGGTATTTCCGTTACAACCGCCCTCAAATTTAACGCTGTTTATGGTATTACCATCAACGTCAACGGTTATCGACCTTGAACAAACTCCCTTTGTTTTATATGTAAAAACCATTAGTTATATTCCCCTTTTGCTTTAAAAAGTAACACTTCGAAGTTTTTCGCGCATATAATCGCTTACATCGGAAAAAACCTCACGATAGCTGCAAATGCCCTTGGGATGGGTGCATTCAGTAATGCTATGCTGACAACGGCTTACGGCTATCGGCCCATTAATAGTTTCAACAACCTGCAACAGGGTTATTTCCTCGGGGCGGCGCGAAAGCGCATATCCCCCACGGGCGCCTTTAAAGGAACGAACTATATCGGCCTCCATAAGGCGGCGCAGTATTTTAAGGGTAAACTGCGGAGTAACCCCTGTTTGCGCGGCAACCGTTCCCGCATCGGTCTTTTGGTCGCACTCGGCAAGGCAGGCAACTATTCTTATGGCATAATCGGTTTCATTATTGAAAAGCATTTTTTATCTATCCTTGAACTTATTGCTTCTAACGGGATGACGAAGCTTGCGAAGGGCTTTAGCCTCAATCTGACGGATACGCTCACGGGTTACGTTAAACTCGCTGCCAACCTCCTCAAGGGTATGGCAACGGCCATCCTGCAGACCAAAGCGCAGACGGATAACGGCCTCCTCACGAGCGGTTAGGGTTCGCAGAACACTATCGATGTCCTCGTTGGTTATAGCCTTGAGCGCGGCCTCATCGGGAGCGAGAGCATCCTCATCGCGGATGAAGTCCATCAAGCGGCTATCCTCCTCGGGACCGATGGGGGTTTCCATAGAAACGGGCTCCTGCGCCACACGCATTATTTCGCGAACGCGCTCAACGGGGAGATTCATCTTTTCGGCAATAAGCTCCTCGCTCGGTTCATATCCGTTTTCATGCAGGAGCTGGCTCTGAACCTTCTTCAAACGGTTGATGGTTTCAACCATATGAACAGGGATACGGATGGTTCTTGCCTGGTCGGCGATGGCACGGGTTATGGCCTGACGAATCCACCAGGTTGCATAGGTAGAAAACTTAAAGCCCTTGGTATAATCGAACTTATCAACCGCCTTAATAAGGCCAACGTTACCCTCTTGGATAAGGTCGAGGAAATGCATTCCGCGGCCAACATATTTCTTTGCGATACTAACAACAAGACGAAGGTTTGCCTCGGTTAGGCGCTGTTTTGCATATTCATCGCCATCGGATATCTTTTCGGCAAGCTTAATTTCCTCATCGGTTGAGAGAAGCGGAACGCGGCCAATCTCGCGCAGGTATACCTTAACCGGGTCATCAAGCGAGGTATTCTCAAGGGTTACATCCTCAAGCTGGTCGGCATCGAGTTCTTCAAGCTTAAGCTCGTCCTCGGTAGGCTCTTTATCGAAATCGATATCAAGAAGGGGCGGCTCGGAGGTTAACTCATCGAGGTCGTCCGGAGGAGTGAAATCATCGAAATCGCGCTCCTCGACTTCCTTCTTATCAAGCATCTCATCATTTACTATGGCTTCCTTTTTTGTTTCCTTACCCATTTTTATTCTCCCTTTTTTGTTTTGGCGATTTGCTGCATTTTTGCGGCCCAATCGTCGAGCGATAAATCCTTATCGTTAGCGGTATTTGCCGCCATATTCTCTTCTAATATTACCTTAACGCAATCATTTAATACCGTTTTCGCGTTTTTTTCGGCCAATACGCCGTTTTGCAGCGACACAATATATCCAAACTCGGCGGGAGAAAAATCCTCTCCCAGCAGGGTTATATCGACCACAGGATGGCCGCTATCCAAAATACTGCATATTGCGGCATAGACCCGCTTATTAAGCGCGGTCAGCATATCCTCCGCCTTTATGCGTTCTTTTACCGATGCATAAAGGTCGGGATGGGATAAAAGAATTGCTATAAGGCTCTCCTCGGCCTTTGCGGCCTTGGGGAAACGGCGACGGTCGGGGTTGATATCGGTGCTTTCATAGCGCGGAGTTACTATACGGTCAAACTCCTTTTTTTGCTCAACCCGAACATTTTTCTTTTTTAAATCCTCAATCTGCGCCAAAAGTGCGGTTTTTGAGACGCCGTATTTTTCGGCGAGACGCCCCGCATATAAATCAACCGTTAATCTATCGCGAACGGTTGCAAGATTTTCGGCCGCTTTTTTAAGATATTGAAGCCTTCCGTTATCGGAAGAAACATCGATATTTTTAGAGGATACAAGCAGTTTATACTCGATATCACTAACCGTTTTATCGAGCAGCATTTTAAACTTTGCGGCGCCGTTTTTGCGGATATATTCATCGGGGTCCTTCCCATCGGGGATAACCAGAACGCGAATGCTCATACCGCTATCCTTAAGCTCATTGATGGTTCTAAGAACGGCCTTTTGACCCGCCTCATCGGCATCCATGGTTATAACAACTTCCTTAGTATAACGCGAGAGCAGTTTTACCTGTTCGGCGCCAAAGGCGGTTCCCAGGGCGGCTACCGTATTTGGAAAACCGGCCTGATGCAGGCTTATAACATCCATATTTCCTTCAACGAGGATAATTCGGTCGGCGCAATCGTTTTTTGCAAAATTGAGCGCAAAAAGATGCTGACTTTTTTTATAAACAGGGGTATCCTGCGTATTAACATATTTTCCCGTTGCCTTGGGGTCATCGGGACGGGCTCTGCCGCTAAAGGCAATAACGTTTCCGCGAAGGTTAAAAATCGGAAACATAACGCGGTTACGGAAGCGGTCGAAATAACTGCCTCGCGATGACTGCGATATAACATTTGCCTGCAGCATATCGGGAATACTGAAGCCCTTTGATTTTAAATGCTTTATAAGCATATCCCAATTATCAGGGGCGGCTCCGAGACCGAAGCGCTTTATGGTTGCATCGGTAAGTCCCCTACCGTGGAGATAATCAAGCGCCCATTTTCCGCCCGGCGACATAAGATAAGAATAATAAAACCTCGCTGTTTCGCGGTTGATATCCAAAATGCGGGTTTTAAGCTCCTGCATCGAATTATCGTAGCCGCTTTCGGGGATGGTTATTCCCGAACGGTCAGCCAATAGCTTTACGGCTTCAACATAGTCGAGCTTTTCTATTTGGCTTACGAAGGTTATAACATCGCCTCCCTGACCGCAACCGAAGCAGTAATAAGAGCCGTTTTCGGGATATACGGTAAAGGACGGGGTTTTTTCATTATGGAACGGGCAAAGGCCAACCAGATTTTTGCCTCTGCGTTTTAGGTTAACATACTGCGAAATCACCGATTCGATATCGTTTCGGTATTTTATTTCGAGTTTTATATCTTCGGAAATGTTCGCCAAGCGCTACACCTCCCAGCATTTCGGAATACAGATATCCGAAAATACGGTTATTGCATAGTGGTCGGTCATACCCGAAACGTAATCAAGCGCGGCGCGCTCAATGCCTTCTCGCTCCAAAACGGCGGCGTATTCACCGCAAAGCTTTTCCGGATGCGCCGCAAAATGGGCATAAAGGGTTGTTAGGATGCCATCAACCTTACTTTCCTCGCCCTTTGCCTTCGGGTTGGTATAAACAGCGGAGAAAAGAAAATCATGAAGCTTATCAAAATACCCTTCGGTTTCGCTATCCATTTTTATTGTATCGCCGCTATTATTTATAACGGCGGTAACCATTGAGTTTATGCGGGCGCTTTTGCTGTCGCCCAAGAATTTTATAATATCATCGGGGATATCCTTCGCGTTTATGATTCCGGCGCGAACCGCATCATCGATATCATGGTTTATGTAGGCTATTTTATCGGCAGCGCGAACAATCTGACCCTCAAGGGTATGGGGTTGTTCGCCGCGGGTATGATGAAGGATGCCATCTAAAACCTCTTCGGTTAGGTTAAGGCCGCGACCCTCGCGCTCAAGAAAGCGACAAACGCGAACACTCTGTTCAAAATGGGTAAAGCCCGACGAGGATATTTTAGCCAACGCGCGCTCACCCGCATGACCAAACGGAGTATGACCCAAATCATGACCCAAAGCGATAGCCTCGGTTAAATCCTCATTAAGGCGCAGAGAACGCGCAATGGTTCGCGCTATTTGGGATACCTCGAGGGTATGGGTAAGGCGGGTTCTGTAATGGTCCGATTCGGGGGCCAAGAAAACCTGGGTTTTATGCTTCAGGCGGCGGAATGCCTTACAATGGATAACCCTATCTCGGTCACGCTGGAAAACGGTTCGCAAATCACATTGCGGCTCTTCCCTTTCGCGGCCCTTGCTATTAATGGAGAGGGTTGCTTTTTTGGATAAGGTATCAACCTCGATACGCTCGGTTCTTTCTCTAACTGTTTGCACGGCATTCACCCCTTTATCTATGTTATTAGCTTTTTTTAAACAAATTACTTTATTTTTCTTAAAATTTTATACAGGAAGCACTTTTTCGCCAATTTTTTCGATATTTATGCGCTCGCGGAAGGTTTTTTCCAAGGTTTCTATGAATTCCTCAGCGGCTACCTTTCTAACCGCGGTCAAGACGGTTACAACATCGGTAAAATCGGATGATTCGAGTTTTCCGCTTCGCGATATTATTTTTTGGAGATAATCATAATCCGAATACGGACAAATAATTTTATATACGGTGCATTCCTCAAGAGAAAGCTTTTGGGCATTGGCGAGCGCCTCGCGGGTTGCGGCGGAATAGGCGCGAACAAGACCGCCCGTTCCCAATAAAACACCGCCGAAATAGCGGGTTACAACAACGCAAACATCATATATTTTTTCGCCCTCGATTATCTCGAGCATGGGCTTACCCGCCGTTGAATGGGGTTCGCCATCATCTGAAAAGCGGGATATGCCATCCCGCAGAACATAGGCATAGCAATTATGCTTTGCATCATGATACTGCGCCTTCTTTTCGGCTATGAAATCAAGAGCCTCGCGCTCATTTTCAACATGGCAAGCGGCCGCGATGAATCGCGAGCGCTCAACCGTTAGTTCGCCGCTCGAAAGCCCCTCGATTGTTTGATAGACACTCATTTTTCCCGCCTCCTTTAAAAAGAAATACCGCACCCTGCTCGGATGCGGTATATAAGCATTAGTTTTCGGTGATGCCAAAACGCTTCTTGAAACGGTCAACACGGCCACCTGTATCTACCAGCTTCTGTCTGCCGGTGAAGAACGGATGACATTTCGAGCAGATGTCCAAACGAATATTCTGCTTGGTCGATCTTGTTTCAAACTCAGCGCCGCAAGCACACTTAACTACTACCTTTTCATACTGCGGATGAATACCTTGTTTCATACCGTCACCCCTTTCAAATCTCGATAACATACAAATAATACCACAACACTTTTAAAAATGCAAGAAAAATTTTTAAACTCGGCTAAAATATTTTTGACTTTATAAATTCATACCATTCTATCACCTTAAATCGAACGGTATATTTGCTTCCGCTTTTAGCAACCTCGGCCGAATCGCTGCGAGCGGTATCGGATAAATCGCCCGCCGCTCCGATGCAGATGCTCGGGAAAAGAACGCACCACCAATTTCTGCCCTCGGCCTTCCCTATCTCTATTTTAAGCGCCTCGTAATTTCCCGCCGGAAGCATAAAGTCATCATAAACGCGGGTATCGAAAAAAGCCTCACCCACCGAAACCCTAACGTCATAATCATAGCCGTTTTCGGTTATGGTTTTCTTCGCGGTTTCCTTTATAAGGTCGAGCTTGGCACAGGTCGATGCAATGGCATCATGAAGGCTTGAGCACTGTCCAAAAAGGCTATCACTCTCGGAAAGAATGGCATCGCGAACGGCCATTTTAAGCTCTTGGTCTTGGGGTGAATCCGAGTTTGCGATTATATGAAGGCGAAAAACATTCTTTCGAAGGTCATCGCAATGAGCCTCAAAGGTTACAAAGGATAAAAGTATTGAAAATATAAGTGCGGCGGCAATGGAGATATTAAGTATTTTTATTTTGTTTTTCATAGGAAAAATCCCTCCTGTCAAACAGATGATTGACCGAAGGGAATTTTTTTATTCAAATATTATACCGCTTGAAACGGTTTTACAGCAATAAACCTCATCATAGCCTTTTCTTAACTTCTCGGCACATTTTTCTGCCGCCTCGGCACTTGGGAACGAACCAAACACGGTAGGCCCGCTACCCGAAAGGCAGGCATCGGTTGCGCCGCAGATACGCAGCGCTTCTTTTTCGGCTTTGCAATCAAATACCGATTCAAAATCATTAAAGAAGCGACGAGGGCTTTTTTCCTTTAGCGAATCGCAAAAAGAATATACCTCCTCGCGACGGTCCTTAAGTCCGCATTTATCAAGCTCGGAATACATCTTGCCTGTTGAAAGCTTTTTGCCATGCTTTATAAGAACGAGATACGATTCATACTCTTCGCAAGGCACAACATTCTCGCCCTTTCCCTCGATAAGCGCGGTTCCGCCCTTTATAAAGAAAGGAACATCCGAGCCCAAAAGCATAGCCTTTTCGACAAGCTCCTGCTCGGAAAATGGCTCATCATACATTTTATTGAGAGCCAACAAAACTCCTGCGGCATCGCTGCTTCCGCCGCCGAGGCCCGAAAGCATCGGAATCTTTTTTTCAATTTTTATATGGGCTCCTCCGTAATTACTGAAAAACTCGGCCGCCTTATAGCAGATATTATCCTCACCGCAAGGAGCGGTATCCGATTCAACCCTTATATCCCGGGCGGGACTGATGGTTATTCGGTCGCAAAGGTCAATCGTTTGCATAACGGTTGAGATTTCGTGATATCCGTCGTCGCGAAGTTCGGGAACCGAAAGAACGAGGTTTACCTTGGCCGCCGAGAGAAGCGAAACAGAGGGCTTTTTAATGGCATTATAGGTTAGGGCGACGATAATTGAGGTTATTCCTATTATTTCGCTGATAACCCCGCCGCAGGAATTGAAGAGTTTATGGTAAATGAGCCAACAAGGGCTAACTCCCAGGAGCTGCACAAGTCGATACACCGTAACACTTTTAAAGGAGATCATAATTGCACCGCAAACAGCACCCACTGTGGGAAGCAACTGGCGAGCATCACGCGTTATTACGGTAATGGAAACACCCGTAATTGCAAAAAGCGTTACGAACACACACGTCCAACATTTCTTGGCGGCAAATGCCTTTCCGTCCTCGCGTAAGCGCACTATAAGATTATTAAAAAATCCGACAACGTTTAAAAGTGCACCGCCTATTCCGCCAAGTAAAAGCAGGTTCGCAAAGAAAAAAAGCTTCATTGCCATTTGGAAATTGAGAAAAATTTTTCCCTCGTTAAACTGAAAGGACAAAACGGAACATAAAAGTCCGCCGTAGCCCAATAACTGCGCTATATTTTGAACAGTCATCGCGCTACCTCCTCGATAACCGCACGCAACGCCTCAACACCATCGCCCGAAAGCGCCGAAAAAGGAATAAAATCATCATTACCCAAAATTTCACGCATTCGCTCGCAGGCATTCTTATACTCGGCTTTATTGAGCTTATCGCTCTTGGTAAGCACAACGGTAAAGGGAGTTTCGGTTTGCTTGAGAAAATCTATCATATCAAGGTCGAACTGCGAGGGTTCATGACGCATATCGATAAGCTGGAAGGTCATTTTTATATCGCGGCCGCTCGCAAAATAGGTTTCCATTAAATCGGCCCAACGAAGGCGCTCGCTATCACTTACCTTTGCATAGCCGTATCCGGGAAGGTCAACAAGGCGGATATTATCAAGCTTATAAAAATTGATGGTTACGGTTTTGCCCGGCTTGGTGCTTACTCTGGCAAGATTCTTTCTGCCGAGAACGCGGTTTATAAGCGATGATTTTCCAACATTCGAGCGACCTGCAAAGCATATCTCTGCCCTATCCGACGGCGACATTTGAGCCGCGGTTCCGAAGGCCGCTTCAAAACAAGCTCCACTATAATTCATATCCTTCCTCCTCTAAAAAATATCGCCGTATTCGACCGACTGCGCCATACTTACATAATCATCGCTGCCCGCTATGATTATATGGTCAACAAGGTGAATGCCAACCTGACGCAGGGTTGCTACCAGACCCTTGGTTACCTCAATATCAACCGCCGACGGCAACGCAATTCCGCTTGGATGGTTATGAGCCAAAACCACCATGGCCGCATCACATTTTATGGCAATCT
>SVPK01000065.1 GCA_015065875.1 Oscillospiraceae bacterium
TTTTTAAATTTTCTCATGGTTATAATATAGTCGATTATAATGGGTATTAGTCCAAATAACCAAGCAAGCGGGTTGGAAAAACAGATTCCTAAATATTGCCGTGCGGGGGAGGCGAAAATCGTAAAAGCGCCAAACGAGGCACCAACGCGACCTATAATCTCCGTAGGACCCGAAATAATGGGGCTGGCGGCATGGCCTATCGCCTGTAATACACCCTTTGCAATAATAAGCACCGAAACAATAATGCAACAGGCAGTGTTGATAACTATATAGGTGTAGCCGTTGTTGATAATGTCGGTTTCTGCGGGGCCAACAACCAAACCGAGGAAGGTTTTTCCGAAAAGGAACATTATAACCGAAATCATGGCGCACCAAATAACACCCAAAAGCTGCGCCTTTCGCGCACCGATAACGATTCTTTTATATTCCTTTGCGCCATAGTTTTGCGCGGTATATACCGCCGTTGCCGAGCCGAGCGACAGAAGCGGCTGGGTAACAAATTGTTCTATCTTTGCGGCGGCGGTTTGCGAGGCCATATAGATATTGCCGAGCGAATTGCTTACAAACTGCATAACTATCGAGCCTATCGATAGCATCATATTAAGCAGTGCCATCGGAACACCCAGCCGTAATAAATGGAATATAACTCGGCTGTTTAATCTAAAATGTCTCCGTCTTATATGCAAAGCGGGTTGCTTTTTGACAATATAAAAAATACACATAACTCCCGAGCATAACTGCGCAACTGCGGTGGCGAGACCCGCTCCCGCAGTTCCCATAACGGGGATAAGCAGTATATCGAGAACAATATTTATAAGACAGGCGGCGATAAGAAAGTAAAGGGGAGTTTTTGAATCGCCGAGCGCGCGAATTGCGTTTGAAAGCAGGTTAAAAAGCGTGCTTCCAAAAAGGCCTATCAGTATCCATATAAGATAATCATGCGCCATATAGATAATGCCGTTGGTATAAGGGGTATTAAGCAGTTTTAAAATCGGCATTATGAAAATGCAGGAAACGATTGTCAGAAATATACTAACAATAACCGATAAAATTATGCTCATTCCGAATGCGTGGCGAACCCTTTCGGGCCGCTTGGCACCAAAATATTGCGACATAACCGCCGAAAATCCGGTTGATAGGCTAACTATAATGCCGTTAAAGAACCAAACAAGACCTCCCGTTGCGCCAACTGCCGCCAGCGCATCGGCATTCATCGAGCGACCAACGATAACGGTATCAACAATATTATAAAACTGTTGGAATAAATTTCCTATTAGGTAGGGAATAGTGAAGAAGAAAATCTGCTTCATCGGCGAACCTTTGGTAAAATCTCCGGTCATAAAAACACCCCCGAAAACCACTGTTTTCGAGGGTATTATAGTCCCGCAGTTTATAAAAGTCAATCGCCAAAATCAAAAAATCCAAAAAAGTTTTATAAAACCAAAAAAGCAGCCGTTTTGCGGCTGCTTTTAATGGTCATTTTCTTGTATAAAGGGTTGTTAGATAGCTCTCTCAACCTTGCCTGAACGAAGGCAACGGGTGCAAACGTTAATGTGACGAGGAGAACCGTTTACAATGGCCTTAACACGCTTAACGTTCGGCTTCCAAGTTCTGTTGGTACGTCTGTGAGAGTGGGAAACCTTGATACCGAATGCAATTTCTTTGCTGCAGATATCACACTTTGCCATGTGTCTGCACCTCCTTTAATTTGTCGATAGCCATAATATAATAGCAGAAAGGAAACAAGAATGCAAGTCTTTTTTTAAAAAAATACAATATATCATATTTTTCTTGAATGCGGCGGCTTTATATTATATAATAAAATTTATGAAAAATGTTAGATTGCGCGGTGTTATTTATGATTAAAGCAGTAATATTCGATTTGGATGGAACCATCGCAAATACTCTTTTGGATTTAACCGATGCGGTAAATTATGCTCTCTGTAAATATTCGCTTCCCGAGCGAAGCGTTGAAGAGGTTAGAACCTTTGTAGGCAACGGTATGAGAAATCTAATTGAGCGCTCAAGCGGTATGGCTCCCGAGGGTGAAACCTTTGAGGAGATTCTTGCAACCTTTAAGGCTCATTATGATATTCATTTCTGCGATAAAACCTATGCTTATGATGGTATTTGTGATTTGATTGCCGAGCTTAAAAATCGTGGTCTTAAAACCGCCGTTGTAACCAATAAGGACCAGGGAGTTTCGCGCATTATCGTTAATAAGCTTTGCGGCAATGTTTTTGATATAGTTTGCGGCAAGCTCGATGGTGTTCCCGCCAAGCCCGACCCAACCAGCACCAAAATGGTAATAAAGGAACTCGGAGTAAGACCCGAGGAATGTGTATTTATGGGCGATTCCGATGTCGATATCTTAACAGGCATCCGCAGCGGCGCCAATGCAGTAGGAGAAACCTGGGGCTTTCGCGACCGTGCTCTTCTTAAGAGCGTTGGCGCAAAGACCATTATCGACCATCCTATGGAGCTTTTAGAGGTTATAGATAAGTTAAACAATGAGCTATAGTTCGACCCGCGTTGCCTGCTATATCGGATATATAGTTCAGGCTATAGTAAATAATTTTCTGCCCCTGCTTTTCGTTATGTTCAATACAAGCTATGGCCTTTCCTATGGCAAGCTTGGAGCAGTAGTTCTCTTTAATTTCGGCGTTCAACTGGTAACCGATATTCTATCGATAAAAATAGTATCAAAAATCGGAACCAAGCGTGCCGTTATTATCGCGCATTTCCTTTGTGCAACGGGACTTTTGCTTTTGGGCATACTGCCGCGAGTCATGGATAATACCTTCCTCGGCATTTGTATTGCAACACTGTTCTCCGCCGTTGGCGGCGGCCTTATCGAGGTTTTAATCTCCCCGGTGATGGACCGTATCTCGGGAGAACGCGGCAGGGGATATATGTCGTTTCTGCATTCCTTCTATTGTTGGGGACAGATTCTTGTTGTATTGCTAACTACCTTGGCAATATACCTTTTTGGTATTGGCTGTTGGTATCCGCTTTCGTTTTTCTGGGCAGCAGTTCCGTTCTTTAATGGTTTAGCGTTTATTCGTGTTCCCATAGTCGAGGATGAGCCCGAAGAAAAGAGAACTCCGCTTAAAAAGATTTTAAAAACCAAGAGCTTTTTCCTGCTTGCGGTTTTAATGTTTACCGCGGGTGCATCCGAACTCGCAATGGCTCAATGGGCTTCAACCTTCGCAGAGCAGGGCCTTGGCCTTTCTAAAATAAAGGGCGACCTTTTAGGCCCCTGTGCTTTTGCCCTCTTTATGGGTGTTGGTCGAATAATTCATGCCCTTATCCCCGAGCGAATAGATATAAAAACCTTTTTGCTCACTTGCGGATTTATAACCCTTGCTTGTTATCTTGTAACCTCGTTGGTTGATAACAGTATAGTTGCCGTAATCGCTTGTGCGCTTTGCGGACTCGGCGTCAGCGCAACCTGGCCGGGTTCATATACCCTAGCGAGCCGAACCTTCCGCCATGGCGGAAATGCAATGTTCGGTGTGCTTGCAATGTTTGGCGACCTTGGCGCATCATCAGGCCCCTGGCTTGCGGGACTCGTTGCCGCGGCAAAGGGCTTAAAGCCTGCGTTGCTCGCTTGTTCGGTTTTCCCCATTATGCTTATTTTGATTTTAATGCTCTACCGCAAAAATAATATGAATGAGGTATAGTTTATGAAAAGAGAAGACTACATATCCTGGGACCAATATTTTATGGGAATCGCAATGCTTTCCGCCAAGCGCAGTAAGGACCCCTCAACGCAGGTAGGCGCTTGCATAGTCAGCGATGAGAATAAGATTCTCTCGGTTGGCTATAACGGAATGCCCTGTCATTGTCATGATGATGAATTCCCTTGGGCGAGAGAGGGAGATGCTCTCGAAACAAAATATATGTTTGTTTGCCATGCCGAGCTTAATGCAATTCTCAATTATAGCGGAACCGCCCTGCGCGGAAGCTGCGTTTATGTAACCCTGTTTCCTTGTAATGAATGTGCAAAGGCTATAATTCAAAGCGGCATAAAAGAAATCATCTATGCCGATAACAAGTATGATGGAACCGATAGCGTTATGGCATCAAAAAAGATGTTCGATGCTGCCGGGGTTAAATACCGTCAGTACGAACATCTTGGTAAGGTTATAAATATCGAGGTTTAAAAAAGCTCATCGGCAAACCAAACCTTTTTTACGGTAAAGGTTTTGCCGTTTAGGTATTCGAGAATACCCGCATCGGTTGTAAAATTAAATCGCAGCTTATATGAATAGAGCGCCTGATGGCGGAAACCGAGTTTCTTGTCCTCGGCGTTCTTGCCGTATTTGCCGTCGCCCAAAAGGGGATGCCCGATTGATGAAAGGTGAGCGCGGATTTGATGCGTTCTGCCCGTAAGCAGCTCAACCTCTAAAAGCGAAAGCCCGTTCTTTTCCGCCAATACGCGGTAATGGGTGCGAATGGTTCTCGAATCCTCGGTTTTTTTATCTTTTATAATAACGCGGTTTTTATCCTCGTCTTTATAAAGGAATCCGTCTAAAACGGCCTCTTTTTCTTTCGGCGAGCCATGAACAACCGCTAAATAAAATTTATCCATCTCGCGGTATTTTATCTTATCGCAAAGAATGCGAAGCGCTTCGGCATTTTTAGCCGCGATAACGATTCCGCCTGTGTTGCGGTCGATTCGGTTGGCGAGCGCAGGCTTAAAGCTATTCTCTTTATCGGGGTCGTATTCACCCTTTTCGTATAGATAGCGTTGAATGCGGGTTATTAGGGTATCGCCGTATTCGTTTTCATCGGGATGCGATAAAAGCCCCTGCTTTTTGTCGGCGAGCAGGATGTTTTCGTCCTCGTAAACAATCTCAAGGCTTTTAGAAGCCGACATAAAATCAAGCTTTCGCTCGGCGGGAGCAAAGAATTCATCATTTATGTAGGCATCAACAATACTGCCTTCCGAAAGCTTTGTTCCGATTTCGGCTCGCTTGCCGTCAACCTTTATGCGCTTAAGCCTGATATATTTATACATAAGCGATTTCGGCAACGATGGCATAGTCTTTGATATGAACTTGTCAAGCCGTTGTCCGGCGTCGTTTTTACCAATAGTGAAGCTCTTCATTTTTTCACCTCGAGAAGAGTATACCATAAATTTTCAAAAAAAGAAAGGGTGTGCAGAATGGCCTTAAAAAAGAATAAAGAACCAAATCTGCACAAAGGTCATAGAGTGCGTATGAGAAAGCAGTTGTTTTTAGGCGAGATAAATGAAAATTCTCCGCCGCATGTGTTGCTCGAAATGCTGCTCTATTATGCCGCGCCGCAGGGCGATACCAACCCTCTCGCGCATCGATTAATCAACCGCTTCGGTGACTTAAACGGTGTGTTTTCGGCCTCGCCTGAAGAACTTATGTCGGTCGAAGGGGTAGGCGAGGTAACGGCAGGCCTTATAAAACTCTATAAACCAATAACCCGCAGTATTATCCTTGAGCGACTCGGCTCCATAAATGAATTACACGGAGCCGATGAAATAGGAAAATATATTCTTAACCAGTATGCCCTCTGCGATAAAGAAAGGGTATCGATTTTGTGTATGAAGCCGAACGGCCGAATTTTATCCTTTAGCGATATCGGCGAGGGCGACCTTGGAACGGTCGGCATCAGCACCCGAAAGGTGCTTGAGATTGCCATAAAATGTGATGCGGCCATGGTGGTTTTGGCTCATAACCATCCAAGCGGAATTGCGTTGCCGTCGGCGGTTGATATTGAGGTAACCAAGGGTCTGGTAGCAACCCTGCGTCAGGTTGG
>SVPK01000006.1 GCA_015065875.1 Oscillospiraceae bacterium
TCCACTAAAAATTTATCTTTTTTAGGTGCGTGCAGTTTTGTAACCTAAAATTTTGCTTTATGGCGAAGCCTTTGCCACGAAGTAATACTTTGTGTCTTACAAGGGGGAAAGGCAAAGCATTAAGGCAAAATTTGGTTCCAAAACCGATTTCGTCCCTAATCGCAACTCCCTTAACCTCCGTTTTTTATTTGTTTAAAACCCAAATGGCAAAATTCAGATATCCCGCAAAGGTGACCCAAACCGCATAAGGAATCTGCAAATAGGCGGCGAGGGGAGATATAGCGTGATATTTCATTATTGTTCTTATAATTAAAAAAAGTAAAATGAGCAGCCATAAAAACGCGAATAAAAATGCCCGCATATTAAAGAAAATTATGCTCCAGGCAAAATTAAAAATAAGGCTTGCCGCATAGGTATAAAGCGCCGATTTTTTCTCGTTTTCCGATGCGGCTCTGTCGTTATAAACCATAGCCGCGCTTATGCCCATAAGTATATAAAGAATGGTCCAAACAATCGGAAATAAAATCCCCGGCGGTGCGAGCGGCGGCGCCTTGATGTCCTCATAAAGATTCATACTGCCGCGTGTGAGCAGTGCCGAAAGCCCGCCAACCGCCAAGGCTAAGAGAATCGAAAAAATATAAACCTTTCGCTTTTCGTTCATTATATTACCCCCCATAAATAATATTCAGCCTGCCTATAAATATGTCATTTTGGGGAAATATAAAAAAGAAAGGAATGATAATATGATACATGAGGATACAATAAAACTGCTGCGCGAATGTGATGCAGGGGTAAAAATGGGAGTTGCCTCAATCGAGGATGTGCTTTCCTATGTTGGTTCTAAAAAGCTAAAAGATGAACTTGAGAAATGCCGTAAGGAGCATGTTAAGCTTTCGCTCGAAATCGAGGAGCGGCTGCGCGATTTTAATGATGACGGAAAAGACCCCAACCCGATAGCCAAGGGAATGTCCTGGATGAAAACCAATATGAAGCTTGCTATGAACGAATCGGATGCAACCGTTGCCGACCTTATGACCGATGGCTGCAATATGGGGGTTAAAACCCTCAATAAATATCTGAATGAGTATGCAGCCGCCGATGAGGTTTCAAAGGATATCTGCAAAAGGCTCATAAAGCTTGAGGAAAAATTGGCTAATGAATGCCATGAGTATCTATAGGCCATAGAACAAAAAATCTTGTTTTTTCATTATTTTATGCTATAATAAAACCAAAGTAAAATACTTTGGGGGTATTTATGGAAAAACAAAATTTATGGCAATTTATAAAGTTTACTCTTTTTTCTCTCTCCGCAGGTGTTATTCAGTTGGGCTCTTATGCTCTTCTTGATATGGCGCTTAAGGATTGGCAATGGTTTTATTCTATAAAACCGGATTTCTTTTTTGAAACTCCGGATGCCTATCGCCATGCGGTAGCATATTTTATATCGCTCGTTTTATCGGTTGTTTGGAACTTTACCTTTAATCGCCGCTTTACCTTTAAGTCGGCGGCCAACATTCCGATAGCAATGCTCAAGGTTGCAGGCTTCTACCTGGTATTCACTCCGCTGTCGCTCTGGCTTGGCGGTCTTGCCGTTGATGCAGGTGTGAATAATTTCTTGGTTGAAATTTTAACCATGACATCCAACCTTATTCTCGAATATTTCTATTGCAAATTTGTTGTTTATCGCGGAAAGGAAAATACCCGCGAGCAAAAGGCTTAATTTTAAAAACCGTTTCACTAAAAAGTTTTTTGGTGAAGCGGTTTTTTGTTGATATTTTACTTTCCTGTGATATAATCAAAGTGTATGATTTATGTGAGGTGCGGATATGAAAATTCTTGATATACATACCCATGCAATGGCCAAAAAACCAACCCCCGAAAAGCTTTTGTCCGATATGGAAAAAGCAGGAGTTTGGGGCGGATGCGTCTTTTCCAATCGCCCGTATTATCCTTATAGCGATATAGGAACCTCGTTCGATGAACGAATGGAGGAGGTTCTCGGTTGGTGTAAGGGATATGAGGATAGGCTTTTCCCCGTTATGTGGATTCACCCATATGAGCCCGATATTATCGAAAATATCCATAAAGCGGTAAAAAGCGGCATATGCGCCTTTAAAATTATCTGCACAGATTTTTATGTCTATGAGGAGCAGAGCCTGCGTGTTCTCCGTGAGATAGCATCCCTCAATGTCCCTGTTTTCTTCCATTCGGGAATTTTATGGGATGGTCGCGTTTCCTCAAGCTATAACCGCCCTATAAACTGGGAGGCGCTTATAGGCATAAAGGGACTTCGCTTTTCAATGGGTCATTGCTCATGGCCTTGGATTGATGAGTGTATCGTATTATACGGCAAGTTTTTAAACTCCCTGCTAACGGGTGATACTGCCGAAATGTTCTTTGATATAACCCCGGGAACTCCCGATATCTATCGCGAGGAGCTTTTAACCAAGCTCTATACCATCGGCTATGATGTTGGCGATAATATCATATTCGGAACCGATGCCTATTCGAGCGATTATAGCTCTGCTTGGGCAAAAAAATGGCTCGATACCGATAAGCGAATAATGGATAAATTGGGTGTTAGCCGTGAATGCCGCGAAAAGCTTTATTATGATAACTTTATGCGTTTTTTGGGCAAAGGCGAAAAGAAGGAATATTCCTCGCCCGATACCGATAATTCCAATGCTTGGTCGCCCGTAAACGGTGAGGTTGCCGCGGCGGCCGAAAAGTGGTATAAAAAGCTCGGCTTCCCGAGCCGTTTCGATAACGAATTTTATGAGGCTCTAAAAAATATCCCCGTTTCGGATGCCGTAACTGTCGAGGATTTTAGAGCGGGAACCGATGGCAAGCGGAATCTTATAACCGCGCTTTGGCTTTGCGAAGGGCTTGAAAAGCGCTATAAGGAAAAGGGCATTCCCGAGGAAATTCTGCTCGATACCCTTTCCGATTTGGTTATCTGGTGTGAAACCTGGAGCGAGATTAAGGGTGAGCTTTGGCTTGGCGAAAACGCATGGCTTGCGCGCCATCTTGATATGAAGCTTCTGAAACTCGGCCGCCTTCAGTTTTGTATGGCAGGTAGCGAGCATGCTATCCCTAAATACAAAATCGAAAAGGATGATAATGTTTTAGAGGTTCATATTCCTGCGGTAGGGCCGCTTAACTGCGAAGAATGTAAGACTTCGCTTGCGGCGGCGGATGAGTTCTTTGGCCGCTTTTTCCCCGAATTTACATATTCTCAAAAAACCTGTCATTCCTGGCTTTTAGACCCAACACTTAATGAGGTTTTAAAGGAAAACAGTAATATCTTAAAATTCCAGGAGCTTTTTGATATAACCGAAACCGAAAAATCGGATGATATCATCCGCTATGTTTTCACTTGGGATACCAACCGAGTAAACCTTAAGAATAAGGTGGCCGATGGCGGATTGGCGACAGCCGTTAAACGCCGAATCCTCTCGGGCGGAGATTTTTATTGCGCTATCGGCGTTATAAAGGATTAAAGGAGAAAAAATGCATCTCATTGTATGTATTGATGACCGCGGCGGAATGTCGTTTTTCGGCAAGCGCCAAAGCATGGATAGCGCCGTTCGCACCGATATACTTAAAACGGCGGAGGGCGAGATTTTTATGACCGCCTATTCCGCCCGTCAGTTTGACGATTGCGGCCGTATAAAGATATGCGATGATTCCATTGGCGAAATAGGGGAAGGGGATACCCTCTTTTTAGAAACGGTCGACCCGCGTCCTTTTTTGGATGAGGCTAAAAAAATAACCCTCTATCGTTGGAATCGAACCTATCCCTTCGATATGGCCTTTCCGCTACAGGAGCTGGAGAGCCGGCGAAAGAAAATTCGTTTTTCCGATTTCTCGGGCTCGTCGCATGATAAAATAACCAAAGAGGAGTGGGTATAGTGAAAAGGCTTTTGAGTATCGTTTTGTTGCTTTCGGTAATACTTTGCTTTTCGGCCTGCGGTAGTCAGTCGGCTCCCGCCGAACCAACCCCTTCTGCTACCGAGTCCAATCCTTCGAGCGCACCTTCTGCGGTAATATCGGTAGATAACATCCCGGAGTATACCAATATTCCTTATGTTGTTATAAATGGTAACATTCCCGAATTTTCCGAGGCAGAAAAGAAGCCGCAGTCGCTTGAGAGATATAGTGAACTCGATAGCATGGGACGTTGCGGTATAGCCTTTGCCTGCATCGGAACCGATATAATGCCAACCGAGGAGCGCGGCAGTATCGGTCAGGTAAAGCCAACTGGCTGGCATACCGTTAAATACGACCATGTTGACGGCAAATATCTTTATAACCGTTGCCATCTTATCGGCTATCAACTAACCGGCGAAAACGCAAACGTTAAAAATCTTATAACAGGAACCCGATATATGAATGTTGAGGGTATGCTTCCGTTTGAAAATATGGTGGCCGATTATGTAAAAGAAACAGGCAACCATGTGCTCTATCGCGTAACCCCCGTGTTCAAGGGGGATGAGCTTTTGTGTCGCGGAGTTGTTATGGAAGCCCTGTCGCTCGAGGATGACGGCGAGGGAATAGCCTTTAATGTATTTGTATATAACGTTCAACCCAAAATAGTAATCGATTATAAAACAGGCAGCAGCTATGAGTCGGGGGAGCCGACCTCCTCTAATCAATATAGCGGCGCCGCAACCGTTACCTTCGTTTTAAATACTAATACGAAAAAATATCACCGAGTAGATTGTAGCTCGGTTCTCGATATGAATCCCAATAATAAAAAATACTATACGGGGCCGTTCTCGGGACTAGAGGGCTATTCTCCGTGTGGAATCTGTAAACCCCAAGAGGCATCAAAATAATGGAACAAAACAGTTTTAAAAAAGGAATCGTAGATGGACTTCCCATATGCATAGGATACTTTGCGGTATCCTTTGCTTTTGGTATATTCGCCGTCTCCAATGGGCTTACCTGGCTCGAAGCGGTGCTCATCTCAATGACCAACCTGACCTCTGCAGGTCAGCTTGCGGGAGCCCCGATAATAGCGGGCGGCGGAACCTTTGCCGAGCTTGCGATATCCCAACTCGTTATAAATTCGCGTTATTCGCTTATGTCGGTTTCGCTTTCGCAGCGTCTGTCGGGCAAGGTAAAGCTTTGGCAACGCTTAATTATAGCCTTTGGTAATACCGATGAGATTTTTGCCGTTGCAACCGCAAACCCAAATATGGTTGGCGAAAAATATATGTACGGACTTATTTTAACCCCGCTCCTCGGTTGGACAGGCGGAACATTGCTCGGCGCCGTTGCGGGAGATATATTGCCTGCTATAGTTGTAACCTCGCTCGGTGTTGCGATTTATGGAATGTTTATAGCCATTGTGGTTCCGCAAATAAAGCGCGAGCGCTCGGCCGCAGTTTGTGCAGGTATAGCGGTAGCATTCAGCTGCGCGCTCTATTATGTGCCCGTAATTCGTGAGATTCCCGATGGTTTTAAAATAATAATCTGCGCTATCGCCGCTGCGCTTATAGCCGCGATTCTTTTCCCGATAGGCAAAAAGGAGGGCGAAGCGAATGATTAGCGAAGGCTTTCTTGCATATCTGCTCGTAATTGCAGGAACTACATATCTCGTTAGAATGATACCGCTTGTGCTCTGCAAGAAAAAGATTGAAAATCGGTTTGTGCTTTCTTTTTTGCATTATGTTCCTATAGCGGTTCTCTCGGCTATGACAATACCGGCTATTTTCTATGCTACCGATAGTATCTATACCGCCGCAGTCGGATTTATCTCGGCCGTAGTTTTGGCCTATTTCTCCCAAAGTCTTGTAACCGTTGCGGCCGTTTCCTGCCTTTCGGTTCTGGCGGTGGAATTAATTTTGAAATTATTTTAATAAAAAGCGCATAAAACTCGATAAATATGCAAAATTGTGCATATTATCCAACAAAAAATGCATAAATATTGAATAATTATGTATTTGTGTGCTTGACAAACCCCTAACAAAGGGATATAATATTGCTTGTATTAAAATTTGTTGCATAAATATCCAGGAGGCACCAAAAATGAAAAAAGAAGATATCAAAAAGGTAGTTCTGGCCTACTCGGGCGGACTTGATACATCCATAATGATTTCTTGGCTTAAAGAAAATTATAACAACTGCGAGGTTGTTGCCGTATCGGGCAACGTTGGTCAGGCCGATGAACTCGAGGGTCTCGAGGAGAAGGCATTAAAGACCGGCGCATCCAAGCTTTATGTTCTTGACTTAACCGAGGAATATGTTAATGATTATATTATCCCAACAATGAAGGCAGGCGCTGTTTATGAGGATTATCTCCTCGGTACCAGTCATGCACGTCCCTGTATCGCCAAGGGTCTTGTTGAGATAGCAATTAAGGAAAATGCCGATGCTATCGTTCATGGTTGCACAGGTAAGGGTAACGACCAGGTTCGTTTCGAGCTTGCTATTAAGCATTTCGCTCCCAATATGCCGATAATCGCTCCCTGGCGCGAATGGGAACTTAAGTCCCGCGATGAGGAGATTGAATATGCCGAAGCGCATAATATCCCGCTTAAAATTAACCGCGAGACCAACTATTCAAAGGATAAGAACCTTTGGCACCTCTCTCATGAAGGTCTTGACCTTGAGGATACCGGCAATGAGCCTATGTATGAAAAGGAAGGCTTCCTTGAGATGGGCGTTTCTCCCATCGCAGCTCCCGATAAGCCTACCTATATAACCCTCGATTTTGAGCAGGGTGTTCCTGTTGCACTCAATGATGAGAAGCTGACCGCAAAGGAAATCATCCTAAAGCTTAATGAAATTGGCGGAGCAAACGGTATTGGTATTATCGATATCGTTGAAAACCGTCTTGTTGGTATGAAATGCCGCGGCGTTTATGAAACTCCGGGAGGAACCATCCTCTATAAGGCTCATAGTGTTCTTGAGAGCATCTGCCTCGATAAGATGACCTTGCATGAAAAGCAGAAGCTTTCCATCACCTTTGCAGAGCTCGTTTATAACGGTCAGTGGTTTACTCCTCTGCGTGAGGCTCTTTCGGCATTCGTTGATAAGACCCAAGAGAAGGTAACCGGTAAGGTTCGCCTTAAGCTCTATAAGGGCAATATGATAAACGCAGGCGTTTGGAGCCCCTATTCGCTCTATAGCGAGGAAATCGCAACCTTCGGTGAGAGCGATTATGACCAGCGCGATTCTGCCGGATTTATCAATCTCTATGGTCTGCCGATTAAGGTTCAGGCTATGGTTGATGGCAAAAAGTAAAGATTTTCTGTCCTGCACAAATCCTGTGCAGGACATTTCTGCTATTTTAAAGGAGAAAAAATATGGCAAAAATGTGGGCAGGCAGAACTAGCGGAGCAACCGATAGTCTTGCCGATGATTTTAATTCTTCAATACATTTTGATTATAGAATGTATCGCGAGGATATAACGGGAAGTATGGCTCATGCCGCAATGCTCGGCAAGCAGGGAATTATAACCGCCGATGAGGCCGAAAAACTCATAGCAGGACTTTCTGATATTCTGGCCGATATCGATGAAGGAAAGCTTGAGTTCGATATGAGCTGCGAGGATATTCATATGTTCATCGAGCAGGTCTTAACCGAGCGCCTTGGCGATATCGGCAAAAAACTTCATACCGCCCGCAGCCGTAACGACCAGGTTGCTCTCGACCTTCGTATGTATCTGCGTAACGAGGTTGATGAAATACTATCCCTCCTGCGCGAGCTTGTCGAGATTGTTTGCAATCGCGCCGAGGAGCATAAGGCAACCATCGTTCCGGGATATACCCATCTTCAACGCGCTCAACCCATAACCTTCGGACATCATTTAATGGCCTATGCTATGATGTTCTTGCGCGATATCGACCGTTTTTTAGATTGCAAAAAGCGTATTAATGTATCGCCCATAGGCAGCTGCGCCCTCGCGGGAACAACCTATGAAACCGACCGTATTTTTGAGGCCGAAAAGCTGGGCTTTGATAATATCGCAATGAATAGCATCGATGGCGTTTCCGACCGCGACTTTTGTCTTGACTTTATGGCGGCAGTAAGCACCCTTATGATGCATCTTTCCCGTCTTTCCGAGGAGATAATCCTTTGGTCGAGTTGGGAGTTTAAGTTTATCGAGCTTTCCGATGCGTATACAACCGGCAGTTCGATTATGCCCCAAAAGAAAAATTCCGATATGGCCGAGCTCATTCGCGGAAAAACAGGTCGAGTTTATGGCGATTTGTTGGCGCTCCTTACAACCCTTAAGGGACTTCCGCTTGCATATAATAAGGATATGCAGGAGGATAAGGAAAGCGTTTTTGATGCCGTAGATACAGTCAAGATGGCGCTGCCCGTTATGAGCGGAATGCTAAAAACCATGACCGTTTTAAAGGATAATATGAAGGCCGCCGCCCAAAAGGGCTTTATAAATGCAACCGATATGGCCGATTATCTTGTTAAAAAGGGAATGCCTTTTAGAAGCGCCTATAAAATCTCGGGTCAACTCGTTGCCGAATGTATCTCTCGCGGTTGCGTTCTCGAAACCCTGCCGCTTGAGGTGTATAAAGAAAAGAGCGACCTTTTTGGCGATGATATTTATGAGGTTATCGATTTGGAGGTTTGCGTTAATAAGCGAATATCCTTGGGTGGAACCTGTGTAGCATCGGTTGAAAAGCAAATCGAGTTTGTAAGAAACAGTTTATAAAATTAAAACCCCCGACAGATTATCTGTCGGGGGTTAGTTTATGCGTTTTATTCCTGCGGTGGGTTATCACCGTCGAGCGCCTGCTCTACGGTAACCTCCGGGGTGGGGAAGGACGCCGTATTGAAAATATCGAGCATATCCTCATCACTCAAGGGGTCGCGATAGCGCATTTTTTTAAGCTTTCTTGATTTAACCGCAAGTATGATTACGAGTATCAAATTGAGGATTATTAATCCGCCAATAGTGCAACACATAATCTTTTCGGTCATATTAAAGTTCTTAAATATAACTATGGGGTTAAAGGTCTTGCCTGCGGCAGTAGAATTATCCGATTCCGAAAGGCTAAAGTCGGGGGCGCGCTGAATGCTTGTGTCAAGTGTATCGAGGCGGTAGAAGCCTTCCTCGCCGTTGGCATAGCAGTAAATAATATAGAAATCCGATAGCGCCGCTTTGCTTGAGCAGAAAGCCTTAACGGTTCCGTTTCCGAGGGTTGTTGCGGTTTCATAGTAACCTTCGGGGATGGTGTAATTTTCGGGTAGGTCCGCGAAAATATACATAGTATCGTTAACGGTTATATAGTTAAGGAGAACGAACTCGTCGCGATGCTCCTTATAAACGAAGTAATCGGTGTAGGGGCCTTGGTCGCGGGTTATCATAAATAGTGTGTATTCGCCGCTCTCGCTCTTTAAAACATCAACCTCGGCGCCGTTATAGGTAGCCTTATCAACCGTGAATCCTGCGGGAATCGAAACACCCGAAAGGTCGGAATTGATATGATGCATCTCGCCGTTTATGATAACGAGGTTGGGGTTAAGGTTAATCGATTCCTCAACCGTAGCTCTGCGAACATTAAGGGTATAGGTCTTTTTGGTTGTTCCATCCTGTGCGGTAACATTAATAAGGAACTTGTTATCGCCAACCTGCAGTTGCTTTTCGCCTGCGCCCGAAACCGAAGCCTTGTTGTGTGCGGGGGTGGCGGTAATATTAATAGCGGCAACCGAATTTTCAACTATAACCGAATAGGTGGTGGTGTTTCCGCTGAATGCGGGGTCAAGCGCACCAACACCAATGCTTAAAGCCGATAGGTTAGCGTTGTTCGATTTAGTGGTTGAAGAGGGGGTTGACGAACTTTGCGGTTTGCTCGAGGGGGTTGTTGTTGCGCTCTTAACGGTGAGCTTCGCCGAGCATCCGCTTAAAGGAACCTTAGTAAGACTCGAACCAACATATTGAGGCGAGGAAACCGCGATGGTCGAGGAACCCGCCTTAAGAGTTTTAAATGTTATGCTGTAGGAAGCCGTTGTAGTGTTGCTGGGAGATTCAACAATGCGAACCTTTCCGGTTCCTGCCGCTTCAGCACTTCCCGAAACAAACTGCAAAACCGAGGCATCGTATGTAACATATGCCTCGAAAGCAACCATGCCTTCGGGTGCGTTTGCCCTAATCGTAACGGTTACCTTATCGCCAACCTTCGGTGAGCTTGTGCTAAAGGCGATGCTCGTATTCGCGGCGGCATTGGCCGAAAACATAAAGCATCCGAAAATAAGCATCAAGCAAACGCCGAGAGAAAGCGCAGATTTAAGAAGTTTTCTCATTTTAATCTCCCTTTCAGTTAAGAGTTAGTTTTCCTAAAATATTGAGTCTAACGGCCGCCAAATCGATAATATCAATTGTTCCGTCGTTGTTTGCATCGGCGCAATCAAGATTATTACCGGTTAGCTTTCGTTTTCCTAAAATATGAAGTCTGATTGCGGCCAGGTCGATAATATCGATGGTATCATCGCCGTTAGCATCGCCGCGCATTATCTTTTTCGCATCGGTCGATATGGTAAGAGTGCAGTCGGCCGCCGCAGTAACGGTTAGTGTATAGTAGTTATCATATCCCGATTGCGAGCGAACCGCGAGCTTAACCGTATTGGTGCCCTTCTTTAGCGCATAGGTCGTATTACCCGAATATCGTGCCGTCGAGGGGACCTTAACATAAACTGTTGTATCCTTCGAAACCGAAAGCTTGTAGCTTTGAGTGTATCTCGAGAAGGCGGGGGAAAGCCCATCTACCGAGATTTCATTAAAGTAGTAATTGTTTAGTGTATCGTTTTCGGTTGGATATGCGGGAGCTTTTTCATACATATTCTTATAAACCGGAATACGGAAGGTGAGCGCGAGGTTTTTCTTATCCATATAAACCTCACGGATAAGTTTGGCTGATGAACGATGGTCATAAATGCTCTGTGCGTATTGATGGGTATAGGGGCTCGCATCCTGAACATCAAAATCCTTATAATAATAGGTGTCCTGTCCGATGGCGATGTATCCTTTAGCATAAAGCTTGGCGCCGCCGATTATCGATTTTGAACGCGAATCCCAACCCTGCTCTTTAGCATATTTAAGACCGTTTAATATAACATCGTCGCCCGAAGCCTTATAGTTAAAGAAGTTATAATATCCGGGATATTTTTCGGTCGTTCCCGAAATTAGGTCGCTCTTTCCTTCGCGACCCTGCTCAAGTATAAGGGTCGATGCTAAAACATAGGGGTTAATATTGGCCTGCTTTGCGGCCTCAAGAATTATTTTAACATAAGAGCCGCCATATTTTTCCTCATCCTGGTCGGCAGGGAATCCCTTGCCGAGATAACTGTCCGCAACAAACTCTGCGAGCTCCGTCTCACTGGCGGTTCCTTCGGAATACGATTGCTGCATAAACATATAAATGCTGGTAGCATCAAGGAAGTTGCGCGGGTCCATATAATATTCGATAACCTCTTTCGAGGCATCGGTCCAATTTCCGCTATAGGTGTTCCATTTGCCGGTGGTCCAATTATAGTTTTCGGGGCCGAGCGCGCGCCATGAAATACCATCGCCCGTCATATTAACCAGTTTTCGATGTCCCAAGCCTTCGTTATAAACCGCAGTTGCAAAATCGATGTTAATATTATCGGCAACAAAGTTCCAGTTGGGATAAAGTTGGTGCAATAAATTAAGCGAAGCATGATAGCTTTCGGGGAAGGTTGCAAGCTGCTCCGCAAATGTTCCTTCGGGAACAACGGGCTCAATAATATGAACATAGTAGCCGTACATATATCCTGTTATGCTGCCGTATGTAACCTTATACCAAACCTTACCGTCAGAGAAGGTATAAGAAGCCGAAACAGTAACATATTCGAATGAAACCTTACCAAGGCTTTGACCGCTTGTCGAATAGGTAGAACGAATATTAACATCCTCGCCGTTAACATAAGCGGTCTTATTATTTATGAGCGCTTCGGTTGGCGTTTCAGCCACTACCGCAACCTCATTATCCTCGGCCGCCGAAATGAAGGATAAGCCATATGAAATTGTCAAACAAAAGCATAAAATAACCGAAAGTATTCTTATCTTTTTCGACATTTCTTTCTCCTAAATATTATTTATATATCTAATTATATAAAATGCGTCTTATTATGTCAACCTAAAATGCTCTGGTAATATCCCGAAAAATAGTAAAAATGTGTAAGCTTTTTGTTAACTATAGTTTTTTGTTGTTAAAATTGCAACATTTGTTGACGGCTTGAACTTTTTGTGTTAATATAAATATGTATATATTTTACCTTCAATTTCCCTTTCTTGAGGGGGTTGAGGGTGCATCAAAAAGGAGTGTCGTTTATGAGAAAAACTCTCAGCATTCTGTTGGCTGTGTTGGTGCTTATGAGTGCCCTTTCGGTGCTTATGATACTGCCTGCAACCGCAGAAGAAACCGGACCCGTTAATTTAATTACAAACGGCGATGGTTCAATGGGCTATTGGTCCGACCAGGGCTACGAAACCGCAGCTCACGGAACCGATAATTGGGGCCTTATTGTTGCAGGAAACCCCTATGCCTGGAGAACCTCGGGTTATAATGCCAATACCATGGCGTCATATAGCAATGCCGATTTCTATTGGCATAATACAGGCGCTTTCAAAACTGCCCATCCCGATTCCGCCGCAACTGCGCCGTCCATTCGCGCAAATAAATGGAACCAAACTATGCAGGATTTCAAAATCGAGGCAGGTAAGGCATATACCGTTTCGGCCAAGGCAACCTTTATTCCCGTTGCCTCAACCGCAAACTATACCGCTTGGTTTGATATTGCAGTTGTTAATAAAGCTGGTCAGTTTGTCGATGCCGTAAGCAATAAGTTTACCGCCGTAACCGGCAAGAGCTATGACCTTTGCGATTCGGGCGATAGTGTTTATCAGTCGCTCTATGTTAATACCGCAACCGAAGGCTATCCTACCTTCACCCATGGCGATGCAACCTATTGGGACTTTGGCGATTTCAAAACCTATTCCTTTACCTTTGCCGCCGATGATGTTATCGCAGATTATAAGCTAACCGATGACGATGGCGATGGCTACTATGATGTTACCCTCGCTTTCCAAAACAACTCCGGTCTCGTTCTTATATTGGATGACGTAACCGTTTATGAGGATGCCTCGATTATTTCGGGAGCAGGCGGTTACATAACCGGCGATACCGATGCCAAAACAGGCGATAGCTTCACCGTAACTGCTCATCCCTACTATGGTAACACCTTTGCCGGTTGGTATACCGAGGATGGTCTTGTATCCAAGGATGTAACCTATAAGGGTGTTCTTGCCAAAACCGTTACCGCCAAGTTTAATGTTTATAACCAGATAGTTGATGGTAGCTTTGAGGCCGAAAACGGAGCCGCCGCCGAATACTTCAATTCTAAAACTCCCGTTACCAATAGCGGAAAGAATGTAGTAGCCGCTGTTCCTGCGGGTAGCAGTGCGCTTCATGGTGCAAAGGCTCTTTATGCCGCCCCCGCTACCGCTCTTAATACTAACTGCGACCTTATCTCAATGCCCGTAACCGTTGAGAAGAATAAGCGCTATGTTATGCATTTGTCGTATTATTCCGTCGGAACCGCACAGGCGGGCTATATCGGTCTCCATGCCGATAAATCCTTTACCAATGGTTGGACCGCAGGAACCCAAATCCCTGCCTACACCTACCACTGGGAGGCCGAAGGCGTAACCAATAAGGCAGGCTGGACTGTTGATGGTGGTGTTACCGAGGGAACAACCTATACCATCGTTCGTAAGCAGACCCATGCAACCGTTGGTTCGGGCGCCGATAAATGGATTGATTTGTGGCTTGTTTTTGATGTTGGTGAGGAAACAACCATTTTCGATGCCGATTCCGATACCGCATCAATGCAGATTCTTTTCGGTCTCGGCAACTCCGCAACCAATACCTATTATATCGATAACGTGAGCTTCTGCGAAGCAACCGAAACCGCATTTAATAAGGTAACCGTTTCGGCAGGCGAGAACGGAACCGTTGCCGCCGCAAACGGAAGCTATTCTCCCGATTCGGTATTCTATGCCGACCTCGCGGGCGGAAAGAGCGGCTCGGCTGCAACCGCAGTAGAGGGCTCTGTTCGCTTTGCAAATATGCATGCGGTTAATACCTATACCGCAAGTGCCGATAACGGCTATGTTTTCGATGGTTGGTATGATTCATCGGATAACCTCGTATCCAAAAACGCAACCGAAACCTTCGTTGTTGAGGGCGAATATATCGCCAAATTCGTTGAAGGTAGCATCTGTGAAGAGGGCGGTTATATAATCGATAACGGTGATGGAACCGTAACCGCTAAGCCCTATTATGGAAATACCTTCCTCGGTTGGTATAAGGATGAGGAACTGATGTCCACCGATGACACCTCAACCGCATCCCTCTACTATGTTGCAAAATTCGCTCATAACAACCAGATAATCGATGGTGATTTCTCGGTTGGCGATGGTGTTGATTCTTGGATCGATGTTAAACTCAATGCAATGAACTTCGCCGCTACAACAGGTAAGGATGATTCAACAGGTATGAACGCCAAGACCTATAGCGATGCTATGATGTCGGCCAAATATCCTGTTACCGTTAAGAAGGATACCACCTATGTGATGTCCTATAACATGAAGATAAACTCCTATGAGCCTACCGGAACCCAGAAGCCCGTATACGGAATGATGGTAGCAGGTAGCACAAGCGGAGCCAATACCTGGGGCAACTGGCCTACTCTTGGTTGGTATAGCATAGTTATTCGTTCCTCTGAAGACCATAGCAAGTTTATCAAGTTTGAAAAATTCGATTCTATCCAGAATTATCAGATTTATATCGACGATGTTGTTGAAGCCTGCGGAACAGGTTGGCTCGATGTTTTCGTTGAGTTCAATACCGGAAACGATACTACAACCTCGTCTGACGGCAATATGTTTGCCGATTCCGATACCGCAACCTTCTATATGGCTATGTGCACCAATAAGTGCAAAACCGATATAGATTATGATAATATCAGCTTTAGCGAAAAGAAAACCGTTGCCTATTTGGGCAAGGAGAATGTTCGCGCAGAGCAGATAGGCGTTAGCCCCGTTGCGGCAGGACTTGAATATAGCTTCAAGCTTCTGCACGCGGCAGACGTAACCCTTGATACCGTTAAGTTCAACGGCGAGGATATAACCGCAGAAAACGGAATCTATACCGTAACTCTAACCGATAACAGCGTTATCTCGGTAACCGCATCGAATGATGCAGATTATCCCGAGCAGGGCAAGGATTTTGATGGCAACCCGCTCGATAAGTGGGATATCCCGCTCTATAATATCCCCGTTTGGGAAGGCGATACCGTTTATCAGGAAAACATCCTTTTCTATCCCGGCCGCGAGAGCGCAAAGCTCCTTTATCCCATCGATGAGGTAGTTTCGGTTCGCTCTTATGACCTCGAAACCTATTATGTTAAGGGTGTCGACTTTGATATAGTTGATGGCGAGTTTGTTCTCCTTTCGGGAACAAGCATCCCCGTATTCCGCACCAAACCGTTACTCACCGAAGAGGACGAGGAATACTCAAGCAGCAGTAGCAAAACCTCTGATACCGAGGGTGTAAAGGTTGCAAGATATTGGGAATACGATACCTGCAACTATGCACTTTCCATAACCTATACCCATAGCAAAAAATGGGATGATGGTTATAAGGGAACCGCTCAGGGCTCGCTCCTTAATGAGCTTCCCTCAATAAAGGCAAAGCTCGAAAATGGCGAGGATGTTCATATCGTATTCTATGGCGACTCGATGACCAGTGGTATGAGTGCCAGTGGCGGACTTTATGATGTTTATGATACAAGCAATTCGGGTTCAACCGTTCCTTATGGTTGGTGGCTCCCGCCCTTCACTCCCAACTGGATGACCATGTTCGTTGAGGGTCTAAAAGTGCAATACCCGAATTCCGAAATCACCTGGGAGAACCTTTCCTTGGGTGGTCAAACCGCCGCTTGGGGCGCCGCTAATATAGAAGCCCGTTATAAGCTGCTCGAAAAAGAACCCGATTTATTCCTCATCGGCTTCGGCATCAATGATGATGGAAAGGACAATGTAACCAAGGATGCCTTCAAGGCAAGCACCGCCGAGATAATCGACTTTATGAAGGCAACAAAGAGCGATACCTCGATTCTGCTCTATGGCGGAAACGCAGTTAATGATAACATCGCAATTTACGAACAGGCAACCGAAAAGCTCTTCACTGATGCGCTTTCAGAGCTTGGAAACGAATATGACGATGTTGCCGCAACAAGCCTTACCGATATCTATCTCGATATCGCAAACAGCAAAGAACCCGCCGATTATATGGCCGACCTCGGCGTTCACGCAAACGACTTTGGTTGCCGTATCTATGCTCAGACTATGCTTACCGCAATGTCTCCGGCACCGGTTATCCCCGGTGACCCCGGCGATTTTGATACCATAGGCTCTGATGTAAGCTCGATAGTAACCGCAGGAACCGGCGTTTCGGCCGAGGTAAACGAGTATACCGAGGATGATAAACTTGTTAACGGCTATGATGCCACAACTATGGGCAACGGCTACTTAAAGGTAACCGCCAACCCCAACACAAGCTATCTTGATGTTGGCTTCCCGGTTGAGCTCGTTAAGGGCAATAAGTATCTCGCACACTTCAAACTCCGCGTTCTTTCAACCATCGGTGAGGCTCGCTTCGATGTTCGCATCGATACCGCAGCAGCATCCTGGTCGGGCGCACCCGCAGGCATTGTCGGCAAGACCTATGCAAGCTTTGCATATGGCGATTTAAGAGCAGGAAGCGGCGATGTAGCAGCCTTCTTCTCGAATTGGGAAACCAAGGGCTATGCCGCACAAGGCTATGTTGATTTCTATATGGTTCTTGATGCAACCGCAGTAGAAGACCAAACCGCATATATTAATATTGGCCTGCGTAACGGCGGCGAATTCGCAGTAGATAACTTTACCTTTATCAACCAGGCCGACCTCGCTCCCTCAATGGTAGGCGCAATGCTCAACGTTGACGGAAGCACAGTTCACTATGTAACAAGTGTTGACCTGCCCGCATATGTATCGATGAACTGCGTAACCACCCATATGATAGCCAAGCACTTCGTAGATACTCTGTATCCCGATCGTGCATACGACTTTGACCACACCATGAAGGAAGCAGGCTTCGCTTCCATGCGTGCGGATGAGACAACCGATCATGTTATCGTAAACGATAACGGCGAAGTTATGAGAAGCGGAAACTTCTATACAACCTATGAAGGCTTCGCATCCATGAACTCTACTGCTCGCGTTCTTGCAAGAACAGAAATTCATATTTCTGATAACTATGGTAACTCGCTTGGAATTACCGTTGGCACCAACAATACCGATGCAGATAAGGCAATTGATAACGGTGTTTACAGCCGTTCCTTAACCCAGATGAAGCGCCTTGCTGCAAAGGCTCTCATCGAAGGCGAATATGCAGCGCTTGCAGCCGAGATGATAACTCCGATAAGCGGAAAGGCTCTCTGGAACTGCAACATTGAAGAGGTTTGGAACTTTGTTCTCGCTGTAAAAGGCACCTCTAAATAAAATCCTATAAATAAATTAAACCCCCAATGGTGAAAACCATCGGGGGTTTGTTTTATGCTTTTATAATAATAGCTCCAAAGGGTGGTAAAATTGCTTTGCCGTCCTGTCTTTCGCCATATAAAACCTCGGCAGATTTAAATTCCTCGGGCAAATCAATCGAATCGCATCCGTCCCAGCGATTAACCGCAACAAATATTCGGTTATTATCGTCCTCTCGAATAAACGAGAATATACCGAGCCTGCAAATATAGGGGATAAATGCTCCCTCGCGGAAGGCAGTGTTGTTCCGTCTTATATTGCCGAGTTTTTGATAGAACGAGAGAATTTCATTATCCTCATTACCCCATGGGTAGGTAGCGCGGCAGAATGGGTCGCCAAAACCTTCTACACCTGCTTCGTCGCCATAGAAAAGCGATGGAACACCGGGTAGTGTATACTGCAGAGTGGCGGCGGCGAGCAACCTTTTCTTTGCAAGCCCCAGTTCCCAATCATTTAGCCTTCTGCTCGATTGCCATGCGCGGTTGCCCTGCTCATTCGTGCCGAGGCGGGTAAGTATTCGCGCGGTATCGTGTGAGCCGATGTGGTTCATAAGTGTATGAACTGCGGGGAGAGGGTAGTTCTCAAGTATGGTCATAACCGTTTCGCAGAGCTTATCTCCGTCGCCACCGGTTATGAAGGCTATAATGCCCTCTGCAAGCGGATAATCCATAACAGAGTCAAGCTGTCGACCCCGTAAAAAACGGCGCCTGTAGCCATAACTTATCTTGTTTGTTGCATCCTCCCAAACCTCACCGAGCAGATATGAATCGGGGTCCTCTGCCTTCATAGCTTTGCGGATATTATCAATTATCCCATCGGGCAATTCATCGGCAACATCGAGTCGCCAACCCTTAATACCCTTTTTGAGCCAATATCTTATAACTCCGTTTTCTCCGGTTATAAAATCAGTAAAAGAGGGGTCGTTTTCATTCGTTTCGGGTAACGATGGCACACCCCACCAACAACTGTATTTATCGGGCCACCGATGGAAGTTAAACCAAGAGCGATAGGGTGAAGAAAAATCGTTATAAGCGCCGCCGTCGCCATAGCGTCTATCCTTGTTAAAATAGCGGCTATCGTGTCCCGTGTGGGAGAAAACACCATCTAAAATAATATTGATGCCACATTTTTTTGCATCCTCGCATAGGGAAGTGAGGTCATCCTCGTTGCCTAACAGCGGGTCGATTTTCATATAATCGGCCGTGTTGTAGCGATGATTTGAATGGGCCTCAAAAATCGGATTAAAATAAATACAGTTAATGCCTAAGCTCTTAAGATACGGCAACTTTTCTGCAACACCCAAAAGGTCGCCACCATAATAATCGTTGCCAAGGCTTCGCTTTTCTCCATTTTGCAGATATGCGGGTTGAGCCGACCAATCGCTTTGCAAAAATCGGTCATCGGGAATGTCTTGCTTTTGCTTTCCACTCGCGGCAAATCGGTCGGGAAAAATCTGATAAATTATTCCGCCCTTAAGCCAATCGGGCGTTTTATAATCGCGCTCATAAACCGTTTGTTGCCATTTGCCGCCCTTATTAGAGACAATTCCAAGCGAGGTTTCGGTTTTGGTAACAAACATTCGTCCATAATCGCTATCGTAATAAAAACTATACCAGTATAAGCCTTCGCCGAGGGAAACGGAGCAATCATAAAAACGGTAGTCCTCTAATTGTTCGGCGGGTTGCATTAAAATCTCCATCGGCGCTTCTCCGTCGCGCTCGATAGAAAGGTATGCGTTATGTACCCGTGCGTCATTATGCAAAAGTAGCCGTAGCCGCAGAGATTCCTCTGCGGCTACAGCGCCAAAATGCGGTTTATAAAGTTTATCTCTCGAATCGAAGGGATAATACTGCATAAATTAACCTACCTATTTAAGAGGTGTAGTGTGCCAAATGTCGCGAGCATAGTCCTCAATCGAACGGTCGGCGGCAAAAATGCCCGACTGTGCAATATTAATGAGGGACATACGGTTCCATTTATCACGGTCATTATAAAGGGCGGTTGCCTTATCCTGAACTGCACAATAGTCAGCAAAATCGGCAAGAGCCATATAATGGTCAACGTTTTTGAGAATATTTGCGATACCCGAGAAATCGTTGCCGCCGATACCCTTTTCGATAAAATCAATTGCCTCGCGAAGGGTTGCATTATTGTTGTAATAATGGGCGGGGGAGTAGCCGTTCTTTTTGATTCTAAGAACCTCGGGAGTCTTCATACCAAAGATAAGAATATTATCATCGCCAACTGCATCATGAATCTCAACGTTAGCGCCATCGTCGGTTCCGAGCGTTATGGCACCATTCATCATAAGCTTCATGTTTCCGGTTCCGCTGGCTTCGGTAGATGCGAGCGAAATCTGTTCGCTTATATCGGCCGAAGGAATCATCATCTCGGCGAGTGTAACTCGATAATCCTCGCAGAAAAGAACCTTAAGCTTTCCGCGAACAACGGGGTCGTTATCAATAACCTTTGCGAGGCTGGTTATCATATGAATTATTTGTTTTGCAAGGAAATATCCGGGAGCCGCCTTTGCACCGAAAATATATGTTTTGGGAGTAAAGGGAGCATTGGGATTGTTCTTAATAAACAGATAATCCGAGATAATATGAAGCGCATTAAGATGCTGACGCTTATATTCGTGTAAACGCTTAACCTGCATATCGAATATAGAGTTCGGGTCGATATCTGCGCCAAGCTCGCGCTTTGCATAGTTCGAGAAACGAACCTTATTGTCATGCTTAATTTCGCCTATGCGGTCAAGAACTGCCTTATCATCGGCAAATGCGGCAAGCTTTGAAAGCTCGGCGGCATTCATAACAAAACCATCACCGATATTTTCCTTTAAGAAGCTTGTAAGCTTCGGGTTAGCCTGGCAGAGCCAACGGCGATGAGCGATACCGTTGGTAACATTGGTGAATTTATCGGGGGTCATACGGTGGTAATCCGAGAAAAGCGAATCGGTAAGAATTTTACTGTGCAGCTGTGAAACACCGTTAACAGTGTGGCAGGCGGCAACGCAAAGGCTAGCCATTCTGATAACACCACCCTGAATAATAGCGGTTCTTTCTGCAAGCGCAAAATCGCCTGTTTCGCGAATAACCTGCTCACGGAAGCGGCGGTCAATCTCCTCGATTATCTGATAAATTCGGGGCAGACGATGCTTAAACATCGAAATCTGCCAGCATTCAAGCGCCTCGCTCATAACGGTATGATTGGTGTATGCAACGGTGCGGCTAACGATATCCCAAGCCTTCTCCCAAGAATATCCGCATTCATCAAGCAAAAAGCGCATAAGCTCGGGGATAGAGAGGGCGGGGTGGGTATCGTTTATATGAATTGCAACCTTATCGGGAAGGTTATCGAGGGTATTGTATTGGCGGAGATGACGTCCGAGAATATCCTGAATCGAAGCAGAAACCAGGAAATACTGTTGACGCAAACGGAGTGACTTACCCTCCATATGATTATCCTCGGGGTATAAAACCTTACTGATAACCTCGGCCATAGCCTGTTGCTCAAGCGCGCGAACATAGTTGCCCTGGTTAAATGCAGCCATATCGATTTTCTGACTCTCGGCGCTCCAAAGACGCAAAACGTTAACAGTTTTGCCGTCCTTGCCCGCAACCATAAGGTCATAGGGCATAGCGCGAACGGGGGTGAAATCTTTGTGCTCAACATGATGGAAGCCGTCATGCCAGGATTCCTCAATATAGCCATCGAAATTAACATCAACGGCCGAAGCGGGGCGGGGCTCAAGCCAAACACTTCCGCCGGGTAGCCAGAAATCGGGCATTTCGGTCTGCCAACCGTCAACAAGCTTTTGGCGGAAAATACCGAACTGATATTTAATGCAGTAGCCCATTGCGGGATAACCGCCGGTAGAAAGTCCGTCAAGGAAGCAGGCGGCCAAACGTCCGAGACCGCCGTTGCCGAGACCTGCATCGGGCTCTAATTCATAAAGGTTCTCAAGCTTAACATCATAGGTTGCGAGAGCCTTCTTCATAACATCCTCCATATCGAGGTTGAAGAGGTTGTTCTTAAACGAACGACCCATAAGAAACTCCATACTGAGGTAGTAAACGGATTTTGCGCCTTCCTTTTCGATTCGCTTTTTGAAAGCGGTTCTACGGTCGCGCATTATATCAAGCAATACTAAAACGCAGGCCTTATAAAAGAATTCATCCGAAGCCTGTTCGGGGGTTATACCGAAATTGTGCGAAAGCTTCTTTTCGATAAGCTCTGCAAGGGTTTTAGCGGTTAATTTTTCCATTTGATTCTCTCCCTTTTATATAAAGGTATTGTTACTCTTACAGTATATACTATTCCTCTAAAAAATTCAAGTATTGCCTTGAACTTAAAATACGCGATTTTTTGTGCAGTTTGCACAAAACGGAAAATATTTACAGATATTTTTTAAAATTTAGTGGTGAAATAATACAAAAAAAGGACAAATAAAAGAATAAGGGCGCTCTTTTCAGAGCGCCCTTAAGGAAAGATGGATTATTCTTCAACTTCCTCTTCGTCTTCTTCACATTCGCAATCAAGATAGCCTGCCTTGCGTCCGTTGTGATAAACCAAGCGGTCGATAACAACAGCAACGGTAGCAACTATTGCGAGTAAGCCGAAAATAGCTAAAAGAACATTTAATACGTTTTTCATAAACATTACCGCCTTTCGGGTATATTATATACCATTTTTTTTAGTCTGTCAATAAGTAAGCGATTAAAGCAGAGGGGCAAAAAGATGAAGAATATGTTGCTTGAGTTTTTGCAGTATCGGTCGTTTGCGCCATTTTTCTAGTTTTATCTCCTCACTTTTTTCGAGGATGGAATTTAAATGGCTTTTTATATCGATAATTGCATTGTTGCTGCAAAGCCAAGCGCCGCATTCAAAATGGGTATAAAAGCTGCGGTAATCCATATTAACCGTTCCAATGGTTGCGGTATGGTCATCCGAAACAAAAATCTTTGAATGAATAAAACCGGGGGTGTATTCATATATTCTAACCCCTGCCGCCAAAAGCGGCTCATAATTTTGTTGGGTAACCGGGTGAACATAACCCTTGTCGCCGATTTTTGGGGTAACAATTCTAACATCAATGCCGCTTTTTGCAGCGAGGCAGAGCGCATCAATCATAGAGTTGTTGATAATTAGATACGGGGTTGTAATATAAATATATCGTTGGGCCGAGCTTATCATCTGCATATAAATGCCCTCGGCGGGGTCGCGGTCGTTAAGCGGGCTATCACAATAGGGCAGAACAAAGCCATCATGCGGCTGGGGAATACGCTTTGCATATCGGTCACCGTTTAAAACCTGACCTGTAGTAAAGGTCCACATACTCATAAACATAACCGTAAAGCTTAAAACAGCATCGCCCTTGAGCATTATACCGCAGTCCATCCAATAGCCGAAGCGCTCGATATGGTTAATGTATTCGTCGGCTATGTTTATTCCGCCCGTAAATGCAGTGTGTCCATCGATTATTACAATCTTTCGATGGTTGCGGTTGTTCATAAACATATCAATTGATGGGCGAATTTTATTAAAAATAGCAACCGAGATTCCGTTTCGGCGCAAACGGTTAACAAACCCCTTGTGTTGGCGCTTGATGGAGCCAAAGTCATCAAAAATAACCTTAACCTCAACTCCCTGCGCCGCCTTGCGACGAAGGATTTCATAAATCTGGCTCCACATTTTTCCTTCGGCCAAAATAAAGAACTCAATAAAAATAAATTCTCGCGCACCCTCAAGCTCCTCCAAAAGGCGGGGAAGGAAAACCTCGCCGGGCGATAAATATTCGGCCGAGGTATTGGCATATAGGGGGAAACCGCTTTCGGTTTTTAAAAAATGCGCCTGTTTTGAATGGTGAATATCCTCGTATTCAAGCTTTGCGAGAATATCATCGCTTTCGGGCAGATATTTAAGATAATGCGCCTCGCTTTTTTTCATTTTTCGGCGGAAGGGCGGAAAAACTCGACCGCCGCCCCAGAAAAGATAAGCGGGAACACCAACTAAAGGTGCAATAAGTATAAAGGTTGTCCAGGGGAGCTTGTATGAAGGGTTGGTATGGCTGTTTATGATATATACCGCGAGTATCATGCTTAAAAACTCGATAAAGGAGTATATCCAGAGCAGTTTAGTTGAGAGGCTATACATCATCATAAAGAAAACTGCAATCTGGAGAAGTATCATAAGAGCCGAGATTAAAATGCGCGACTCAAAAGGAATACCGCGCTTATTTTTAACCTTAATCTTGGATTTCAAAGAGTCGCCCCCTTTTTAAAAGAATGTTTTTAATATAATAACATAAAATTCATATTTTTTCTATGGCGTTATGGTAACAAATGTGTTACAATATTATTAATATTTTTTTGGAGGAATCAGTCTTGCCGCAAAAATTTGATTTATGTGAGGGTGTTGAGGGACTTTATGTAGAAGATTCCCGTTTTAATACAACCCTCGTTTCCTTTAATTTTTATATGCCGCTCAAGAGCGAGGATTATGCAGATTATGCTCTGCTTCCGTATCTGCTTTCATCCTGTGGCGAGGAATATCCAACCTTTCGCGAGCTTAATACCCGCCTTGGAAACCTCTATGGTGCAACCATTATAGCGGGTGCATATAAATATATCGATTATCAGAGAATCAGTATATCAATTTCGGTTTTGAACGACCGTTTCTCGCTCTGCGGAGAGCAGGTTGTTGCCTCGGCGGCAAATCTGCTTGCAAGCCTTATATTTGCACCCTCGCTTGAGGGAGAGCGCTTTAAATCGGCCGATGTTGAGCGCGAGCGCGCCCAAATGCTTGACCGTATCCGCGGAGAAATAAATAATAAGCGCGGTTATGCCCGCAGCCAAACCCTATCGCTTATGTTTGGCGATGACCCGTTTGGTATGCCTCGTTACGGTAAAGAGGAGGATATGCTCCGCGTAAGCGGTGAAAGCCTTTTTAGCGCTTGGAGCAAAATGCTGCGCGAAGCCTATGTTCAGGTTTCGGTAGTAGGCGAAAGGTTTCCCGATGATGTATTCTCGGCGGCCGCCTCGGCATTTTCTGCAATAAAGCGCGAGAATATAACCAAGTTTAGGGGATATAACCTTCCCCGGTTTGCCGATAAGCAAACCGTTTGCGAAAGAATGGATGTTAAACAGGGTAAGCTCGTTATGGGATTTTCGCTCGGCCGTGCTGACTGCGAAGAAAAGATGGCCGATGTTATGGTTATGGCAGATATTTTCGGCGGCGGCCCTTATTCGCGTCTGTTTACCAATGTTCGCGAAAAATTAAGCCTTTGCTATTACTGTGCCTGCGCGGCCGTAAAATCAAAGGGAGTAATGTTGGTTGATTCGGGTGTTAAGGCCGAAAACGCTGAAAAGGCTCAAAAGGAAATCCTGGCCCAACTTGAGATAATGAAAAAAGGCGAATTTGAAAATGAGCAGTTTGAATCCTCGATTCGCAGTCTTTGCGATAGCATAAAGTCGAGAAACGATTGTCAAGAATCAATATTCTCTTGGTATGCAACCCGCGTTTTCGATGATTCTCTCAAATCGCCCGAAGACCTTATAGAAGCGGTTTGTGCGGTAACGAAAGAGGATGTTATGCGCGCGGCGCAAAATGTCTCTCTGCATACAGTTTATTCTCTTATGCCGCAGGAGGGTAATGAATAATGAAAAAGGTATATAAGGATTCCGTCCTTTCGGAACAGGTGGTTTCGGCAGTTTTGCCCAACGGCCTTAAAATACTAATAGCCGAAAAGAAGGATTTTAAAACTAATTTTGCAATTTTCGGAACAAAATACGGCTCTATCGATACCGCCTTTTCGGTGAACGATGGAGAAACAATCGCGGTTCCCGAGGGAATAGCCCATTATCTTGAGCATAAGCTTTTTGAAAGCGAGGATGGCGATGCCTTTGCTCGCTTTTCTGAAACGGGAGCATCCGCAAATGCCTTTACCTCGTTTGATAGAACCTGCTATCTTTTCTCCTGTGCCGACCGTTTTGAAGAAAACCTTGATATATTGCTCGATTTTGTGCAGTCACCTTATTTTACTCCAAAGACCGTTCAAAAAGAACAGGGTATAATCGGTCAGGAAATCCGAATGTATGATGATAGCCCCGAGTGGTGTGTGCTTTTCAATATGCTTGAGGCAATGTATGAGCAGCATCCTGTAAGAATCGATATAGCGGGAACGGTTGAGTCAATCTCCCATATTACCGCAGAACTGCTGTATGACTGCTATAATGCATTTTATAATCCTGCCAATATGTTTGTCTGCATTGCGGGAAATGTTGATGCAGAAAAGACTATCGCGAGAATCGAAAAGGCCATTAAGCCTGTTCCTCCCGTTAAGCTAACCCGCGCTGCCTTTAGCGAGAAAAACAGTGTTAAAGAGCAGTATGTTGAAAAGAAAATGGAGATAGCAAAACCCATTTTCAATTTTGGCTTTAAGGAAGAATGCGTTGGTGAGCGCACCCCAAAGGAGTGCATCTGTAGCGGACTTATGCTTGATATCCTCGCGGGCGATACCTCTCCGCTCTATGAAAAGCTTACAGAAGCGGGTCTTATAAACGATGAGTTCCATAGCGAGTATTTTCAGGGTAATGATTATGCCGCGGCAATTTTCCAAGGCGAATCCTCCGACCCGAAGGCCGTAAGCGAGGCTATCTGTACCGAGATTGAGCGTCTTAAAAAAGAGGGCATATCGGATAATCTTTTTGAATCTGCAAGAAGAAGTCTTTACGGAATGGCAATTAAGAGCTATAATAATGTTGAATCAATAGCTATGAATCTGGTTGATTGCGCTATGCTCGATGTTGGCCCCTTTGATGATATCGATATTATGCGTTCGATAACCAAAGCGGATGTCGAGAAGCGACTCGAATTATTAAACCCCGAATGCTCTGTGCTTTCGGTTATTCTTCCCAAGAGGTAAAAAATATGGATGTAACAATTTTTGGAATTAATCTAACCCTTAACCCCATAGCATTCACCATCCCGATAGGCGATGGTTGGCCTGTTCATTGGTATGGAATAATAATAGCAACTGGCTTTATGCTCGCCGTTATCTATGGAATGATAAACGGTAAGCGCCTCGGTGTTGATACCGATAGATTGCTCGATGTCGTTATAGTTGCAACCCCCGTTGCAATCCTGGGCGCCCGTCTTTACTATATCATTTTCGATGATGAGCTAACCCTTGCCGATTTCTTTGATTTTTCAAACGGCGGATTTTCGGGCCTCGCTATTTACGGCGGTGTTATAGGCGCCTTTTTAGCGGGCGGAATTATGTGTTATCTCCGTAAGGTTAATATTCTAAATGCCTTCGACCTTGCCGCTGTCGGCTTCCTTATCGGTCAGGGTATTGGACGATGGGGCAACTTTATTAACCAAGAGGCTTTTGGAACCGCAACCGGAAGCGATTGGTTTGGTATGACAAGTGAAAACGTTACCGAGGTTTTGGGCGAGGGCGCTTTGGCCCATCCCTGCTTCCTTTATGAATCCATTTGGTGCCTAACAGGCGCGCTTTTGCTCCACCTTTACAGTAAAAAGCGAACCTTTAGCGGTCAGATTATTTTGGGATATTGCGTTTGGTATGGCTTTGGAAGAACCTTTATCGAACAACTTCGAACCGATAGCCTTTTCCTAGGCGGACCCTTTAGAATCTCAACCCTGTTATCCATAGTGCTTTGTATAGGTGGTATTGTTGCAACCGTTTACATCAAGCGCAAGCAAAAAGGCCCGCAAGCAGAGGATTACGTTCCTGTTTTCGCCGATGCGATGGATGATGGTGCAGAAACTGTGGAGGAAGAATAAAATGGCAAAAATAATTGATGGTAAAAAAATATCGGCCGCAGTTCGCGATGGAGTTAAGGCCGAGGTGGCAAAGCTCAAAGAGCAGGGAATACATACCTGCCTTGCGGTAATAATCGTTGGAGATGACCCCGCAAGCAAAATTTATGTTGCAAATAAGGAAAAAGCCTGCGAATATACAGGCATCGAATCTCGCAAATATGCCCTTCCCGCAGAAACAAAAATGGAAGAGCTGCTTGCCCTTATAGATAAGCTTAACAACGATAAAACCGTAAACGGCATACTTTGTCAGTTACCACTGCCGAAGGGTCTCGACGAAAAACGAGTTATTGAGGCAATTTCTCCCCAAAAAGACGTTGATGCCTTCTGTCATGAGAATGTTGGCAAAATAATGACAGGCGAATTCGACTTTTTACCCTGCACCCCTGCGGGTATAATGGAGATGTTGGAATATGAGGGAATCGACCCCGCAGGAAAGAACTGCGTTGTTATAGGCCGCTCAAATATAGTTGGTAAGCCTATGGGAATGCTCCTGCTCCACAAAAACGGAACAGTAACCATCTGCCATTCGCGAACCCGCGACCTGCCGGAGGTAACCCGCCGTGCAGATATTTTGGTATCTGCAGTAGGAAAGGCGAACTTTGTGACTGCCGATATGGTAGGTGATGGCGCCGTTGTTATCGATGTTGGAATGAACCGCGATGAAAACGGTAAGCTTTGCGGCGATGTATTATTCTCCGAGGTTGAGAAAAAAGCCTCGGCTATAACCCCCGTTCCCGGCGGAGTTGGCCCCATGACCATTGCAGTTTTAATGAAAAATACCCTAACTGCCGCTCGCAGACAAAATAATCTTTAATAAAGGAATGTAGATTGAGTTGAAAAAATGCTTGTCTTTGTTGCTTACGCTCATATTAACCGTTGCCTTCTCGGTATCGGTCGGTGCCGTAAGCCTCGATGAATATAAATTCAATATCGAAATAGATGAGAGCTATCGGGTTTTAACCGAGAAAAATATAGAGAAATCCGAGGAGCTTGTTGAGTCGCTCGGACATAGCATTGACTCAATGAAACAGTATTTTAAGGATAATGCCTTAATAATGTTTGCCGTGAGCGAGGATGGCAAGCGCCAGTTGCAGGTAACCTGTCAGGAAACCGAGTTTTCGCAAAGGATGGATGATATATCGCTCCTCGGCGAGGATGAAGCATTAGGCTTTGTAAGCCGATTTATAAAGGCCGATAATGTTTCGGATATCGCGCTTATAACGGTTGGCGATATGAAGTTATACGAGGTTGCTTCTACCAATAAGGATAGCGGCGGCAGCTTTTGCACCGTTCAGTATATAACGGTTCGAGGCGGCAAACTCTATACCATAGGCTTTTTTGAGGGCTCATCGGCCATGAGCGAGGAATTTAAAGGCTTTGCATCCGATACTATTGGAACGCTCTCTATAGGTAAAAATGGTGGCGCAGGATTTTCGGGAACCGAAAATATCGCCGAAATGATAATCGTTGGCCTGCTTATTGTATTGGCGGCAGTCGTTGCGATTATGGTTATAGTGTCATTGGTGCGCGATGCCATACGCTATGATGAGGATAAAAAACCGCTCATTATTCGTCGCCGTCGTAAAAAATAATAAAATTAACCCCTTTCGGATATACTATTTGTAATCTGAAAGGGGTGCTTTTTTTGACTTTTAATATAAAAGAAAATATAAAAGAAATAGATAGCCGAATAAGGCCTGATTTGAATTTTGATATCATAAAGCGCGATATAATAATCGGCGAACGTCAGGCGGCACTTTATTTTATTGATGGATTTATGAAGGATGCAGTTTTTGAAAAGCTAATGGAGTTTTTATATAAAATAACCGCCAAAGAGCTTTCGGGCATCAAAACGATGGATGAGTTTTCAAAAAGCTATATGCCATATACCGAGGCCGATTCCTCCGCCGATATCGAAACGGTAGTAACCATGCTTCTTTCAGGCCCCGCAATATTGCTTATTGATGGAATAGGCGATGCCCTGATTATAGATTCGAGAACCTATCCGGTAAGAGGAATAGAGGAACCGCAAAAGGACCGTTCGGTTCGCGGCTCAAAGGATGGCTTTGTTGAGGCATTGGTTATGAATACCGCGCTTATTCGCCGCCGTATACGTGACCCGCGTCTCCGTATGGAATACCATCAAATAGGTGAGAGCTCGAAGGTTGATGTTGTTATAAGCTTTATAGACGGAAAGGCCGATGAGCGGGTGCTGCGAAAACTGCGTGAGTGCATAAATAAGGCAAAAATCAGTGGCATTTCGATGACCCAACAAGCACTCAATGAAGCATTGGTGCCGAGCAGCTTTTGGAACCCGCTCCCAAAAACCAAGTTTAGCGAGCGCCCCGATTTTGCATCGGCCTGCCTGCTTGAGGGCAAGGTAATAGTGGTTATGGATAATTCACCCGGTGTTATGATATTGCCGGTTTCTTTTGTCGATTTCTTTAAAGAGGTTGATGATTATTATTTTCCGCCCGTAACAGGAAGCTATGTAAGAATAATTAGAGTTTTATCCTCTCTGTTAACGGTTTATTTAATGCCACTTGTGCTTTATTTATATAATAATGTAAATATGATGCCGCAGTGGCTTCATTTTATAATTCCGAAAGAGGATTTATCAATCCCGATATTTGTTCAGTTTTTAATTTTAGAATTTGTTGTTGATGCCCTGCGACTGGCCTCGGTCAATACCCCCGATGCGCTCTCAAATTCGATCGGAATAATCGGCGGACTTATTCTTTCTGAATTCGCCATAACTGCAGGATGGTTCGTTCCCCAAACAATTCTGTTTTCGGCCTTTGTTGCAATAGCTTCGTTTTCGCAACCCAGCTTTGAAATAAGCTATGCAACAAAATTCCTGCGAATAATAATGCTCATACTCGTTGAACTTATAGGAATCTATGGTATCCTCATTGGAACAGTGGTAGGAATAACCGTTATGCTAACAAGCAAAACCATATCGGGCAGAAACTATTTATATCCGATATTTCCCTTTAATTTTAAGGATTTCTGCAAAATATTCGTTAGAACCAAGATAAAAAATGAACACTAATCCTTCTTGGGTTGAAATTTTCTTTGAAATGTGGTATATTTGTTAATCGAAAATTCATATATTCGACTGAAGAACTCAACAAATATATTTTATAATGCAATCAAAGAAAAGCAAAGAAGGTAATCAATATGGATGAAAATAAGAATACCTTTGAACCTGAAGTGGAGAAAAACGAAGGAATAACCCGCGGATATCGAGTAACCCCCGATGGCGGATTTTATGACCTTCGCCAAGCGGACAAGCCGATAGAGGTAGGTCCTGCCGTGCCGCCTACGGAACAGGTAGCGCAGCCCGAGCCGGCTATAGCGCAACCCGCCGCTCCGGTTTATATGCCATCTTATGCTTCGGAGTTTGTAAACATCCCCAAAAAGCCCAAAAAAGAAAAAAGAAAATATGGTATAGGTGTTGTTATTGTTTCGGTGGTTTTATCGGTGGTGCTCGGTGCTGTCGCCGCGGTTGGAACCGTAGTTCTGATGCGTGACGACGATAAAGCGGAATCCGCTCCTTCTGAAAGCGGGGGAAACATCGTTCATACAACCATAAACGTCGATAAAACAACCGCATCGGCTATCGAAGCGGTTGCCGAAAAGGCGGGCCCAAGTGTTGTTGGTATCAGAACAACGGCGGCCGTTAATAACCTGCTCGGCGGTTCCAATGATAGCACAGGTGAGGGTAGCGGCGTTATCTATACCTCCGATGGTTATATCATAACCAACCATCATGTTATCGAGAGTGTAATAGGTCAAACCTCCGAGCGCGCAAAAATAGAGGTATTTCTAAATGACGGAAGCGGAGATTCTTATTCTGCGGCCATAATCGGCTATAATATAAATTCCGACCTCGCCGTTATAAAAATTGATGCTAAAAATTTGCCCGCCGCCGAAATAGGTGATTCCGATAAACTGAAAACGGGTCAGTTTGTTGCGGCAATCGGTTGCCCGGGCGGACTTGATTTTATGGGCTCGGTAAGCTATGGAATCGTAAGCGGACTGGATAGAAGCTTTGATACCGATGACGAGGATTCGGTTGCCTTAATTCAAACCGATGCCGCCATAAACCCGGGTAATTCGGGCGGAGCATTGCTAGATATCGAGGGCAAGCTTATTGGCATAAACAGTGCAAAAATTGCCGCAACCGCCTATGAAGGAATGGGTTTTGCGATTCCCATTAACTCTGCGGTTGAAATTTGTGACCAAATTATCGCCCGCAAGGACGACCCCGAACCATATATCGGCATCTCAATCAGCACAACCTATGATGAAGCAACCTTATTAGGACTCGGCTACCCCGCAGGAGCGGTTGTCGCATCGGTTGTAACAGGCGGTCCCTCCGACGAGGCGGGAATCCGTCGCGGCGATATTATAACCGAGTTTGCAGATAAAAAGATTAGCAGTTATGAAGACCTTTTTGATGTAATAAGCACTTGCTCTGTTGGCGATACCGTTACGGTAAAGCTTTACCGCGCGGGAAGGTATTATTCGGCAGAACTCGAAATATCCTCAAATAACGCATATTAAAATAAAAACTCCGATACTCAAGGTATCGGAGTTTTGCTTTTAAAACCAAGCGGGAATAACATAGCTTATGAACGACATTATAAGTCCCGCAGTTATAACACCTATAGTTATGATAGGCAAAGAATGTTTAATTCTAATGCCCAAAACATCGGCAACCAATGCGCCGGTCCAAGCGCCCGTTCCGGGCAGGGGAAGCGCAACAAAGGTAAAAAGACCGATTTTTTTGTTTTTCTCAATCTTTTCGCCCTTATCATGTGCTCGTTCTTCAAGCTTAATTATTAATCCGCCAACCTTCTTAAAGCGTTTTAAGAATTTAAATATTTTCTTAATAAAAAGGAGCACAAACGGAATAAAAATCATGTTCCCCAAAACGCAAATGGGGAAAGCAATAAACCAGTTAACACCTAAAATGGCCGCTGCAACAAGACCACCGCGAAGCTCAAGAATAGGCAACATTGAAACAACAAATATGGTTAAAACCGGCGGCAAAAGATTTCTTAAATATTCAACTATTTGTTCTGCCAAAAAAATCACCCTTTAAATAATACTCTTAATAACTTATTGTTATGTCGCCGTAATAGCGCGAAAGAATTTCGGAATATGTCATTCCTTCCTTTGCGTAGCGGTTGGCGCCATGCTGACTCATGCCAAGTCCGTGTCCCTTTCCCTTAATCTCAAAAAGGAAGGTATCGGATGTAGGTTGATATGTAATTCTATATGCCGCAGAGCTCAAGGTATTGGCCCCTACGCGCTCGGATGTGAATATACATTCGCGAAGGAATCGGCCTCCGTATATTGTTGCGGAGTTGCCAAACCAAACCTGCTCGGCATAGTTGCCCATTCTATCATAGGTAACGTTAAACCAACGGCTCTTATCGCTAATGGCCGATAGGTCAATGCCTGTTTCCTTAAGTATCCATTCGCGAACATCATCGGCCTTATATGTGTTGTGTGTTATATAGGCCATATCTCCGCGGTCAATCGAGGAATCGGCCTGCGAAAGATAGGGGAAGGTGTTTGCATAAAGCGAGGCCGATGCCGCAGTATATCCCGCCGAACAGGGGAAATACATCGTATGAGCAACGTTTCCGCCGTAATACGGCTTGAGACCTATTACCTCCGAAACAGCCTCCTTAACGGCATCACTGGCGGTTTTAAGCCTTACTTTGGGCGCGCCGTCGCCCTCCGCACCCGAAGTGAGCAGCCAACCGTAGCTTGCAATGGCTTGAGCCTTAAGGGCTTCCTTTTCATAGGTGCCGCCCATTTCGGCCTCAACCATTCGGCATAAAATATCATATGTTGTTCCCGTAACAAGGCCATCGCTTACGGTATCATAAACCGTAAGGTTTATATTGCCGAGAACCGACATAGCATTATCCTTTGTAATTACCTGTTCGGGCTCGGCGCCATCCTCTGCTTGGACCTTTGCATATTTTGCGGCATATAAAGCAACCTGCTCGGGTGATAGGGGACCTATTTGCTCGTAATTACTCGAGAACTGTTTATATGGAATTTCGCCTGTAGGCAAAAAGCTTATGGTCGGGTGGGGGAGCTTTTGGATATCGGTTAAACCAAGGCTACCATCATTTGCCGATGCGTTTTGGGTATCAACCATCTCGCTTTCGCCTGCGCGAATGCGTCTTGCAACAATAACTGTATCGTTTTTGCCGTATGCTATGAGTGTTATTATCTCATCGCTTGCGGCAACATCAACCGTAGTTTTAATATTCGATAAAGCGAGCAGACCCTTAAGATACTCGCCGAATTCATCATCATCGAGGAATGAGGTTTTAAGCAATTCCGCGTCAACCGTTCCCTCACAGTTAAATGCGGCAAATATTTTATATTTATTACTGCTGTAGAGGGTATCAAAACTAATAATCGGCGATAGGCGATAGCCCTCAAGTGTGGCAATCGATGAAAGCCCATCGAACATGATTCCGCCCTTCGCATCCTGACCATATATAACTATGTTGCGATAATAGGTTTGCGGGGTAATATCGCTTTTGGTATATGGGGTTCCGTGCATTAAGCTATACCATCCGTTAAACAGATGGTTTTTGTAGTATTGCTCGCCCTTTTCTATGGTTGTAACAACGGGCGACGCAACGCTTGTTCCGTCAATTTTAATATATCCAATGGTATCTGAATTAAATTCATAAAGCTCGCCCATTGAATCAAGAATACCATCAACAGGCTCTCGCGCGGCAGAATGCATTTCGTCATAGCCTTTATACATTTTCTTTATAACGAGTGGTTCTGCAAAGAAAATATAGGCCGCAACTCCAACCGCAAGGAAAAGCAAGACGAAGAACAGAATAAGCAATCTCTTTAGCCATTTGCGTGGTTTTTTAACCTTTTCGGCAGGAGCCTCATCCTCAATAAACGAAAAAGAAGAAAAATCTTCCTTTTCTGAAATGGCGGGTTCGTTTTGCGGGATTGTTTCCGGTTCGGTATCTTGTGTGTCCTTATCACCCTCAGGTTCAGAGGTATGTGCCGTGCCATCAATATCGGCCGCAAGGTCGCGAACATATCCGTGAACAAGCTCCTTACAAATAATGCGGCGCAACTCACGGTCATCAGTTAAGGTTATAATAACCTGCGGACCGCATTCAATAACGCAACCGCCAAGCCTTCCATCGGTGCTGACAAGCGGAATAGCATCCTCGGGCAATAAAACCTCACCCTCTATGCCAAGAGCCGAAAGGTCGCGCGGTAAAAGCTTATAGCCTATTGCAGAGCAAAGGTCGGGAAGAAGTGCGTTTTCGCCATCATCCTTTCCAACCGCAAATATGAGCTGACTGCGCGAAACGGCACGGCTTAATGAGTGCAGGAAAGCGGAAGCATCCTTCGGCTTATCCGAGAGCAATCTCATTGTGCAACAACCGCAAAGATTAAATTCAAGTTCAAAATCCGAAGCCGAATCGTAATAGATTATATCGGCCTTAATCGGTGCCGCCATTGTTATATCTCCTTAAATGTTCCTTTAGTTTTGGTTATGCCTGGTTGCTCGAGGCGCCCTGTGTTGGCTCTTCCGAACCGCTTTCTACCGATACCACATTGCTTGAGGTTGGCGACTGGGAAGAACTGCCGCTCTCATCGCTTGAAGCAGGGGTGCTGGATGTGGGGATGTCCGATGAAGAATTGGTGTTCGGGGGTGTGGTGTCGGAATAGGGGTTTTGAATACCCTTCTTATCATAATAAATTTGAGGATAATGGGGGTTCTCATTAACCGAAACCGCTTCCATATCGATAGAACTTTCCTCGTCTGCACGAACCTTACGTGCAACAATTACCAATCGTGCGTCATCAAAATCGGTAGCGCAGGTCGATAGGGTAACAATCTCGTCGCCCTCTATAATATCAACCCCGGTATTTATAATACTGCGCTCTGTAAGCTGAGAGGTGAACTCTAAAAATTCATCCTGGGTTGTAAAATTAATCTTACGATAATCAAAAACATTTCCGTTATCATGCTCGGGGCGCGAATTGGTTATAAATATCGAGAAAATTTTATAGGATGCGTCGTTATAAAGGGTTCGCATTGTGAAAACAGGATTCTGCTTATAAAAATTAAGGTCTTTATAGCGCTTGAGCGTGCCAAACATTTGGCCATCCTTCATCTCATGACCATAAATAACGAGGTTTTGACTTACCTTTTCTGCGGTTATCTCGCAGGCGGCATCAAAATATACCGTTCCGTAGCGGCTTGCCTCTTTATGGATATTATGAGTCAGGTAGAAATCGTTATCGGGGCCCAAAACGATGGGGTCGTTTACTGCGGTTCCGGGAATGGTTATCCAAGCCTTGGTATCGCTGTTTATTCTTAAAACTTCCTCAAAGCTGTCGTAAACACCCGAATCATCCTTATTGGTGTTGCTCGAATTATAGGCATCGCGAACCTCTTCGCCTATTTTCTTTTGAGCATAGCTTTCGTGGAAATAGTTGATGATATAAAGCGAGGAAATTATTAGCGCTACGAGCGCAATAATAAAGATAAGCTTTCTTATCATCTCGGCGGGCTTATCGCCCTTCCAGGGGAGCAGTGAGCGCAAAAACTTTAAAAGCTTTGATTTAATCCTTCCGCTTTTCTTAACCCCGCTATCGGTTTTGGTATTAACCGCTTCGGGCTTGGCTTCGGCACCTTCGGATATAAATGCTCCGTTTGCCTTCTCGGCGGCGGTATCGGGTCCCGTAGGAACCTGCTCCTCTAAATCGGCTTCGGTAACGAAATCGCTCTCAATTTGAGCGGCATCGCTCTTATGCTTTTTCTTAAATAACGATAATAACTTTTCTTTAAATGTAGGAACGGCGGGATAATCAATATCATCCTTCTCATCAACAAAAGCGAGATATTCGCTCTGGTTTTTTGCGTATTCCAAAGCATCCTCTTTTGTTGCGGGCTCGTAGTGGTCATTGCGGGCCACCGAGCTTATCATCTGTGCCAGCTCCAAATCGGTAAAGCCTTTGGCATTAGCGGCATCAGAACGAACCTCGGCAACCTTTTGAGGTTGCGCGAAAATATGAGGTTGCTCGGTTAAAACTATAGGTGAGGTTCCAATAGCAAAGCCGCCGGGCAAAACCGAGGGCAGGGAGCAGAGATATCTGCGAACAAGGTCGAGCGCGGTCTTAGCCGAGTTGCGTCTAACCTTTTCGCGTTCGCTTCTGCCGTGACCAAGGGTTGTTTTTCTAATCCAAATATTGTGGCGGTCGGCCAATGCGATATAAACCAAGCCAACAGGCTTGCTCTCACTCGCTCCCGGTCCCGCAACACCTGTTATACCAATACCCAGGTCGGCGCCCGATAATTTTCTAACGCCCATAGCCATATAAGCGGCGGTATGCTCGCTAACGGCGCCGTGGCGCGCGATTATCTCCTCGGGAACACCAAGGGCATTAACCTTAACTCGGTTGGCATATGCCGAAATTCCAAACTCAAAAATCTCCGAAGAACCCGAAACCTCGGTTATCATCGAAGAAAGCATACCTGCGGTGCAGGATTCGGCGGTTGCGATTTTAAGCTTCTTATCCTTGAGCATCTCAACAACAACGTTCTGCAACTCATCGCAGTCAACACCGTAAACGCAGTCTCCGAGTATATCTGTAATGCTGCCTATAACAGGCTTGCAAAGGGCATCGGCGGCCGCCGCATTTGCAGAAGATGCAGTAACGCGGAGATAAACCTCGCCCTCGCTTGCATAGGGAGCAACGGTTGGGTTATGGAGCTTTGTTAAATGCTTAATCTGATTTTCAATTTTGGATTCGCTTTCACCAAATATGCGAACCTTATGCGAAACTATGGTGTTTCGGCTTTTCTTTTCAAGATAAGGCTTAACATATTTTTTAAACATATATTCCATCTCTGTGGGCGGGCCGGGGAGAATAATAACTGTATTATCACTATGCTCAACAGCGCAACCCGGAGCGGTTCCAACATCGTTTTTGAATATATGGCAGCCTTTAGGCATAAGCGCTTGCTTATAATTGCTTTTGGTCATAGTGCGACCGGTGCGCTCAAAATATGCCTCTATCTGTGCCTTGGTTTCGGCATCCTCAATAAGAGGAAGCGAAAAATAGGATGCAACGCATTCTTTGGTCATGTCATCCTCTGTAGGACCGAGACCACCGGTTAAAATAACAATTTGGCTGCGGCGCAGGGCGGCACCAAGCTCCTGCTTTATGCGCTCCTCGTTATCGCCAACAACCGATTGATTATAAATATTTATGCCTAGCGCGGCCAATTCCTCTGAAAGGAAGCGCGCATTTGTATTAACAATGTTTCCAAGCAAAAGCTCGGTTCCGACGCAGATGATTTCGCCGTTCATATTAGCTCCTCCAATCAGTCAATATAGGAATATTCGGTAGCCGCAACAGCGCGCTCTATAAGGGCTTCAATATCGAGCGGGCCTTCGGCTTTTTCACATTGTTCAATAGTTGGGCGGGTTCGCGGATGCTTGGGAGTGAATACCGTGCAACAATCCTCATAGGGTTGAATCGATATCTCAAAGGTATCAATCTTGCGCGAAACCGCAATAATATCCTCCTTATCCATTCCGATAAGCGGACGTAAAACAGGCATCTCGGCCAAGGTATCGGTAACGGCCAGGGCAGGCAGGGTCTGGCTCGCAACCTGACCCAGGCTTTCTCCTGTTATGAGTGCGCCGCAACCGCGCTCCTTTGCAAGTCGCTGTGCGATGCGAAGCATCATTCGGCGCATAATAAGTGTAAAGTATTCTTCAGGGCAGTTTTTGGCAATCTCTTCTTGAATTTCGGTAAAAGGAACAATGCCCAAGCGAATGGTTCCGCTATAGCGGGCAACCTTCTCGAGCAACTGCCTAACCTTAAGCTCGGCGCGGGGGCTCGTATAGGGGGGACTAGCAAAATGAATTGCGTTAAGTTCAAGTCCGCGTCTAGCCATAAGATAAGCGGCAACAGGGCTATCAATTCCGCCCGATATCATAATGGCCGCCCTGCCCGCGCTCGAAACAGGCATTCCGCCTGCACCGCGCAATTGACCTGCTCGGATATATGCATCGCGGTCACGAATCTCAACCGTAACAATTTGTTGCGGATTATGAACATCAACCGAAAGATGGGGGAAGGCCTCGAGCAAAACTCCGCCGATTTCCATACAAATTTCAGGGGATTTAAGCGGGAACTTTTTATCCGAGCGCTTGGCCTCAACCTTGAAGGTTGAAACCCCGTTTAAAGCATCGGCCAAATATTCTCTGGCAACCTCTTTAATGCTTTCCATATCCTTTTCGCAAACTGCGGCGCGGCTATAGGCCGAAATACCAAAAACGGTTCCAACCCTCTCGGTTGCCTCGTCCATATCAAAGTCCGAGTCCTTGGGGGTTATAACTATGGTCGACTGTGCGCGACTGATATCAAAACCTCCGAGAGATGAAAGCTTGCGCTTTATGTTTTTTATCATTATATCTTCAAAGGTGCGGCGATTGAGTCCCTTTAATACGAGTTCACCGTTTTTGATAAGTATAATTTCTTTCATTTACTGCTCCTTAATGTGTCCTTTGCTTTTTTAAGTGAATCAAATAATCTTTCGATATCCGATTTTTCATTAAATCGAGAAAAGCTTATGCGAAGTGCGCTATCCACCCGCTCGGATGAAAGCCCCATTGCTCGCAGAACATAACTGCCCTGACCTTTAGCACAAGCGCTTCCGCTCGAAACATAAATTCCTTGTGCTTCTAAAAAATGAAGCAGTGTTTCGGAACGATAACCGGGAATGGAAATATTGATGATATAAGGCAGCGCGCCCTCGGGCGAATTGATAGCGGCAAAGCTCTGGCCACCGAATAAATCTGCCGCATAATCGCGAAGCTCTTTAATCTTTTCGTGTGTTTTCGGAAGGCTTTCGATGGCTCCGCGCAGTCCCGCGATGAGCGGAACACTTTCGGTTCCCGAGCGCATACCCGATTCCTGCCCGCCGCCAACAAGCAGAGGGGGAAGATGGATGCCCTTTTTCTTATAGAGAATACCTATGCCCTTGGGTCCGTGAATCTTGTGGGCACTGGCTGATAAAAGGTCAACACCCAAAGATGCGGGGGATATCTTCATTTTACCAAAGCCCTGAACTGCATCACAGTGCAGCAATGCGGGGGCTTGCTTGCGTTCAATAGCCGTTCTCGCCGCCGAAACGGGTTGTATCGCACCGGTTTCGTTATTAACCAACATAATGCTTACCAGGATGGTTTTTTCATCAATCGCTTTAAAAATATCCTGCTCGCTGATAATACCGTCTTGATTGGGGGAGAGCCTTATAACATCAAAGCCTTCATCCTCTAAAAGCTTTACCGCCTCTAAAACCGAGGGGTGCTCAATGGCGGTTGTAACTATTTTATTACCTCGCTTGCGACGAGCCTTGGCGGCGCCGAAAATTGCGGTGTTGTTGGCCTCGGTTCCGCTACCTGTAAAGATGATTTCATCCTCTCGGCAGGAGAGAAGCCCGGCAACCGCGCTCCTGGCCTTTATAAGCTCGGTTTCGGCATTAAGACCCATAATATGGAGCGAGGAAGGGTTTCCGTAGTTTTCGCTCAAGGTGTGCGATATATATTCTATCGACCGCTCACAAACGGCGGTTGTTGAACTGTTGTCGAGGTAAACAGTATTATTCAAGCAAATGCCCCCAATATATAATCAAACAAATATATTATAATACTAAATACCTAATATTACAACAATTATTTGTAAAAACTTCGTTTTTGGTTACCATATATTTGAGGTGGTTTTTTTGAACT
>SVPK01000066.1 GCA_015065875.1 Oscillospiraceae bacterium
TCGCCGCCCGAGAGGGTTCCCGACGAACGCGAAAGGGTTAGATAATCGAGGCCAACACTATTAAGGAAATTTAAGCGCTCTTTTATCTCCTTGATAATCGGACCCACTATTTTTTCCTGCATTTCGCTGAAGGAAAGCGTATTGAGGAAGGAGAGCGCATCGGTAACCGACATATCGCAGAATTCTTTGATATTTTTATCGCCAACGGTTACGGCGAGGGGCTCGGGTTTTAGGCGGGCGCCTCCGCAGGTTGGGCAGGCCGATTCGCTCATTAGCGCTTCAAGCTCGTTTCTGGAATAATCGCTGTTCGACTCCTTATAGCGGCGCTCGATATTATTAATAATCCCCTCAAAAGCGGCTTCATGAACTCCGCCGCCCCACATAGAACTACGCTTAAGCGAAAGCTTTTCGCCGTTTGTTCCATACATTAGGGCATATTTACCCTCTTTGCTGATATCCTTATACTTGGTATCAAGGGTAAAGCCATATTTTTCGCCTATGGCGGTAAAATACATTGTTGCTATAGAATTTTCTTGGCCATACCAACCCTTAATGCTCCAACCCGAAACACGGATTGCACCCTCGCGAAGGGTAAGCTCGGTATTCGGAACGATAAGGCGCGGATTGGCCTTCATAAACATACCAAGGCCCATACAGGTCGGGCAGGCGCCGAGGGGATTATTAAAGGAGAACATTGTTGGTGTCAGCTCGGGGATGCTGATACCGTGCTCCTCGCAGGCATAGTTCTGCGAAAAGACAAGCTCTTCCCCGCCGATAACATCAATAACAACCAAGCCGCCTGTATAAGACAGCGCAGTTTCGACACTATCGGCCAAACGGGATTTTACATCATCACTTACAACCAATCGGTCAACGATTATCTCTATATTATGCTTTTTGTTTTTCTCAAGCTTTATTTCCTCGGAGAGGTCATATACATTGCCATCGACCCGAACGCGAACATAGCCCGATTTTCTAGCCGATTCAAATTCCTTTTGATGTTCGCCTTTTTTGCCGTGAACAACGGGTGCCAAAACCTGAATCTTGGTTTTATCGGGCAGAGCACAAACACGGTCAACTATCTGGTCGCAGGACTGTTGCGAAATTTCTTTGCCGCAAACAGGACAATGCGGAACACCTACACGGGCATATAACAGACGGAGATAATCATATATTTCGGTAACGGTTCCAACCGTTGAACGCGGGTTTTTATGGGTAGTTTTTTGGTCAATCGAGATTGCGGGAGACAGACCCTCGATTGTTTCAACATCGGGCTTTTCCATCTGACCCAAAAACATACGAGCATAGGAGGAAAGCGATTCAACATAGCGACGTTGACCCTCGGCATAAATTGTATCAAAGGCAAGCGAAGACTTTCCCGAACCCGAAAGCCCTGTAAAAACAACGAGCTTATCGCGCGGGATGGTTACATCAACATTCTTTAAATTATGAACATTTGCGCCTTTAATAATAATCTTATCGTTCGCCATATTTCCTCCGTTTAAACTTTTGCATATATAGTTTTATTTTAACCTAAAATATTATAAAAGTAAATAATATATAATAAAAACCGCCGAAAATTTTCGACGGTTTTTTTATTTTCCTTCGCGCAGACGCGCAATTCTGTCTCGCAGGTGGGCTGCATGTTCAAATTCGAGCAGCTTTGCGGCAAGCTTCATCTCGCGCGTTAAGCGGGTAATAAGCTCCTCGCGCTCGGCCTTTGATAGCCTTTTGCCTTCCTTCTCGCGGCTACTCTTATCATCGCTCGCGCCTATCGCAATTATATCGCGAACATCCTTGACTATGGTAGAAGGAATAATACCGTTAGCCTCGTTATAGGCCTTTTGAATCTCGCGGCGGCGCAGAGTTTCGGTTATGGCGCGCTCCATTGAGCCTGTTACACTATCAGCATACATAATAACACTGCCGTTTGCGTTGCGGGCGGCGCGGCCGATGGTTTGAATTAGCGAGGTTTCACTTCTCAGGAAGCCCTCTTTATCGGCATCGAGGATAGCAACAAGCGATACTTCGGGTATATCAAGACCCTCGCGCAGGAGATTTATTCCAACCAAAACATCAAACTTGCCCATTCGGAGGTCGCGGATAATCTCCATTCGCTCCATGGTATCAACATCGTAATGCATATAGCGAACTGCGATATTAACGCCCTCTAAATATTCGGTTAAATCCTCGGCCATTTTTTTGGTTAGGGTGGTAACCAAAACGCGCTCTCCCCTCGCGGTTCTGATATTTATTTCGGAGATAAGGTCATCAATCTGACCCTCGCTTGGGCGAACCGAAATTTCGGGGTCCAAAAGGCCTGTAGGACGAATAACCTGCTCGGCAATTTGGGTTGATTTTTCGCGTTCAAGGTCGCCCGGAGTTGCCGATACGAATATCGCCTGGTTTACATGGGAATAAAACTCGTTAAAGTTTAGGGGGCGATTATCAAACGCCGAAGGCAGACGGAAGCCGAACTCAACAAGATTTTCTTTTCGAGAGCGGTCGCCGCCATACATTCCCCTAACCTGCGGCAGGGTTACGTGCGATTCATCAACAAAGAGCAAAAAATCATCGGGGAAATAATCGAGCAGTGTAAACGGGGTGCTTCCCGCCGGACGGCGCGATAAAACTCGGGAATAGTTTTCTACTCCCTTGCAGGTTCCAATCTCGCGAAGCATCTCAACATCATACTCGGTTCTCTGACGAATACGTTGCGCCTCAATTAGCTTGCCCTCTTCGGTAAACTCGCGAACGCGCGCTTCCATTTCGTCCTCGATTTCTTTGAGTGCATCGCCCATTTTATCGGGCGGAACAATATAATGCGAGGCGGGATAAATAGCCGCGTGCTTTAAGGCGGATTTAACCTCGCCCGTTACGGTATTAACCTCGCAGATACGGTCGATTTCATCGCCAAAAAATTCAATTCGGAGCGCATAATCCATCGCATAGGATGGGAAAACCTCAACAACATCGCCGCGAACTCGGAACTTGTTTCGGGCAAAGGCGATATCATTTCGCTCATACTGCAAATCAACCAGCTTGCGAATAAATTCATCTCGGCTTTTTTGCATACCAACGCGCAGGGATATTACTATACTGCGGTAATCTATAGGGTTACCAAGGCTATAAATACACGAAACACTGGCAACAATTATAACATCGCGGCGCTCGGATAGCGCGCAGGTTGCACTATGGCGCAGCTTATCGATTTCATCATTAATTGCCGAATCCTTTTCGATATAGGTATCGGTTCCGGGGATATAGGCCTCGGGCTGATAATAATCATAGTAGGAAACAAAATATTCAACCGAGTTTTCGGGAAAAAATTCGCGAAACTCGGAGCAGAGCTGCGCGGCGAGAGTTTTATTATGGGCGAGAACGAGGGTTGGGCGGTTTACGCGCTCGATAATATTGGCCATTGTAAAGGTTTTACCCGAACCCGTAACACCCAAAAGGGTTTGTTCTTTATCTCCGCGTTTTAAACCCTCTACCAGCTTGTCAATCGCCTCGGGCTGATCACCCGTAGGTTTGTATTTTGAATGTAAAATAAATTTATCCGGCACGTTCTCACCTTCTCATTACGCTTATTATAGGCACGATATAAACTCAAAATTCGTGTAATTTTTCTTTAAAATTTTACTCGTTTTTTGCTCAAAAGAGGCATTACACGATTTTTGGTCACAAATTCGGTCATTTTCAACACGATAAACTTATATAAAACTAAATAATACAAATCGATTTTGGATGTAATATTATATCATAAAATTATTCATAAGTAAATAAAAGAGCAGATACTTTTCAAAATCTGCTCATTTATCATTTATGCAATATAATTATCAAAAATCTTTTCAACCTTAAAATTGCTGTGATCATACACTTTAATCTCTTTTTGACTACCACTTGTTTCTTCGGGCAAAACTTCACTTATATAGTTTTTTAATTCACCAACGCCATCTGCAATAATTTCTTGATTGTTGATATAATTATCTGCGGTTACAATTTCTTTTGCGTGACCTAATGCTTTAGAAATTGCTTTAAGGTTAAAATCGTTTTTAAGCAATAACGTATATAACATAACGAGCCACCCTGCAACAATGCAGAGTGGCTCGCGTTTTTTATACTTATTCTTCGCTGAAGTTATCTTTGCCTACACCGCAAAGGGGGCATTCAAAATCATCGGGAAGATCTTCGAACGCAGTGCCGGGTTCAATACCCATATCCGGTGCGCCTTCCTCTTCGTCATAGACCCAACCGCAAACTTCACATACATATTTTTTCATAATGTTTACCTCCGTTATGAACAGTATACCACAAAAATCTCATACTTCAACGTAAAATCCATTAATTATTCTCAGACAGATTATTCTTTGACAAATTTTTTGATTAAAGGATAAATACTTGCATCACATTCACAAACTATTGTATTCCAATCTATATCTTGGTCAGCGTGGAGAATGTGCTGGATGTGACCGCCGAGAAGAAATACACATAATGCAGATTTTGCAGAAAGTTCCCAAGCTGAGCCATGTTCGTCTTTTCCGCTTAAACGCACATCACCTTCAGCTTTTTGAACAAGCTGGGTGAATTGCTTCACATCTTCCAACGTTGTAAGTTCTATTTCGTATTTCATATAAATCACCTTGATAACAGGAATTAAATTTATTTTAGTATTGATACGGCATCGGTTATCGTCTTTTCCATTGCTTCTCTGCCGTAATCATCTACCTGAGCTTTATTCTTTTCGCCGTGAGTCAGACAGCCGGCACCGCCGATACATCCACCGATGCACGCCATTCCTTCAATGAAATTGGCATCAAGTACATTCTTTTGCTTCTTCAAGAGTGCAATTCTGCACTCCTCAATTCCATCACAGGGAATTGCTTTCAAGTCAAACTCGATATTCTGTTCTTTGAGGCCCTGAGCCACAGCATCGGAAAGGCCACCCGAGCGTGCAAAGATACGTCCATAGAAGGATGCGTTATCCAATACGTCCTCGCCGAGCGTTGTAATATCTATGTCACGGCTGTCATAAAGCGCCTGAAGCTCTTCAAAGGTCATAACCGAATCAATATAGGGTTTCACACTATCAAGCTGTGCTTCTGCCTTTTTTGCGGTACAGGGACCAACGAAAACAACCTTTGCTGTAGGATCGGTTCCTTTGATGTATTTCGCCAATGTTGCCATCGGAGAAAGATTGTGCGATACATACGGCAAAAGAGCAGGAAATGCTGATTTTACATACTGTACAAATGCCGGACAGCAAGAACTGGTAAGGAATCCTTTTTCAGCAAGCTCCTTAGACTCTGCCTGCGCTACCATATCAGCGCCGAGAGCTGCTTCAATTA
>SVPK01000067.1 GCA_015065875.1 Oscillospiraceae bacterium
ATTTATGAATTACGTTAACAGTTCAAATTTTAATACCGAGGTTTTACAGAGCGAAAAGACCGTTTTGCTCGATTTTTATGCCGATTGGTGCGGTCCCTGCCAGATGCTCTCCCCCATTTTAGAGGAGATTGCGGCCGAGCGAGCCGATATTAAGGTTTGCAAGGTTGATGTTGATAGCGACCCACAGCTCGCAATGCAGTTTGGAATTAACAGCATTCCCGCGCTGTTTGTTTTTAAGGGCGGCCGAATTACCAATCAGTCGCTCGGTCTTCGTTCAAAGGCGGATATAATTAATATGCTTTAAAAAAAGAGGCGGGATTCCCGCCTCTTTTTTTAATGATGATGGTGGTGATGATGATTAGAATGAGTTTCCTCAATATGGCAATGTAGGGAATCGCATTTTTCATCCTCGCTCTCCATTTCAAGGGTCGAATGAGCAATGCCATGCTCAAGGAGCCTTTCCCTAACCATTCGTTTAACTTCCGCATGATTTCCCGAAGCCACTATATGCATCGTTAAATAGTTGCGATTACCATCAATGCTTCTAATGTGTATATGATGCACCGAAACTACTCCCTCGACGTCACATACCTCTTTCCTTATATTTTCGATGTCAACACCTTTAGGAGCCTTTTCGAGGAAAATCCACATAATATCCAAAATATTGCGGATGGAATTTATAAGTATAAAGAGTGCAACGGCAATCGATAAAATCGGGTCTATTATATAAAGGCCTGTAAACCTTATGACAGCCGCGCCAACAAGCACAACCGCCCAGCCAAAAACATCCTCAAGCATATGGAGATTAACCGCTTTTTGATTGAGCGAATCACCTTCGCGGGTAAAAAACGCGGCACAAAGGTTAACGGCAAAACCTATCGCGGCAAAGAGCATCATTCCATTATAGTCAATCGGACGCGGCGAAGCCAATCGAAAAACCGAACCTATAATAACTGCTGCCGAGCCAATTAAGAGTATTACAGTTGTTAAGAGTCCGCCCAAAACCGAATAACGCGCATAGCCATAGGTATAGTTTTCGTCAGGCTCTTTTTTGCTTTTTCTCTCCAAAAAATATGAAAGGCCGATGCTCGCTGAATCGCCTAAATCATGAACCGAATCGGATAAAACCGCAATACTTCCGGTTAAGAATCCGCCTATTGCCTCAAAAACCGAAAAGGTTAAATTTAGTAGAAATGCTATAAGTATATTTCTGTCTGATTTCATATTTTCCTCCGTTGACATTTTAAAAATAATGCAATATAATATATTCGTTAACGAACAGTTTGTTCATTAATATTATATCGCTTTAACCACCCCATTCAATATACGGTTTCGGCGATTTGTTTATTATTGAACAAAAGGAATAAATTGTTCGGGAGGAAGGTATGGACAGACGGCAAAAAAGAACCCGAAAGGCTATTTTTGATGCCTTTAAGGCTCTGCTTGAGCGCAAGCGCTACGACCATATAACGGTTCAGGATATAATCGATGAGGCGGATGTTGGACGAACCACCTTTTATTCGCATTTTGAAACCAAGGACCTTTTGCTTGATGCTTTATGCGAGGATTTATTTTATCATATTTTTGAAAACGACCCCTGCCCCTTTGCGGGACACGATAATGACCTCGAGGGCAAATTATCGCATATACTTTGGCACATACGCGACAGTAAAAAGGATATCGGGGTTTTGATCAGTGATAGCGGCGAGCTTTTTATGGGATATTTTAAGGAACATCTTAAAAAAATCTTTATGCTCCATATTGATAGCTTTAAAAGCGATGTTCCGCGAGATTTTTTGCTTAACCACCTGGTTGGAAGCTTTTCGGAAACGGTTCGTTGGTGGATGCGCGAGGGTATGAAAACCTCGCCTGAAAAGACGGCAAAATATTTTATCTCGATGACCGAAAAGCATTAAAGGAGAAAACATGGATATTAAGGTTTATAACAGTTTGCCGAGCGAGGCGCTCGATATCAGAATAACGGTTTTCGTTCTGGAACAGGGCTTTGTTGATGAGGTTGACGAAATCGATTCGGTTGCAACCCATTTGGTTATGTTCGATGGCGATAAGGCCATTGCAACCTGCCGAATTTTTGAGGGTGAGAGGGCCGATAAATATATTCTGGGAAGGCTTTGCGTTTTAGCGGAATACCGCGGTCGCGGGTTTGGCGGCCGGATTCTCTTGTCTGCCGAGGAGGCCGCAAAAAAGCTCGGCGCTCGCTCGCTTTGGCTTCATTCGCAGTTGGGAGCCAAGGATTTTTATGCCCGTCTCGGCTATAGGGAAGCGGGTCCGCTCGAATATGAACAGGGCCAACCGCATATTTGGATGGCAAAAGATATTACTTGAAAAAGTCTTTCCGCCACTGTATAATAATAAAAAAATACTATACTGCCACCGGGTAGTGAATGTTTCGGCATTCGCCTTCGCATCGTTAGGTCTTTGAAGATGCGAGGACGGATGCTTTTTTTAGGGAGTTTTTATGAAAAAAAGATATTTTTCGCGGTTTGAAACGATTCTGTTTTTATCCTCGGTTTTGCTTATAACTGTATCGTTTTTTGCTTTGGCGGGCAGGGTTATCTAACCCTTATCGCCTCGCTTATAGGTGCGGCATCGCTAATTTTTAGCGCCAAGGGTAATCCAATCGGTCCCGCCCTTATGATAATTTTCAGCATTCTTTATGCCATAATTTCTTTTTCGTTTTCCTATTTTGGCGAGATGATTACCTACCTCGGAATGACGGCTCCCATGTCGATTTGGGCACTAGTCAACTGGCTTAAAAACCCCTATCGCGGCAAAAAAAGCGAGGTAACGGTAGCTTCGGTTACGGGGCGCGATGTTTTATTTATGCTAACCCTAACCGCCGCCGTAACCGCCATATTCTTTTTTATATTAAAATACCTTGGCAATGCAAATTTGATTCCCGCAACCATCTCGGTTGCAACAAGCTTTCTTGCCGCATATCTAACCCTTAAGCGAAGCCCCTATTTTGCGCTCGCCTATGCCGCAAACGATATCGTTTTATTGGTTTTATGGGTTGCGGCCGCTATTTTTGAGCCTTCGTATGTTTCGGTTGTGGTTTGCTTCGCGGTATTTCTGTTTAACGACCTATATGGTTTTATCAGTTGGAAAAGAATGCAAAAAAGACAACATTGTTAAATCGGAGAATAAATGATAAAATGATTAAAAGGAGTTGTTTTTTATGATTAAATTCGAGAACATAGCAGAAAGCAAAATAGAAAATTTTAACGGCGGCGACGGTGTTTTCCGCGCCCATATATTTAACGACCAAAAAAACAAAATCCTAAAGGGCAGACTCGATAAGGGTTGCTCGATAGGACTCCATTGTCACGAAACCTCTAGCGAGATTATCTACATTTTAGAGGGTGATGGCGAGGTTTTATATGACGGCGCAACCGAACGTCTTATTGCGGGCGACTGCCACTACTGCGAAAAGGGCAAAGAGCATTCGCTCAAATGTGCGGGCGAAGAGCCGCTAATATTTTTTGCCGTTGTTCCGCAACAATAAAGGAGATTTATTATGCAGGATATCTTTTTAAAGAGTATTATTGATTCGGATGAGGCTCCGATTGTTGTTTGCGACAGAGACCATACCGTTGTTTATATGAACCCCGCCGCAAAGGTGCGCTATCATATCGACCTTACGGGCAAGAGCATAAAGGCCTGCCATAATGCAAAATCGAACGAAAAAATCGATGCCGTTATCGATTGGTTTTTAAAGAGCCCCACAAACAACAAGGTTTTTACAAGCAGAAACGATAAGGAAAACAAGGATGTTTATATGATTGCCCTGCGCGACGAGCGAGGCGAGCTTATAGGCTACTATGAAAAGCACGAATACCGCAACTGCGAAACCGCGCCTCTATATAATTTTGTATAAATTCCGAGCCATAGGCACACACTAGATTAAAAAATGGAGAACTTATATGTGTACTGCAATAAATAATAACGGGTTTTTCGGGCGGACCCTCGACCTTGAATATTCCTACCGCGAGGCGGTAACAATTGCGCCGCGAGGCTTTGAGTTTGCGTTTCGCAAAGCAGCGCCGCTCACCCGCCATTATGCCATTATCGGTATGGCAACAGTCGAAAACGGATACCCGCTTTTTTATGATGCGGTTAACGAAAAAGGCCTCGCTTCGGCGGGGCTTAATTTCCCTAAAAGTGCGGCATATCCTAAAGCACAGGGCGGCGCCATCAATATTGCAACCTTCGAGCTTATCCCCTATGTTTTAGGGAAATGCGCGAATGTTGACGAGGCCGAAGCGCTTTTGTGCGAGATTAATATTCATGATGAATCTTTTTCCGACTCTTTTTCGGCAACACCGCTTCATTGGATTTTTGCCGACTGTGAAAAAAGCATAACCCTTGAGGTTACAAAGAATGGAAAAAACATTTATGAAAACCCTGTTGGGGTTTTAGCCAATGAGCCGCCCTTTCCCGCTATGATGGCAAACCTTGATACCTTTTCGGCGCTATCGCCCAACGAACCCTCAAAACAGAGCGATAGCCGCGGTTGCGGCGCGGTAGGACTGCCCGGGGATTGGTCGTCGCGTTCGAGGTTTGTTCGCGCCGCCTTTGTTCGGGGTTGCTCGTTGCCGACCGAAAATAACGGCATTTCAGAGTTTTTAAGGCTTTTATCGACCGTTGAGGTTCCGCGCGGATGTATTAGGCTGCGGGATGGCAAAAATGTTATAACCTATTATTCCTCTTGCATGGATTTGGCTCGCGGGATTTATTATTATAAAACCTATAATAACCCGCGAATCTGCGCCGCCGATATACATCGCGAAAACCTAAACGGCGAATCGCTTATATCCTTTGCCCTTAAGACCGAAACGGATATATTTTTTGAAAATTAATTATGGCTGGCGGGAGGAGCAAGCCCCTCCCCTACATTTTTAAATAAAAACGCGGGGTGTCGAGTGCGCCGCCCTCTACGATAACAAAAGACCTCCCTAATGGGAGGTCTTTTTATATCTTTATTTTTTCATCAAAATTGCCGAGGTTATCGTTAAAGGTGAGGTAAATACCATCATCATTAAGCTCGAAGCCGCCGCCTTTAAAGGTTCCATCGCCCGGGGTTGATGCCATAACAAGCGGAGTTTTGATTCCAAACTCATCCCAACTATACGGCGGGCGACGAACAGCGCATAAATGCGAATGGCCGCAGAGCCAAAAATCGGGTTTTATATTCGCATCAATAATATCGAACCAATCGCGGAAAATATCGCGGGTAACATCATAGGGCGGATTATGTTTTTCAAAAAATGGGTCGTGAACCACTACTATTCTGTTTTTTATATGCTCGG
>SVPK01000007.1 GCA_015065875.1 Oscillospiraceae bacterium
ATCGACTGTTTTTTATTGCCCTTTTCGGTCAAGAATATTATGGGTGATTTAAATGATAAAAAAGGCAAGCCTCGAGCAAAGAGGCGCCCTTTGTATGATGGTTTTATTCATTTTAATATTCGTATCGTTGCTACGCATTTGTGCTATCGCAACCGATAAAAAATATAGCGAAACTGCGGCGGGACAAACCTCATATAAATTAACCGTAAAGCATCAACGCGGAACGATATATGATACCAATATGGTTCCGATTACCAATACCGAAACCGAGATAATAGGCGCGCTAACCCCCGCAAACGGAGCAATAAGCGAGGTTCGCGATTATCTTTATGATGAGCAGGTAGGCTCGCTTGCTCATCGCCTGTCCGAGGGTAAGCCTGTGCTTGTTCGTCTGAAAGAGGAAATAAACGGACAGTTTGTAAAAAGTATAACCGTTAGGACCTCTGCGGGAGCAGAGCAGCTGGCCCCGCATCTTATAGGCTATGTAAACGGAACGGGGCATGGAGTGAGCGGGGTTGAAGCGGCGTTCGATTCGGTTTTATATAGCGATAAATCGGTAGGCTTCTTATATTCGCGCAGCGCCCTTGGTGACATTTTAGAGGAATATAATGTTATTGTAGAAAACTATGCCCTAGCCGAAACCGACGGGGTAAAGCTTACCATTGATAGTAAAATTCAACAGGCGGTTGAAAGGGCTACCGCCGATATGAAGGCGGGAGCGGTTATCGTTAGCGAGGTTGGAAGCGGTAAAATAAGGGCATTGGCGAGCTACCCAACCTATGATATCTCGAATATATCCGATTATCTTAATGACCCCGCGGCCCCGCTTATCAATCGCGCCTTTTGCGCCTATAATGTGGGCTCGGTTTTTAAATTATGTGTTGCCGCGGCCGCGCTCGAGGACGAAAGCTTTGGCGAAACGATACATCGCTGCACGGGTAGCATAGAAATAGCGGGCAAAACCTTTGCCTGCCATAAAGCATCGGGTCATGGTGCGGTTGATATGAATGATGCCATTATGGGCTCCTGCAATACCTATTTTTATACCCTCGCAATGCAAATAGGAGCAGAAAAAATTTATAATATGGCATCCTCGCTCGGCTTCGGCAACCGATATTTTTTCGCTGATAATCTCTATACAGAGCAGGGCTTTTTGCCAACCGTAGAGGATATCGGAATCTCGCAACAGAGCCTTGCAAATTTGGCGATAGGGCAGGGCAGTCTTATGCTAACCCCTATATCGCTTTTGCCGCTCTATGAGGCCATTGCCAACGGCGGGGTATATCATAAACCAACCCTGGTTGAGGGGGTAATAGAGGATGGGGTTTTGAGCGAAGCAGAGGAAACCTATCCAACCAGGGTTATGAGTAAGAATACTGCCGAATTGCTTAAAAGCTCGCTTTGCGATGTTATAAATGAGGGAACGGGAACCTCGGCTAAGCCCTCGCGCTGTTCGGCGGCGGGCAAAACTGCTACCGCGCAAACGGGTTGGATTAAGGATGGCAGAGCGGTTGACCATTCCTGGCTTTGCGGATTTTTCCCTGCAGAAAACCCAAGGTATGTTGTTGTTATCATAAGCGAGGATACAAGCGGGGAGGGAACCCCCTGCGGCCCGCTTTTTTCTGCTGTTTGCGATGCGGTTTTCGCCCTAAATTGAGTTGACAAAACGAGTTATAAGATATATACTATATTATGTATATTTATGCGAATAGCGAGGCAGATAAAAATGGAATGGACATCACTAAACGAACTTCGTGAAAAATATCTTTCTTTCTTTGAGTCGAAGGGTCATCTCCGTCTCAAGAGTTTCCCGCTCGTTCCCAATAACGATAAGTCGCTTTTGCTTATCAACTCGGGAATGGCGCCGATGAAAAAGTATTTTACGGGCGAGGTAACTCCGCCGAGAACCCGTGTAACCACCTGTCAGAAATGTATCCGAACTCCCGACCTTGAGCGTGTTGGTAAAACTGCGCGCCATGGTACATATTTTGAGATGCTCGGAAACTTTTCCTTTGGCGATTATTTTAAAGACGAGGCTATTCCGTGGGCTTGGGAGTTTTTAACCAAAACCCTCGAAATCCCCGAGGAGCTTTTATGGCCCTCGGTTTATGAGAGCGATGACGAGGCATATAACATATGGCTCAATGTTATCGGTGTTCCCGCAGAGCGAATTGTAAAGCTCGGCAAGGCCGATAACTTCTGGGAGCATGGAACAGGTCCTTGCGGTCCCTGCTCGGAGATTTATTTTGACCGTGGTGAAAAGTATGGCTGCGGCTCTCCCGATTGCAAACCGGGATGCGATTGCGACCGTTATATGGAAATCTGGAACAATGTTTTCACCCAGTTTAATAACATGGGTGATGGAACCTATGAGGAGCTTGAGCATAAGAATATCGATACTGGTATGGGTCTTGAGCGTCTTGCCTGTGTTATGCAGGGCGTTGATAATATGTTCGAGGTTGATACCGTTCGCAACATTCTCAATAAGGTTTGCGAGATTGCAGGCTGTGAATACGGAAAGGATGATAAGGTTGATGTTTCGGTTCGCGCCGTAACCGACCATATCCGTGCTTCAACCTTTATGATTTGCGATGGCGTTATCCCCTCCAACGAGGGTAGAGGCTATGTTCTCCGTCGTCTGCTTCGCCGCGCCGCCCGTCATGGACGTCTGCTCGGCATCAAGCGCGCATTCCTTTGCGAGCTTTGCGATACCGTTATTGCCGAAAATAAGTCGGCATATCCCGAACTTGTAGAAAAATGCAACCTTATAAAGAAGGTTATCTCCTTTGAGGAAGAAGCCTTCAGCAAGACCATTGACCAAGGACTTTCCTTGCTTGCAAACCTCCAAAAGGAGGGCGAAACTCTTGCTGCAGAGGATGCATTCCGTCTTTATGATACCTATGGCTTCCCGTTCGATTTAACCAAGGATATCCTTGAGGAAAACGGAATGGCCGTTGACGAAGAGGGCTTTAATCGTCTTATGGATGAGCAGCGCTCTCGTTCGCGTAACGCGCGTAAAGCAAGCGATGGTGAAAGCTGGAAGAGCGATGGCATCGCATTTGATGATGTTGCCGCAACCGAATTTTTGGGCTATACCGCCGATACCTGTGAGGCAACCGTTTTAGCTATTGTTGCCGATGGAGAAAAGGCCGAGCTTATGGGCGAGGGCCAAAGCGGAGTTATAGTTCTCGATAAAACCGTTTTCTATGGCGAAGGCGGCGGTCAGGTTGGCGATACCGGCGTTATTACTTCGGGAAATGCCAGCTTCGCCGTTAAGAATACCGAGAAAAACGGTAGCGGTGTTTATACCCATATCGGTTCGATTTCGGGCGGAATGATTTCGGTTGGCGATAAGGTTGAGGTTTCTATCGATTCTGCTCGCCGCGCCGCAATCCGCAGAAACCATACTGCGGCTCACCTTCTCCAAGCCGCGCTTCGCTCGGTTCTCGGCAACCATGTTGAGCAGGCGGGTCAGCTCGTTAACGACCGCGCCGTTCGCTTCGACTTTACCCATTTCTCCGCCCTTTCGGCCGAGGAAATTGCCGCGGTTGAGAAGTATGTTAACGATGCAATTTTAGCCGGCATCGAGGTTGATAACCGCGAGATGCCGATTGATGAGGCCAAGGCTATGGGTGCTATGGCTCTGTTCGGCGAAAAATATGGCGATGTTGTTCGTGTTGTAAAAGCGGGCGACCGTTCGGTAGAACTTTGCGGCGGAACCCATGTTGATAATACCGCAAAGATTGGTCTGTTTAAGATTGTTTCCGAAAGCTCGGTAGCTTCGGGTGTTCGCCGTATCGAGGGTAACACCGGCTTTGGAGTTCTCGAAATGATAAATAAATACATAGCGCTTGCCGAGGAAACCGCCGCCGCTCTTAAGGCGGGCAACCTTTGGAACAATGCCGACCGTGCTCGTCAGCTTGGCGCAGAGCTTAAGGAGAAAACTCAGGTTATCTCCAAGCTCGAAGCCCAGCTTGCCGCAGGTAAAACTGCCGCACTTTTGGATAACGCAAAGGCTATCGGAAACGTAAAACTCGTTAGTGCCGTTTTAGAGGGCGCAACAAGCGACGATGTTAAGAATATGTGTGAACAGGTTAAGGCTAAAATGCCCGAATCGGTATCTGTCTTTGCCGCAAAGCAGGGCGAAAAGTTAACCTTCTGTGTTGCTTGCGGAGCCGATGCAGTTAAATGCGGAGCCCATGCAGGTAACCTTGTTCGCGAGGTAGCCAAAATAGCGGGAGGAAACGGCGGTGGCCGTCCTGATTTCGCTATGGCAGGCGGAAAGCAGGCTGATAAGGCTTCGGATGCCGTTGCCGCCGCAGAAGAGTTGCTTGCCGCTCAAATAGGAGGCTAAACTATGGACTGTTTGTTCTGTTCAATAGTAAAGGGTGAAATCCCTTCAACCAAAATATATGAAAATGAATGGGTATATGCCTTTGCGGATATCGACCCGCAGGCACCATTTCATGCAATAATAATCCCCAAAGAGCATATCGCCTCTGCCAGTGATATAACCGCTGAAAACAGTTTTCTTGTCGCAAAGGTTTTCGAGGCGGTTGCCGCTATCGCAAAGGCGGAAAATTTAGAAGAAGGCTACCGCGTTGTTAACAACTGCGGTAAACTTGGCGGTCAAACGGTTGGACATATTCATTTCCATCTCTTGGCCCGCCGCAATCTTGCTTGGCCTCCGGGCTAAACCAAAAAAGGGGAGATTAAAAAATGGCAAAAACATATAAAATGACCATCGCAGGATGTGAGCGAGAATTGCCGCTTTTTCCTGTCAGCGATTCGCTGGAGATTGCCGCATTTATTATATTCGGCGATGTTGAATTAACAGTTAAGAGCTGTGCAGAGCTGCTTAAAAAGGTTCCCGAGTTTGATGTTATCATAACTCCCGAGGCCAAGAGCATTCCGCTTGCTTATGAGATGGCTCGTCAGTCGGGCAAGCCCTATATAGTTGCCCGTAAGGGAGTTAAGGTTTATATGAGAAGCCCGCTTGAGGTTTCGGTTAACTCCATAACAACCGCATCCCAACAGCACCTATACCTTGGCGAGGATGAGGTTGAACAAATAAAGAATAAAAAGGTGCTTATAGTTGATGACGTTATAAGCACGGGCGAATCCCTCGCCGCCGTTCGCAGCTTAATAAACGCCGCGGGAGCCAAGGAAGCCGCCTCTTGTGCGGTTCTTGCCGAGGGCGATGCCGCTGACCGTACCGATATTATTTATCTGGAAAAGCTTCCTTTATTCTTTAAGTAATGAAAAAATCCCCGCCCGGACAAGCCTGACGGGGATTTTTTTAAGGTAGAAACAAAAAGTGAAAAGACCTATGCTAATATGCGGTTCGGGAGCGATGCTTTTCGCTATCGCTTTTGGGCTGTTTCCCTCGCATATTGCTCTTATCGTGTCACTTTCCTTTATTATTGTGGCGGGCTTTGCGGTGTTTTTGCGCGAGAGAAAAAGGGTGTCATATTTTTTACCGCTCTTTGTCGTTTTACTTTTGGTCTCGGTTTTGTGCTTTAGGGAATACCGTTTTATTGAAGACGCGAGTAGCTTTTGCGGGAACAAAACGGTTTATGGTACGGTTTGTGAAAAGGATAAAACCGGAGATGTAGTTAAATACATAGTAGATGTCGAAGCGATAGATTCTATCGAGGTTGATTTTAAAATAAACCTAATCTCCGCCGATGGATTTCAATTCTCGCCGGGCGATACGGTTAAAATGGGAGTAGAGTTTTCGGGCGACCGCGCTCCTACAAAGGCGCAGTTGGCTAATGGAATCAGACTCGTTGGAAAAATAAGCGAGGTTTACGAGGTTGGGAGTTCCGAATATTCGTTATATCGAATGCGGGATAGAATCAAGGATTTTATATCCGAAAAGCTTAATTTTCGTGAGGCGGGAACCATTGTAGGCATAATGCTTGGCGATGATTCTGCGGTTTCGGATTCGGTAAGAGAAAGCTTTAGCAGTGTAGGAATTAGCCATATTTTGGTGGTTTCGGGAATGCATTTTTCGGTTCTCGCGGGCGGAATATATCTTTTGCTTTGCCGCCTAAAGTTTAAAAGCCGCAGGGTTGGTATAATAGGGTTCTTATGCGTTATTTATCTGATGGCGCTAACGGGCTTTACCGTTTCGGTTACCCGTGCGGGTCTCGCTTATCTTATAATGTTTTCGGGATTTTTAATAAATCGCCGACCCGACCCTGTAAATTCCCTGTTTATGGCCATAACCATTATAATAATGGAAAATCCGTTGGCGATTTTCAGTATATCTTTTCAATTATCGTCGGCCGCAACCTTCGGGGTTATCGTTATGGCGCCGATGCTTTCCACCAAAAGAGAGAATAGAACACAAAAAAGATTTTTTGGCAGTATTTATAATCACCTAACAGATACCTTGCTTATGTCGGTTTCGGCCGGCATTATGACCATGCCTATAATTGTCTATAACTTTGGAACCATAAGCCCAATAATGCTGGTGTCCAATCTTGTTGTAGCCCCGTTATCGGTTGTTGTGCTTTGTCTTGCGGCGATTGCCGTTTTAATGATGTTTATGCCGCCGATATCCATAGTGATGTTATTGTTTGCGGGTATATTTACCCGTATAATGATTGTAGCTGCAGAATATTTATCGGGACTGCCATATGCCAATTTTGCATTTTTTGATAGAACCATAGCGGTCCTTATTATGACCGTAATGGCATTGGGCTTTGTTGTTTTATGCTACTACAGATATGATAAGATTAAAAAAATAAAAAAGGAGGAACAGAAAAAATATGCCGATTGTAACCGAAAATGATTTAAAAAAGAATATCGAAAGCGGCAAAATGTTGCCCGTTTATTTTATCTACGGTAATGATGATGGGCTTAAAAAGCTGTATGCCTCCAAAATCAGAAGTAAGATAGTCCCCGAGGATGATTGCTTCAATTTCCAACGCTTCGAGGGCGATTGCGAGTTGCAGGGTGTATACGATGCCGTTATGCAGTTCCCGATGATGGCCGAACGCAAATGTGTTGTTTTGGCCGATTATGATTTTGAAAAATGCGGGGAGCATAACCTTGGAAGGCTTGTATCCCTTATCGAGGAAACCCCCGATACATCAACCCTTATCCTTTGGTTCGATACCGCGCAGGTTGATGATAAAAAATCAAGCAAAGCAAAAAAACTTTTCGCGGCAGTTGAAAAGGCGGGGGGCATAACCGTTCGCCTCGACCATAGAACAACCGCCGACCTGGTTAGAATGCTTTGTGCGGGCGCCGAGCGCAGGGGTTGCAAGATGGAGGGCTCAACCGCCCGATATTTAATAGAAACCTGCTCTGCCGATTATAATATTCTAAAAAACGAGCTTGAAAAGCTTTGCTCGTTTGCGGGTGCCGCGCTTATAACCCGCGAAATGATAGATTCGGTTTGTGTTCGCTCGGTAGAAGCTTCGATTTATAATATTTCGCGCGAGTTAACCGCTAGAAATATAGGAAAAAGCATTAATATGCTTGATGAGTTGCTTTTTTTGAAGGTAAAACCGCATGTTATCCTCTCGGTATTGTCATCGGCTTTTATCGAAATGTATATCGCAAAAACTGCCGCCGATGCGGGCGTTCGTCCTGCCGATGCGGCGGCGCATTTTGGATATAAGGGCCGCGAGTTTGTTATAACCCGCGCGCTTGATAATTCGCGAAAAATGAGCGAGCGCCAGATAGGGCTTTGCCTTTCGGAGCTGCTCCTCGCCGATGAAAAAATTAAGAGCTTTACTTGTGATGAGCAAACGGTTTTAGAGGAACTAATGGTAAAATTGGTTTACATAATGTCGGAGGGCGAAAAGATTGATAAAGCTTAACGAAGTTATCCTCGTTGAGGGAAAGTATGATAAGATAAGGCTTTCCTCAATCGTTGATGCCCCCATTATAACAACAGGCGGCTTTTCGATTTTCAAGGATAAGGAAAAGCTTTCATTCTTAAAAGCAGTTGCCGAAAAAAAGGGGCTTATAATAATAACCGATAGCGATAGTGCAGGTCAGTTTATAAGAACTCGCCTTAAAGGATATATCGATGACAGGTATATAAAAAATGTATATCTCCCGCCGATTGAGGGTAAAGAGAGGCGCAAGAGTCGCCCATCTGCCGAAGGCCTTTTAGGGGTCGAAGGAACCGATAATAGTATTATTATTGAGGCGCTTGAGCGTTTTGCGGTTTCAAAAATCGAGAGCGGCAGAAAAATCGAAAAAGCAGATTTTTATGCTTTGGGACTCGCGGGTGACGGAAGTGTTGCGCGCAGAGAGAAACTGAAGAAAAGGCTATCATTGCCTTCATCGCTTTCGGCTAAAGCACTTTTGGAAGCAGTTAATATTCTTTATTCTTATGATGAATTTTTAACTCTCATGGGTGAGGTGGAATAATGGGCAAAATAAAGGGTCAACGAATCAAACTTTTATATTTGGCCGATATCTTTAAAAAATATACCGATGAGGAGCATCCGCTCAATGCATCGGAGCTTATCGAAAAACTTGAGGATATGGGTATTCCTGTTGAGCGTAAGGCAATATATGGCGATATCTCGCTTTTGTGCGAATATGGACTTGATATAATCAAAACCCGTGTCCCCAAACCCGGATTTTATCTTGCGAGCCGCGATTTTGAGGTTCCCGAGATATATCTTTTGGCCGATGCGGTTCAAGCCGCTGATTTTATATCCCATAAAAAGAGCCGCGAGCTTATAAAAAAGCTTGAGGGAATGCTTTCGGAGAATGAGGCAGGGGAGATAAGCCGCAGGGTTTATATCGATAACCGAGCCAAATGCGAGAACGAGGAGATTTTTTATAGCATCGATGCCGCTTCGCGCGCGATATCCGATTCTAAAAAGCTATCCTTTAAATACTGTAAGCGAAGCCTTAAAAACGGCAAAATGGAGACAAGCGAAAAACAGATGAAGGTTAGCCCCTATGCGCTTGTTTGGGCAGATGACCATTATTATCTTATCTGCAATTACGAAAAATACGATAACTTAATGCATCTGCGACTCGATAGAATGAAAAAAGCGGTAATTTCGGATGATGCCGCGCGCGATTTTAGAGAGGTTAGCGAGTATAAAACCGGATTTGATGTTGCCGATTATGCGAGCAAAGCCTTTAGTATGTTTGGCGGCGAGCAGGGCAGTATAACTCTGCGTTGCGAAAACGATAAGCTTGAGCAGGTTATTGACCGATTTGGCGATAAAATTTCAATCCGCGAATCTGATGATAAAAGCTTTTTGTTTGAGGCTAAAGCGCTTATAAGCGAGGGCCTTGTTAACTGGATAATGCAGTTTGGCGATTCAATAAGTGTTGTAAAACCGGAGTCGCTTCGCGAGGCAATAAAAGAAAAATGCGAAAAAATTTATGCTAATTATAAATAATGCTTGCTTTTCTTAAAATGCTGTGATATAATCGTTAGGCTGCCGAAATGTGCCCGGCAGCAAAAATAACACACATTTTGCGAACGGTGCAGGGTGCCGCAATGCGCGGTTAAACCGGCAAAAAATCGCAAAATGGAGGAAAAACCTTGGAGGTAATAAAAATGGCAGTAGTATCTATGAAACAGCTGCTCGAGGCCGGTGTTCATTTCGGACATCAAACTCGTCGCTGGAACCCGAAAATGGCTGAGTACATTTTCACCGAAAGAAACGGTATCTACATTATCGACCTGCAGAAGACCGTTAAGAAGCTCAACGAAGCATATCTCTTCGCTCGCGACATTTCCGCAGAAGGCAAGGATATTCTCTTCGTTGGAACCAAGAAGCAGGCTCAGGATTCCGTTAAGGAAGAAGCTATCCACTGCGAGATGCCCTATGTTAACGCTCGTTGGCTCGGTGGTATGCTTACCAACTTCCGTACCATTCGTCGCAGAATCAATCGTTTAACCCAGCTTCGCAATATGCGCGATGATGGAACCTTCGAGCTCCTTCCCAAGAAGGAAGTTATTAAGCTCAACCTCGAGATTGAAAAGCTCGAGAAGTTCCTCGGCGGCATTGAAAATATGCAGAAGCTCCCGGGCGCTATGTTTATAGTTGACCCCCGCAAGGAAAGAATCGCTGTTCAGGAAGCAAAGAAGCTTGGTATTCCGATTATTGCTATCGTTGATACCAACTGCGACCCTGATGAAATCGATGCCGTTATCCCCGGTAACGATGATGCTATCCGTGCAGTTAAGCTCATCGCAGAAACCATTGCAAATGCAGTTATCGAAGGCCGTCAGGGCGCTCAGGGAACTGCAGCAGAGGAAACCGAAGAAGTTGCTGAAGAGGCAACCGGCGATGCAGAATAATTAATAGGGGGAAATAAAAATGGCTTTTACCGCTAAAGACGTTCAGGCATTACGTGAAAAAACCGGTTGCGGAATGATGGATTGCAAAAAGGCTCTCGTTGAGACCGATGGCAACATCGATGCCGCTATCGATTATTTAAGAGAAAAGGGCTTGGCCCAGGCTGCTAAAAAGGCAGACCGTATTGCCGCAGAAGGAACCGTTTATGCCGCAGTTATCGATGGCGTAGGCGTTGTTGTTGAGATAAACGCAGAGACCGACTTCGTTTCTAACAGCGATGGATTCAAGGCTCTTGCTGCTCGCGTTGCAGGTGTTGTTGCAAAGCAGGCTCCCGCTGATATGGAAGCTCTTCTTGCTTGCTCCGAAGATGGCCAGACCGTTGAGGAAATGGTTCAGGAGCTCTTCCTTGCAGTTCGTGAGAACATCAAGATTCGTCGTTTTGAGCGCTATGAGGGCGCAGTTGTTACCTATGTTCACGCAGGCGGAAAAATCGGTGTTATGGTTAAGTTCGATACCGATGTTGCTGCTGATAATGCAGAGTTTGTTGCTATGGGTAAGAATGTTGCAATGCAGATTGCAGCTATGAATCCCTCTTACCTCGATATCGAGTCTGTTCCTGCAGAGGTTCTCGCTCGCGAGAAGGAGATTCTCGTTGCTCAAATGAAGGAAGACCCCAAAATGGCAGGTAAGCCCGATGCAGTTCTCGGCAAAATCGTTGAGGGCAAAATCGGCAAGTACTATAAGGAAAACTGCCTTGTTGAGCAGCAGTATGTTATCGATGGTGACCTCACCGTTGGTAAGTATGTTGAGAATACTGCAAAGGCTCTCGGCGCCGCCGTTAAGGTTGCTGCCTATGTTCGCTTTGAAAAGGGCGAGGGCATTGAGAAGCGCCAGGATAACTTCGCTGATGAAGTTGCAGGTATGATTAAATAATCATAAAACAGTTAAACACCCGTGGGTTCCACGGGTGTTTTTTATTGACTTTATTTTGCCGGAGTCATATAATCAAAGCGTAAAGGGGGCAGCACTATGAAACAGTATCTTTTTAATCCCGAAAATAAATTTTATAAAGCCAATATGCATAGCCACTCCAAAGATTCCGACGGTGTCTTCACCCCTGCGGAACTTAAAGAACACTATATGGCAGAGGGCTATCAAATAATCGCTTATAGCGACCACCGAACCATGATTCCGCATACCGAGCTTTCGGACGATAATTTTCTTGCCATTACAGCAAGCGAGTTCAACTGTGGAAACCCTGCATATTCCTGGCCTTCCAACCCAACCTATCATCTTAATTTTTATGCCAAAAATGAAAATGCCACCGAGTTTATTCCTTTTGTTCGCGAATATACTGTCGAGAATATAAACAAGGTAATCCGAGAGGCAAAGGAAGCAGGTTTTTTGTGCCAGTATAATCATCCTCGCTGGTCAATGCAGACCCCCGAGGACTATCTGGATCTCGAAAATCTTTGGGGTTTTGAAATTTTCAATTCCGGCAGCGAAGAACTGAATATGAACGGCAATGCGGATTATGAATACGGTCTTTATTGTCGCTATGGCAAGAGCAAAAACGTTGCCGTAACGGCGGGCGACGATAACCACGGCACGGTAGGACGTTTTATGGGCTTTACCATGATAAATGCACCCTCCTTGAAATACGCGGACGTTTTAGATGCGCTCGAAAAGGGCGACTGCTATGCCTCAACGGGTCCCATTATCGAGGAACTTTATATAGAGGACGGATATTTGAATATAAAGTGCAGTCCTGTTACCCGTATCGCGGTTATGACCGATACCCGCGCAAGCAACCGCGCATATTCAGAGGACGGCAAGGATTCGCTAACCTCCGCCCGAATACCGCTCAATATAAAAACCAAATATATTCGTGTTATCTTGGTGGATTCATATAACCGCCGCGCCTGGACCCGCGCGTATGATATGTAAGGAGTGTGGCTTATGAGAAAGTATTTGTTTAATCCCAATTATAATTTTTATAAAGCCAACATGCACTGCCACACCGTTTTATCAGACGGAAAGCGCACGCCCGAGGAGATAAAGGCAGACTATATGCAAAAGGGCTACCAAATCGTTGCCTATACCGACCATCGCGTTGTAATTCCGCATAACGACCTCGCCGAGGAAAATTTTCTCCCCATAACCGCGAGTGAGTTTGATTGCAACGAGCCCGACGTTGTGTGGCCTGCAACCCGCACTTATCATCTTAATTTCTATGCAAAGGATAAAAACAAGTCCGAATTCATCCCCTTTACCCGAGTTCATTCGGTCGAGGGAATAAATAAGGTTATCGCCGATGCAAAAGCGGCTGGATTTTTGGCGCAGTATAATCATCCTCGCTGGAACAGCCATAAGCCTAAGGACTTTTTGGGGCTTTTGGGTCTTGATTCCTTCGAGATGTATAACCACGGCTGCGAGATTGGCGAAACCTTTGATGGTGAGGCAGATTATGAATACGAGCTTTTTGTACGCACAGGCAAGCATTGCGCCGTAACCGCTAGCGACGATAATCATAGAGAGTGCGAACAGTTTGGCGGTTTTACCATGTTCAGTGCTCCCGCGCTTGAATACGATGCAATTATAAATGCCCTTGAAAAGGGGGACTGTTATGCTTCAACAGGACCCGTTATAAATGAACTTTACGTTGAAGACGGAGTCCTCCATATCGAGTGCTCGCCCGTATATAAGGTTTGTGTTTTCTCCGATAGTCGCAACTATGATTGCAAGCTGAATACTACCCGTGAGGACGGAATCGTAAGCGCTGATTTGAAGGTAGATTTCCCGCATAAATACCTGCGCGTAATAATCGAGGACGTACATGGCAAAAGGGCGTGGACCCGCGCATATTTTGAGGTTTGATTATGAGAAAGTATTTATTTAGTCCCGAAAACGAATTTTATAAGGCAAATCTCCATTGTCATACAACCTTTTCGGATGGTTGCTATACTCCTGCCGAGATAAAGGAGCGTTACAAGGAAAAAGGTTATAGCGTTGTGGCCTTTTCCGACCATGATAAGGTTGTTCCGCATCCCGAGCTTATGGATGAAAGCTTCATTCCGCTAACGGCGGGCGAATATAGCCTTAACGACCGCTCCGATAAGGTTTATCCTTGGTATACAATTCATACATACCACCTGAATTTTATATCAAAAACCATTGATGCAACCGGCTTTGATAATTGGGATAAGGATTTATACGGGGTAGAGGATACCAACCGCATTATCGCCGCCGCAAAGGAAAAAGGTTTTATCTGCCAATATAACCATCCGCGTTGGTCAATGCAGACTCCAAAGGATTTTATAGATCTGGATGTTTTTGCGTTCGAGGTTTATAATACCGCCGCCGAGGCCGACCTTTTCTGCGGCGATGGCGAATATGAATATGAGGTTTTCTGCCGTGCGGGCGGAAAATGCGGCGTATCCGCAAATGATGATAACCATAAACCCGAGCACATGTTTGGCGGATTTACCATGATAAGCGCCCCCGCTCTTACCTATGATAATATTATAACCGCGCTTGAGAATGGCGATTTTTATGCCTCTCGCGGCCCGATTATAAAGAATGCCTATATTGAGGATGATGTTCTGCATATCGAAACCTCGCCCTGTTGCCGAATCGGAGTTTTAAGCGATAACCGTTGTCATGGAGTTGCCGAGGGAGAAAACATCGAGAGCGCCGATATTAAAATTGATTTTCCGCATGAATATTTAAGAATTGTTGTTTGCGATGATAAGGGTCGTCGCGCATGGACCTGCGCATATTATGAATTATAAAAATAAACCCCTTCTATGTGGCGAGAAGGGGTTTATTTTATGGGGGTTTTGTTTTCGGTTCGGTTTAATATGTAATCAACCGAAACCTCATGAAAATCGGCAAGCCTTATGAGTATCTCGGTTGGAATATCGAGCTTGCCGCGCTCGTAATCGCTATAAACCCGCTGACTGCAACAAAGAATCCTGCCCATCTCTTTTTGGGTCATATCCCTGTCCTCGCGCAGGTTACGTATCTTTTCATAGAGCATATAAACCACCGACCGAAGCGTTTATCCCAATGTATTATATAGCACAAAAAAATATAATATGGAATTTAGCGGAAAATCCGCTTAAAAAATCGCCAGAATTTATTGACAAGCAGTATAGCGAGGAATATAATAATAAAAAATCAGAGGAGTTTTTTATAACAAAAAGGGTGCGTAAATCGTGCCCTTTTTTGTCCCAAAGGGGGAGGGAAAAGTATGAAGAAAAAGCGCGAAAAACGGCTAAAATTACCGCTTCGCCGCATTGCATCGGATAATATGTTTGTGCTGCGTATGGTGCATAAATCCGCGCCCGGTCTTATCGCCGTTCGTTTAGGGCTTATAGCATTTAGCGCGGCAACCAACTTCCTTTCGGGTGCATACCTGCTTCGCTATGCCATAAACGGCATCGAGAGCGGAAAAGAGTTTTTTGAGATGGCCGTTTTTGCCATTGCAATGCTCATTGCGAATGTTATCGTAGAGGTAACTCATAGCATCGTTAATAACGGTTGGATAAAGATAAAAACCAATAATGCTATTCGCCATGTTCATGAAAAGGTATATAGCAAAGCGGCTTCGGTTGAGCTAGCCCGATATGAAAACCCCGAATATTATAATATCCTTCAAAAGGCGGTTGATGAATGTCAAATCCGCGTTGGTGCCGTTCTTGATACCGTATCGATGACAACCTGGCGCCTCATAACCTTTTCAGCCAACCTCGGCCTTTTAATCGCCATCGACCCATGGCTTTTGCTATTTATAATCGCGCCGCTTCTTTTAACCCCCTTAACCGCTCGCGCCAACGAGCTTGGCTATAAGCGAACAATGGATACCAAGGAGGTTAATCGCCGTCGCGACTATTCGCGCAGAGCCTTTTACCTCGCCGATTATGCCAAGGAAATGCGACTTACCCGTATGCCCGAGCTTTTGCTTTCGCGTTATCGCGAGGCGGGCGATGAAAATATAGGCATACTTAAAAAATACGGTAAAAAGGTAACCGCCCTTAACTACATAAGCAGTGAGGTTAGGGAGCTTTTCTCCTGCGCTGCCGCGTTTATTTATGCGATTTATAAAACAGTGGTTAAGAAAACCATGCGCTATGGCGACTGTATTGTTGTTATCGATTCGGTAGGCCAGGTTGCGTATACCCTTGCCGATTCGGCAAATATATTGCTCCGTTTTCAAGAAAACGCACTCTATATCGAAAATTTGCGCGAATTTTTAGATTACGAAAGCCTTATAAAGGATGGCGAAAAAGCGCCTAAGGATAGGGGAGAACTCGTTTTAGAGAATGTATCCTTCCGCTATGATGGCGCCAAAAACTATACCTTAAAAAATATAAATATGCGAATAGGTCCCAATGAAAAAATCGCAATTGTCGGTCATAACGGAGCGGGTAAAACAACCCTCACCAAGCTTCTGCTTCGGTTCTATGATTGCGAGGGTCGCATAACCTACGGCGGCGATGATATTAAAGACCTTCGCATTGCCGATTATAGGGCGGGATTTTCCTCAGTTATGCAGGATTATCATATTTTTGCGCTCTCGGTTCGCGAAAATGTTATGCTTCGCCCGCTTGTTGAGGGTGATGAAAAAACCGCCGGGGAAGCGCTCAAAAAGAGTGGTATCGCCCCGAAAATCGAGTCGCTCTCGCAGGGCGATAATACAGTTTTAACCCGCGAATTTGATGAGGATGGCGTTCTGCTTTCGGGCGGAGAGCAACAAAAGCTTGCAATATCTCATGTTTATTCAAAGGAAAACCGTTTTGTTATACTCGATGAGCCCTCAAGCGCGCTCGACCCCATAGCTGAATATGAAATGTATAAAACAATGGATAAGGCTTGTGAAAACTGCGGTATGATTTTCATATCTCATCGTCTTTCCTCGGCCGTTATGGCTGACCGAATCTATCTGCTCGAGAATGGCGAGGTAGCAGAGGTTGGAACCCATAAGGAGCTTATGGAAAGAAACGGTCGGTATGCCGAAATGTTCCGCCGTCAGGCCGAGAATTATGCGGAGGTGGAAAACGATGCACGGTAGACCCCCTCGCGGATATCACTTGCGGGATAAAAACGCGCCCAAGCTTTCCCGCAAGAGCGCTGTTAAGAATGTTTTTTGGATGTATGGGCGCATCTGGAAATATACCCCGAGTTACCTTATAATGGTGATTTTAGAGGGTATAATCCGCGGTGTAAACGGTGCGGTTGAGATTTTATATGTCAAAACCCTTTATGATTTTATAGGACGTAATGTTGATTTTTATGAGGCACTTCGCCTTATAGCAATTTATACCGTTTATCGCTCGCTTTGGTATTTCTTTAATGCCTGGTTCTGGCAGGTTTATTGGACCGTTTCGCAAGAAAGATTGCATATCGAGCTTCATAGCGATATGTTCAAAAAAGCGGTCTCGCTTGACCTTGCGCGGTATGATGACCCAAAATTTTATAACGATTTTATCTGGTCGATGGACCAAGCATTTCAACATTGCGTTGGTCTTATGAAGGATACGGGAACGCTGGTGTTCAGGGTTGTTTCGGCCCTCGCGATAGCAGGAATTTTGTTTAGCGTTGACCCTGTAATTGCCCTAATAATCTGCGCTTTTGCGGGTGTTAGAACTGTTTTTTCCTTCCTTTATAACAAAACCCAACTCGCGTTTTTTGATGAACATAATCCCATCTGGCGAAAAGAGGGCTATATCCGCCGCGTGTTTATGCTGCCCGATTATGCTAAAGAATTGCGCGCGAGCGAGGTCGCTCTGAATCTTCAGAATGAGTATGGCTCGGCGGTAGACCAAAAGAACGAAATCGTTAATAAGTATAAGGTTAAAATGACCGTGCTTTCGGTTCTGCTCAATACCATTATGCTTTTTGCCGAAACAGGAATTTTCATTCTTGTCCTTTATAAGGTTTGCACAGGGCAAACAACCCTCGGCACCTTCTCGGTCGCTATGGGTGCTATCTGGCGCCTTTCTTGGACAATGCGCGATTTGGTTGCAACAATTCAACTTTTGCATGAGCATGCCGTATTCACCGAAAAGGTTCGTAAATTTACCGAATGTGAGCCTGAAATAATAGGCGGCACAGAGGAATGTGAGCCCTTTGAAAGCCTCGAAATCAAAGGGGTTTCCTTTGCTTATAACGATGGCGATAAAAAGGCGCTCGATGATGTTTCGCTCTCGATAAAACGGGGCGAAAAAATCGCTATAGTCGGCTATAACGGAGCGGGAAAAACAACCCTCACCAAGCTAATCTCCCGCCTCTATGACCCAACCGAGGGCGAGATAATCTATAACGGCAAAAACCTAAAGGAATATACAATAGATGGCGTGCGTAACCGCATTGCCGCAGTGTTCCAGGATTATCGAATTTTCGCCTCAACCCTTGCCGAGAATGTTGCGGGAGGGGAATGCTCCGAGGAAAGCGAGGAAAGGGTAATCGAAACCCTTAAAAAATCAACCTTCGGCGCAAAGCTCGAGCACCTGCCAAACGGTGTTAAAACTCCGCTTACCCGCGAGTTTTACGATGATGGAACCGTTCTTTCGGGCGGCGAGCAACAAAAGGTTGCAATTGCGCGTGCGTTTTATAAGGATTCCGACCTTATAATCCTCGATGAACCCTCAAGCGCGCTCGACCCCGATGCCGAGTATGAGCTTAATCGTTCCATCGCCGAATATGCCGATAAAAAAACCGTTATATTCATATCTCATCGCCTTTCAACAACCCGCCATGCCGACCGTATTTATATGTTTGAGCAGGGAAAGCTAATCGAGGTTGGAAGCCATGAGGAGCTTATAGCGAAAAACGGAAAATATGCATATATGTTTGAACTTCAGGCCGAAAAATATCGCAAGCAATAATAAAAGCCGCCAATCCAAAAAAACGATTGGCGGTTTATTTTTTGTTACTGTTTTTTAATTGACTTTATATGGCGCATATAGTAATATAATAATATATAAAATTTAATTAAGGGTGTGTTGACGTGAAACCGATATATAAGCGCGTTCTTCTAAAACTCAGCGGCGAGGTGCTTGCGGGTCAGAATAAGATGGGATTTGATTTTTCTGTTGTTAATTCTGTTTGCAAGTGTGTTAAAGAGTGTGTGGATATGGGAGTTGAGGTTGCTATCGTTATTGGCGGCGGCAATTTCTGGCGTGGTCGTTCCAGTGGAAATATGGACCGAACCCGTGCCGACCATATGGGAATGCTCGCAACAACCATAAATTCTCTTGCCCTTTGCGATGAGCTCGAGCAGCTTGGCTGTAATGCAAAGGTGCTTACCGCAATTGAAATGCGCCAAATAGCCGAACCCTTTACCAAGCGTGATGCAGTTCGCTATCTTGAGGATGGCAATGTTGTTATCTTCGGTTGCGGAACAGGTAGCCCCTTCTTCTCAACCGATACCGCTGCCGCTCTGCGTGCCGCCGAGATTGGAGCCGATATTATATTTAAGGCAACCAATGTCGATGGTGTTTACGATAGCGACCCCAAAAAGAACCCCGATGCTAAAAAGTATGATACCTTAAAGTTTATCGATGTTCTAAAAGATGGCCTTCATGTTATGGATAGCACGGCCGCATCGCTTTGTATGGATAATAATATCCCGATTCTCGTCTTTAACCTTAACGACCCCCAGAATATCGTTCGCGCCATGCAGGGCGAACATAACGGAACTATAGTTTCTTAAGAAAACGGAGGAAAAAATAATGGATACTATTTTACTCACTTGTGAAGAAAAAATGGAAAAAACTCTTGTTGCGCTTGATGGCAATTTTGCAACCGTTCGTGCAGGAAGAGCAAACCCCTCGATTCTCGACCGTATTCAGGTTGAATATTATGGCTGCCCGACTCCGCTTAACCAGATGGCTTCCATCTCGGTTCCGGAGCCCCGCCTCCTTCAGATTCAGCCCTATGATGCTTCAACCCTAAAGGAGATTGAAAAAGCAATCAATACCTCCGATATCGGCATTAATCCTAACAACGATGGTCGCGTTATCCGTCTTGTTTTCCCGCCGCTAACCGAGGAGCGCCGCCGCGAGCTTGCAAAGGATGTTCGCAAAATGGCAGAGGATGGCAAGGTTGCAATCCGTTCTATTCGCCGCGATGGTATTGAAAAGATAAAGGCTATGAGAAAAGCCAACGAAATAACCGAGGATGACCAGGCTGCAGGCGAGAAGGATATGCAGGATTTAACCGATAAGTTCTGCAAGAAAATCGATGTTGCCGCCGAGAAAAAGGAAAAAGAAATATTAGAAATATAACTAAAAGCCCCATCGGATGGTAATCGTCCGGTGGGTTTTTGGGAGTGGGAGAATATGTCACTTTTTAAGAAGAAAAAGTCCGATAGAATTTTGCCGCAGCATGTTGCCATAATTATGGATGGCAACGGCCGATGGGCAAAAAAGCGTCACCTGCCGAGAACCGCAGGTCATGCCGCGGGCTCAAAAACCTTTAAGGATATTGCGCGCTATGCCAATAAAATAGGCATAAAATATATGACCGTTTATGCCTTCTCAACCGAAAATTGGAAGCGCCCGCAGGCCGAGGTTGATAATATTATGGGTATCCTTCGTCAGTATTTAAAGGATACCGACCAATTTAAACATGAAAATATTAAGCTTCAGTTCATAGGCGGCAGAGAGCGCCTGCCTGAGGATATCAGAGAGCTTATGGCCAAGGCCGAGGAGGATTCCAAGGATTTCACCGGAATGCATCTTAATATCGCCGTTAACTATGGCGGTCGCGATGAGATAGTTACCGCGGTTAAAAAAATAATCGCCGCCGGAACAAAGCCCGAGAATGTAACCGATGAGCTTATATCGAAAAACCTCTATACCGCAGGCCAACCCGACCCCGATTTTATAATTCGTCCGAGCGGGGAATACCGCCTCTCGAATTATCTTATTTGGCAGTCGGCCTATGCCGAGTTTTGGTTTTCCGATGTTCTTTGGCCCGAGTTTGGCCCCCGCCATCTCGAGGAAGCGCTCGATAGCTTTAGCGATAGAAACCGTCGCTTTGGCGGAGTATAAAGCTCTTTGAAAGGAAGTTTAATGCCTTATGAAAACAAGAATTATATCCGGCGTTGTCGGAATTTTGCTTTTTGCGGGAATACTTATTTTAAGCACTCCCATTGCCCTCGATAAATACTATCCTTGGATACTTACCGCCGCAGTAGCATTGCTTGCGGCAATAGGTATTTGGGAGATTCTAAACAACACCAAGATAGTAAAAAATAAAATAATTTCCGGCCTTTCGGCGCTATTCGGCGCAGGCTCGGTGGTGCTCTTTTCGGGGAATTACGGCGAAAAAGCATTACTTGCATATTTTATATATCTTGCAGTTTTGTTAACCCTTTCGCTCTTTATCCATGATAAAACCTCGCCGGCCGAACTTGCGGCGGCGCAGGCATATACTCTTTTTATTTCCTTCTCCTTCGCAAGCATATTGAGATTGCTTGGCGGATATGGAATGTTTGCCTTTATTCTTATATTTATTTTTGCCTGGGCGAGCGATACATTTGCATACTTTAGCGGAGTATTTCTCGGCAAGCATAAGCTCTGTCCTGCGCTCAGTCCCAAGAAGACGGTTGAAGGCGCAATAGGCGGAATAGTTGGTTGTATGATAGCGGTTGCCGTTGCCTGCATTATAAACGATATTTCCCTCGGCGATAAAACCTTCTGGGCGCTAACCCTTTCAACCCCGATTTTCTCTATTATGGGAATGGTTGGCGATATAAGCGCCTCTTATATAAAGCGCCATGCGGGAATTAAGGATTATGGCAATCTTATGCCGGGTCATGGCGGTGTTCTTGACCGTTTTGATAGTGTTTTGCTTATTGCCCCGGTTTTCTATTCATTACTTCGGTTCTTCCCGACTATAATGTTATAATATAGGAGCAAAAAATGAAAACGATATCTATATTGGGCTCAACCGGCTCGATTGGAACACAGGCTCTTGAGGTCGCAAAAGCGGGTAATATGCGTGTTGCCGCGATTGCGGCGGGCCGAAATATTGATTTGCTCGAAGCCCAAGCGCGAGAGTTTTGTCCCGACTTGGTTGCGGTTTTTGATACTGCTTTGGCAGAAAAACTAAAGGATAAATTATCCGATACCTCGATTCGCGTTTTGGCGGGTGAGGAGGGCGTTCTCGCCGCCGCAACCCACCCCGATGCCCAAATCGTTCTTAATGCGATAGTAGGCATAGCGGGTCTTCGTTCAACCATGGCAATAATCGAGGCGGGCAAAACCTTGGCGCTTGCCAATAAGGAGTCGCTTGTAACTGCGGGCGAGCTCGTTATGGCGGCGGCAAAGAAAAAGGGAGTCAGTATTCTTCCCGTTGATAGCGAGCATTCGGCGATTTTCCAAAGCCTTCAGGGTGTTCCCGAGGGCTCTCTCCAAAAAATTCTTTTAACCGCTTCGGGCGGCCCCTTCTTTGGAAAAACCAGGGCAGAGCTCGAAAAGGTTACTCTTGAGGACGCTCTTAAGCATCCTAATTGGAGTATGGGTCAAAAAATAACCATCGATAGCGCAACGCTGATGAATAAGGGCCTCGAGGTTATCGAGGCGGCGCATCTTTTCTCTGTTTCGGCAGATGATATAGAGGTATTGGTTCATCGCCAGAGCATAATTCATTCGGCGGTTGAACTGCGCGATGGCGCCGTAATAGCCCAACTCGGAACCGCAGATATGCGCCTTCCGATTCAGTATGCGATAACCTACCCGGAGCGCCTTCCGTGTCCCTGCGGCAGATTATCCTTGGCCGAGATAGGCTCGCTTACCTTTGCCCATCCCGATACCGAAACCTTTGAGTGTCTTGCTTTATGTATCGAGGCTTCGCGAAAGGGCGGATTAAAGGCGGCGGCAGTAAACGGCGCAAACGAAGCCGCAGTTGCCCTGTTTTTAGAAAAGAAAATTAAATTCCTCGATATCCCGCGCCTTGTTCGTTTGGCATATGAGGCGCAACCCGATGTTGATAGCTTTACTATCGAAGATGTCTTTGAGGCCGATAAGGCAGCGCGCGAAATTGTTCTTAAAAATTATAAGTAGGTGATTTTATCCTTTCCTTTCTTTCTTCCGTTTGGCCCTATGTTGTTGCGGTATTGATGTTTTTAATACTCGTTCTTATTCACGAGTTTGGCCATTTTATTGCCGCAAAGGCTATGGGTGTTCGTGTTAATGAGTTCGCAATAGGCTTTGGACCGAAACTAGTGCGTTGGCGCTGGGGCGAAACAGAATATAAAATTAATCTTGTGCCATTCGGCGGCTATTGTGCAATGGAAGGCGAGGAGGAAGCAAGCGAGGATAGCCGTGCTTTTTGCAATAAAAAGGCGTGGCGACGCGCTATTGTTATAGTCGCGGGTGCGGTTTTTAATATTATCCTCGGCTTCATAATCATAGGAGCAACCCTTCTTCCGAAGGAGCGCTTTGCAACAACCGTTGTTGCCGAATTTTCCGAAGAGGCAATAAGTAATCAAAGCGGCCTTGCGGTTGGCGATGAGATAATCGAGGTTGATGGTCGTCGCGTTTTTACAACCATTGACCTTGGCTATATGTTTACAGGAATAAAGGGAAATACGGTTGACCTAACCGTATTGCGAAACGGCAACGAGGTCTTTCTCGATGATGTTGAATTTAAAACAACGCAGGTTGACGGAATCAATGTAATCAAGAATGACTTTTGGGTTGCCCCGCAGGCAAAAACCTTCGGAACGGTTATAAGCCAAACCTTTAAAACGGGTCTTTCCTATGGTAGAGTCGTTTGGTTTTCGCTGGTCGACCTCATAACGGGCAAATATGGTATATCTGCCGTATCGGGTCCCGTTGGGGTAACCGAGGTTATAGGCTCGGCGGCAAAGCAGAGTCTTTCTAACATTTGGCCCATTATGGCGCTTATAACCATAAACCTGGGTATATTTAATCTTTTGCCCTTGCCCGCGCTCGATGGCGGCAGGCTATTATTTATCCTAATTGAACTGATTTTCAGAAAAAAGGTTCCCGAAAAATATGAATCCTTAATCCATGCGGCAGGCTTTATTTTGCTTATAGTTTTAATGTTGGCCATAACCGCAAAGGATATTTGGGCTTTGGTGGTGTAATTTATGTATCTGCGAAAAACAACGCGACAGGTTAAAATAGGAAATAAACTTATGGGCGGCGGAGCCGATGTTCTTATTCAGTCGATGCTCAATGTTCCTGCCCATGATTTTGAAGGCAATATTGCACAAGCAAAGGCGCTTGAGGCCGCAGGCTGCGAGATAATCCGCGTTTCGGTTCCCGATATCGAAACGGTAAAGCTTATCCCGCTTCTTAAGGATGCGGTTTCGGTTCCGATTGTTGCCGATATCCATTTTGACCATCGCTTGGCGCTCGAATCGGTTGCCGCGGGTGTTGATAAGGTTCGTATTAACCCCGGTAACATCGGCGAGGAGCAGAATGTGAAGAAGGTTGCCGATGCCTGTCGATGTGCGGGCGTTCCCATCCGAATCGGGGTTAACTCCGGCTCGGTTGAAAAGGGAATACTCGCAAAGCATGGCGGACCTACTCCGGCCGCATTGGTCGAGAGCGGAAAATATCATATCTCCTTACTCGAAAAATATGATTTTAACGATATAGTTTTATCGCTAAAATCCTCCGATACTCAAACTATGTATGATACCTATGTTTTAGCCGCCGAAACGGTTCCGTATCCGCTCCATCTCGGCGTTACCGAGGCGGGAACGGCGCATATGGGTCTTGTTCGCTCGGCCGCCGGCATAGGAGGACTTTTGCTTCGCGGTATAGGTGATACCATTCGTGTTTCCCTAACCGATGACCCCGTAAAAGAAATCGCGGCCGCGAAGGATATTTTATCTGCAACAGGTGTTAGATGCGAGGGCGCTCGCATAGTTTCTTGTCCTACCTGCGGCAGAACCAAGGTTAACCTTATAGAACTTGCAAACGAAGCCGAGAAGGCGCTTGCAGGCTTTACTAAAAATATAACCGTTGCAATAATGGGTTGCGCCGTTAATGGCCCCGGCGAGGCGCGCGAAGCCGATATCGGTATCGCGGGCGGCGATGGTTGCGGTCTTATCTTTAAAAAGGGTGAGATTATCAGAAAGGTTCCGCAGGATGAGCTTTTTGCGGAGCTTATGAAAGAAATTAAGAATGAATATGGTGAATGGTAAATGCCAAACAGTAGTTTTATAAATATATTCGGCGATTATCTGTCCTCCGAACTGAAATCGGCTTTGCCGAGCGGTGAGGTGGGGGAGTGCTCATTATCGCTTGAGGAGCGCTCCTTAAGGCTTTCGGTCGCCTTTGAGGATTACATACCATATAGAACAATACTCGAAACCGAATCCTCAATTAAGAGAGTTTTATCGCTTGAGAGTCTTGATTTTAAGTATTCTTTTCCGAAGGAGTGCTTAAATCTTGATGCGCTTGTTGATTTGAGCAGTGTTATTAAGAGCAAGAATGCGGCATATAACGGATATTTTAACGGTGCCGAATATTCTTATGAAGGCATATTCTTTAATATAGTTTTAAAATTCGGCGGTCTTTCGGCTGTTAAAGGCTTGCATTTCGATGTTGAACTTAAAAAGCTTGTAAAGGAGCTTTTCGCGGTTGATATCGAGGTAGTGATTTCGGGCGAGGAGGCTCTTTCTGCCCCCGAAACCCCCGAGGCTCCGATAAGCGCACCCCCGCGCCCCGAAAAACCTGCTCAAAAGCCTGCGGCGCCCGTAGAGTCAAAGCCTAAAAAGGTGTTTAGCGGAAAACCGGCCGATGGGCTTCCCGTCTATCTTGAGAGCGCCGAGCTTTTTTATGGACGAGCCCTCGACCGTAAGGTAAAGCCGCTATCCGAATATATCCCGCTCGGCAGTCCCGATGCGCAGGCCAAGTTCTGCGGATGGGGAAGGGTGTTTGAGGTTGATTCTCGAACAGTTAACACCAAGCGCGGCCCCATGGTTAGCTGTAAATTCTGCTTTAGCGATAATACCAATTCGCTCGAAGCAAGTCTATTTATAGATGCAAAGCGCAAAGAGGAGATAAAGCCGCTTTCGAACGGCGCAGTTTTGCTTGTTAACGGAACCTATGAATACGACCGTTGGATGGATAGCTTCATAGTTAAGGTATCCGCGCTTGCAACGCTTGAGGAATATTTCCCCAAGGATGAAGCCGAGCATAAAAGAATCGAGCTTCATTGCCATACCAATATGTCGGCCAAGGATGCAGTAAGCTCGGCAGGCGATATAATTAAGCATGCCGCCAAGTTGGGTCACAGTGCAATCGCAATAACCGACCATGGCGTTGTTCAGGCTTATCCCGCCGCCGCGGCCGCAGTTAAAAAATTGCGTAAGGCAGGCAAGGATTTTAAGGTTATATACGGCGTTGAGGGCTATTTGGTTGACGATGAAAAATATGACCTCTCCAAAATGAATTCAAAAGAAATCGGTAAGCTTCGCCGCCATATAATAATGTTGGTTAAGGACTTTACCGGTCTTAAAAACCTATATAAGCTGGTATCCGAGGCGCATTTAAACGATTTCCATGGTCGCCCCTGCACCCTGCGAAGCAAGCTTAAAGCCCATCGCGAGGGTCTTATTGTAGGAAGTGCCTGCGAGGCGGGCGAGTTTTATACCGCGATTATCGATGGTAAAACCGATGAAGAGCTTTGTGAGATAGCGAGATTTTATGATTATCTCGAAATCCAACCGGTAGGCAACAACGAGTTTATGATTCGTGCTTCGGCCGAACCCGACCATGTTGATAAGCGTAGCGGCGCAGTAACGCCTAACCGCTTCCGCCGCGTTACCTCGTTTGATGTTATTCGTGATTTCAACCGTAAGGTTGTTGAAATAGCCGATAAGGTTGGTCTCCCCGTTGTTGCAACGGGCGACGTTCACTTCCTCAAAAAAGAGGATGAGGTAATAAGAAAGATATTGCTTGCGGGTCAGGGCTTTGATGATTTTGACCATCAGGCACCCCTTTGGTTGCATACAACGGCCGAAATGCTTGAGGAGTTTTCCTATTTTGGTGACCGCGCCGAAGAATTTGTTGTTACCAATCCTGCCAAGATAAATGAAATGATAAGCGGCGATATAATTCCCGTTCCCGATGGAAATTATCCGCCGGTTATTGAGGGCTCGGATGATGAGCTTCGCGATATCTGTCGCAAGCGCGCCCGCGCTATGTATGGCGACCCATTGCCCCCGTATGTTGAGGAGCGCCTTGAAAAGGAATTAAACGGTATTATTAACAACGGATATTCTATAATGTATATGTCGGCTCAACGATTGGTTAAATACAGCGAGGATAACGGCTATCTTGTTGGAAGCCGTGGTTCGGTTGGTTCATCCTTCGTTGCAACCATGGCGGGTATATCCGAGGTGAACCCGCTTGCGCCGCATTATTACTGTCCCGAATGTCAGTATAATGAGTTTTTCCTAAAAGGCGAGGTAGGCTCAGGCTTTGATTTGCCCGAAAAGAATTGCCCAAAATGCGGGGCGCCGCTATTGCGCGATGGTCATGATATCCCGTTTGAAACCTTCCTTGGCTTTAAGGGCGATAAGGTTCCTGATATCGACCTTAACTTCTCGGATGAATTCCAATCCGAGGTTCAAAAATATACCGAGCAGCTTTTCGGTCGCGAGAATGTTTTCAAAGCGGGAACAATATCTACCATAGCCGAAAAAACCGCCTTCGGTTTTGCAAAGGCCTATGCCGAAAAGAAAAATATTGTTCTCAACAACGCGGAGCTTAAGCGCCTGGCAGGACTTCTCCGTGATAGCGAGGTTAAATCAACAACCGGTCAGCACCCTGCGGGTATGATTGTTGTTCCCCGCGATAAAGAAATATATGATTTCTGCCCCATTCAGCACCCCGCCGATGATACCGAATCGGATATTATAACAACCCATTTCGATTTCCATTCGATTCATGATACCATCCTAAAGCTCGACGAGCTCGGTCACGTTGTTCCTACAACATATAAATATCTTGAGGAATTTTCGGGCATACCCGTAAACGCTGTTTCGATGAGTGACCCTGCGGTTTATTCGTTGTTTACCTCAACCGAGGCACTGGGCGTTACCCCTGAGGAGATTTTCTCCCAAAACGGAACCTTCTGTATTCCCGAATTCGGAACCGATTTCGTTCGCGGAATGCTTCTCGATTGCCGACCCAAGAACTTTGCCGACCTTTTGCAGATTTCGGGTCTGTCTCACGGAACCGATGTTTACCTCGGCAATGCGAAGGACCTTATCGATAAGGGAATCTGCACCATTTCGGAGGTTATCGGAACCCGTGATAATATAATGGTATACCTTATTCATCAGGGCATCGAGAGCGGACTGGCCTTTAAAATAACCGAAACCGTTCGTAAGGGACTTATAGCAAAGGGTGCCGTTTCAATGGATGAATGGAACTCAATGACCGATGTTATGCGTGAGCATGGAGTTCCCGAATGGTATATTGAGAGCTGCGGAAAGATAAAATATATGTTCCCCAAGGCCCATGCCGCAGCATATGTTATTTCTGCGCTTCGTCTTGCTTGGTATAAGGTTCATAAGCCTATTGAGTTTTATTGTGCCTTCTTTACCGCCCGTCCCGAAGATATCGAGGTTGAAACCGTTATGCGCGGCAAGGAGGCCGTGCGTCAAAGAATTGCATCCATTAAGGCAAAGGGTAAGGAAGCATCGGTTAAGGAAACCGATGTTCATAATAAGCTTCTTATTATAAATGAGATGTTGAGCCGCGGACTTGAGATACTGCCCATTGACCTCAAGAAATCTCATGCAACCCGTTATGAACTTGAGGATGGGAAAATGCGCTTGCCGTTCTGCGCTCTTTCGGGCGTAGGCGATAAGGCGGCCGAAGCAATCTATGCCGCCGCGCAAGAAGGGGATTATATCTCGAAGGATGAGTTCCAAACCGCCGCAGGCGTTAGTAAAACCATTATCCAGACCCTTTCTGACATAGGCGCGCTGGGCGATTTGCCCGATTCTAACCAAATGTCGTTCTTTTAATGTGCCTTTTAACTAATTAGCACATAATCAATGAATAACTTTTGGGCAAAATAACAAAAATCAGTCCTAAAGGTTGCAATTTTGTAATAACTCGGTATAATAATAGTAACACGAGGTTACAAAATCGTAACTTTTTAAAGGACTGATTTTTATTTTAGAAACCCTTAAATCCCTTTTAGGGCAGGCAAAGGATATCTCGAAAAATACAATATTGTCCCTTCGTAAGGCAAGTGTTCGCGTTAAGCTCGTCGTAGCTGTTGGCGCAGTATTGCTTACAGGCTTTGCTGCAGCTAATATCTGCGGCGTTCAGTTTGCTTATCGCGTTACCTATGAAGGAAAAACTGTTGGCTATGTTGAAAGCGCCGATAGCCTTTCTGCTATCGAGGGTGCAGCCCTTTCGGGTATAAAGGCCGAGGGAGCCGATTCTTATCTTGATAAGGCCGAGCTTTCGCTTTCTTTAACCGTTGGCTCAAAAATCAATTCGGCCGAAACGGTTGCCGAGAACATATTAGCTGAAGAAGATTCTTTAACTAAAGTTTCCGTACTTATGGTTGATGGCAAGCCCGCTTTTGCGGTTTGCGAAAACCCCGAGCTCCTCGAAAACGGTCTTTCATATCGTCTTAATGCGTTTACTGCCGATGATGTAGAGGAAGTAAGCTTTGTTTCAAAGCTTGAGGTTGTTGAGGGCTATGTTCCGCATTCTGCGGTTGTTGATTATTCGCAGGCAGGAAAATATATCTGCTGTGCCGATGTTAAAACCGTTAAAACCGAAGCTTATATTGATGAGATTCCTTATGGAACCGAAAAAACCGAGAGCAACGATTATCTTAAAGGCTACGTTAAGATAACAAGTGCCGGCGTTCCGGGACAAGCCGATGTTGTTGCAAAGGTTACCTGCGTTAACGGTATCGAAACCGAACGCAATATTATTAAGAGCACTACTATTACCGAGCCTGTTGCCCAAAAGCAATTGGTTGGAACCGCAACCGTTTCCAAAACTTCAAGCACCAAATATGCTTCGTCTAACTCGAAGTTTATGTGGCCGCTCGATAAATCCGCAAGAACAACCATAACCTCCTATATGGGTGATGGTCGCGGTCATAAGGGCATTGATATCGCTTGTGCAAAGGGAACCGAAATATATGCCTCTATGGGCGGAACCGTTGCCTATGCTCATTATCGCAGCGATTACGGTAACTTTGTTGTTATCGACCATGGCAATGGTTACAGAACCGTTTATGCCCATGCAAGCAAGCTGCTTGTTACCAAGGGTCAGGTTGTTGAAAAGGGCGAAACCATCGCACTCGTTGGTTCAACCGGTCAATCAACCGGCAATCATCTCCATTTTGAGGTTCGTATTAATGATGTTGCCGTTAACCCCTTAAGCTATGTTAAAAAGTAATTAAAAAAGCCGCAGTTATGCGGCTTTTTTGCTTTTTATGGTGGTTTTGAAACTTGACATAATACTATATATAGTATATTATATAATAGATAATATATGCGAGGTAGAAGTATGGCAAAAAAGACCACATACGATAACGAAAGTATATCCAGCCTGAAAGGCGCCGATAGAGTTAGAAAAAGACCGGGAGTTATATTTGGATCCGACGGTCTTGATGGTTGTCAACATTCGGTTGTTGAGATTATCTCCAACTCAATCGATGAGGCCCGAGCAGGCTATGGCAAAAAAATAATAATAACCCGCTATGCCGACCATTCTATTGAGGTAGAGGATTTCGGCCGTGGCGCACCTGTTGATTATAATACCCGCGAGCAAAAATATAACTGGGAACTTTTATATTGCGAGCTCTATGCGGGCGGAAAATATAACGAGGAGCAGGGAAGCGGCTATGATTTCTCGTTGGGACTAAATGGTCTCGGTCTCTGCTCAACGCAGTATGCCTCCGAATATATGGATGTTGAGATTAAACGCGATGGCTTTAAATATAACCTCCATTTTGAAAAGGGCGAAAATAAAGGCGGTCTTAAAAAGGAAGAGTTTTCGGGCAAAGCAACCGGAACCCGCACCCGTTGGAAGCCCGACCTCGATGTATTTACCGATATTAATATTCCCGCCGAATTTTTTGTTGATTTTATTAAGCGCCAAGCTATTGTTAACGAGAATATCCTTTTTGTGTTCCGCAATCAGGTTGGCAATAAGTTTGAAACGCAGGAATTTATGTATGCCGATGGTATCCGTGAGTATGCAACCGAGGTTGCAGGAAGCGATGCGCTAACCGGCGTTCAACTTTGGCAAACCGAGCGAACCGGTCGCGACCGCGAGGATATGAATGATTATCGCGTTAAGATAAATGCGGCGGTCTGCTTCTCGAACCGCAACCAAATTAAGGAATATTATCATAACTCAAGTTGGCTTGAGCATGGCGGCTCGCCCGATAAGGCGGTTAGAAATGCCTTTGTTTATCAGATTGATGCCTATATTAAGCAAACGGGTAAATATAACCGCAATGAAAGTAAAATAACCTTCGCAGATATCGAGGAATGCTTGGTAATAGTTATATCCTCCTTCTCAACCCAAACCTCCTACGAGAACCAAACCAAAAAATCGATAACCAATAAATTTATCTATGAGGCGATGAACGATTTCTTCCGCCGTCAGCTCGAGATTTATTTTATCGAGAATAAGGCCGAGGCCGATAAGATTGTCGACCAGGTTCTTATAAATAAGCGCAGCCGCGAAAAGAGCGAAAAGGAACGCCTAAATATAAAGAAAACGCTCCAAACCTCGGGCAATGATATGCTCAATCGAATTGAGAAGTTTGTTGATTGCCGCAGTAAGGATAAGGAGATACGAGAACTCTTTATAGTTGAGGGTGATTCCGCGCTCGGTTCGGTTAAGATGGCGCGCAATGCCGAGTTCCAGGCCGTTATACCTGTTCGCGGTAAGATTCTTAACTGCCTGAAAGCCGAATACGACCGCATCTTTAAAAGCGAAATTATAACTAATCTTATAAAGGTGCTAGGTTGCGGAGTTGAGGTTAAATCAAAAGCGAATAAGGACCTTTCAACCTTCGACCTTAATGCTCTGCGTTGGAGCAAGGTTATAATTTGTACCGATGCCGATGAGGATGGCTTCCAGATTAGAACCCTTATCTTAACCATGATATATCGCCTTATCCCAACCCTTATCGATGAGGGCAAGGTATTCATTGCCGAAACCCCGCTCTATGAGATAACAACCAAAGAGAAAACCTATTTCGCCTATGATGAAAAGGAAAAGGCCGATATAATGCAAAATATGGTTGGCGACCAAAAGTGCAGTATTCAGCGCTCCAAGGGTCTTGGTGAAAACCAGGCCGATATGATGAGCCTTACAACCATGAATCCTGAAACCCGCCGTCTTATAAAGGTTAATCCCGAGGAAGCCGAGGCAACCGCCCGTATGTTTGATATTCTCCTCGGCGATGATATTGATGGCCGTAAAGAGATAATAACCGAAAAGGGCTATATGTATATAGCCGATGCAGATATCAGTTAAGTTTTTAGAAAGGGGTATTATATGCCTCCGAGAAAGAAAAAAACCGAGATAAAACCGTCTGCCCCCGTGGCAAACGCATATATTGCAGGTGCGGGAACCATAGTCGAGCAACCGATAACCGAAACGCTGGAAATCAACTATATGCCCTATGCGATGAGTGTTATTCTCTCGCGTGCCATACCCGAAATCGATGGATTTAAGCCGTCACACCGTAAACTCCTCTATACCATGTATGGTATGGGACTGTTAAATGGCGCTAAAATCAAATCGGCCAACATCGTTGGTCAAACCATGCGCCTCAACCCTCATGGTGATGCCGCGATTTATGAAACTATGGTTCGTCTAACCGAGGGAAATGAAGCGCTTCTCCATCCCTTTGTTGAATCAAAGGGTAATATGGGTAAGGCCTATTCGCGCGATATGGCATATGCTGCTCCGCGTTATACCGAGGCCAAGCTTGCTCCCATAGCGGCCGAGCTTTTCCGCGATATCGGAAGCGATACGGTTGATTTTGTTGATAACTATGATGCTTCCATGCAGGAGCCAACCCTTTTCCCCGTAACCTTCCCAACCGTTTTGGTTAATGCCAATAAGGGTATCGCAGTTGGTATGGCCAATAATATCTGTCCCTTTAATCTCCGCGAGGTTTGCCGAGCCGAGATTGAATATATCAAGGATGAGGATGTTAATATCGCCGATTATCTAACGGCCCCTGATTTCCCGGGCGGCGGTGAGCTTTTATATAACCGCGCCGAGATGGAAAAAATATATGAAACCGGTCTTGGCAGCTTTAAGGTTAGAGCAACCTATGAGTATGATAAATCTCAAAACTGTATAGATATAAAGCAAATTCCGCCTACAACAACCATCGAGGCCATCATCGAAAAGATAGTTGAACTCGCAAAGCAGAAAAAGATAACCGAAATCAACGATATCCGTGATGAGACTGACCTTTTGGGTCTTAAAATAACGCTTGACCTCAAGCGCGGAACCGACCCCGAAAAATTAATGCAGAAGCTCTTTAAGATGACTCCGCTGCAGGATAGCTTCTCCTGTAACTTCAATATTCTCGTCGGCGGAACTCCCCGCGTTATGGGAATAAAGGAGATTCTCTGCGAGTGGACCGCTTTCAGAGTTGAATGCGTAAAGCGCAGAACCTATTATAATCTAACCAAGGCAAAGGAAAAATACCATCTCCTTAAGGGCCTTCAAAAAATTCTTCTTGATATCGATAAGGCGATAAAGATTGTTCGCGAAACCAAAGAGGAGCGCGAGGTTGTTCCCAACCTTATGATTGGCTTTGGAATCGATGAGATTCAGGCCGATTATGTTGCCGAAATAAAACTGCGCCATCTTAACCGCGAGTATATTCTAAAGCGCTTGGCCGATGTTGAGGAGCTCGAAAAGGAAATAGCCGAGCTCGAGTCTATATTGGGCGACCGCCGCAAGGTGCTTCGCATAATCATAAAGGAACTCGAGGCAGTTGCCGAAAAATACGGAAACGACCGTAAAACCGCCATTATCTCGGCCGAGGAAAATCAAATTACCCTCGAGGAAGAAAAGGTCGCCGATTATCAGGTTCACTTGTTCTTTACAAAGGAAGGCTACTTTAAAAAGATAACCCCGCTTTCGCTTCGTATGAGCGGAGAGCAAAAGCTTAAAGAGGGCGATGAGATAACCCAAACCTTCGATTCAAATAATACCCATGAGCTTTTGTTCTTTACCGATAAATGTCAGGTTTATAAATCATCGGTCAATGAAATGGCCGACGGAAAGGCCAGCCAAATGGGCGAATATATTCCGTCAAAGCTCGGCTTCGATGAGGGCGAGGGAACGGTTTATATGGTTGATACCATCGATTATAAGGGATATATGCTCTTTATATTTGAAAACGGTAGGGTAGCCAAGGTTCCGCTTGAAGCCTATAAAACCAAAACTAAGCGCAAAAAGCTCATAAATGCCTATAGCGATAAATTCCCGCTTTCATCAATTCTGTATATTCCCGAGGACTGCGATGTTCTGCTAACCTCAACCAACGGCAGAATGCTCCTTTTGGGAACGGGAATGTTGGCTCCGAAGGTAACCAAGGATAGCGGAGGAGTCGCAGTTATGACCCAGAAAAAGGGTCAGCGTCTCTATTCGGCCGAGCTCTATTCGGATGGAATGTTATCCGACCCGCATAGATATCGCACCCGTAATCTTCCTGCCGCAGGCGCCATTAAGCGCGATGGCATTTCGGGCGAGCAAATGAAAATATAAAAAAAGAGCCGCCCGCGAAACGCGAGCGGCTGTCAGCCGAATTACAAACGCAAGCTTATATAAAATTTCGTCTGACAGTATTATTAATGCCCTAAAAAGCAGAGATAATACTGCTGCCAATGTTTGACAAACAACGAAATTTGATATATTATATTGAAACAATAACCGTTTTGGGGGATTCTCATGCAAAAAGAACTTGCAAAAACCTACGACCCGAATGAGGTTGAGGAACGACTTTATAAATTCTGGCTCGACGGAGGCTATTTCCATGCCGAGGTCGACCAAAACAAAAAACCTTATACAATTGTTATCCCTCCTCCGAATATAACCGGTCAGCTCCATATGGGCCACGCGCTTGACCAAACTCTTCAGGATATCCTTATCCGTCATAAGAGAATGCAGGGCTATAGCACTCTTTGGATGCCGGGAACCGACCATGCTTCCATCGCAACCGAGGCTAAAATAGTTGAGGCAATGCGTAAAGAGGGAATCTCAAAGGAAGACCTTGGCCGCGAAAAGTTTTTAGAGCGCGCCTGGGAATGGAAGGAAAAATACGGCGGAACTATAATTTCCCAGCTTAAAAAACTCGGCTCCTCCTGCGATTGGGAGCGCGAGCGCTTCACTTTGGATGAAGGATGTTCAAAGGCTGTTCGCGAGGTTTTTGTCCGTCTCTACGAGAAGGGACTGATCTATCGCGGCGAACGCATTATAAACTGGTGTCCCCATTGCCATACTTCGATATCCGATGCCGAGGTAAGCTATGAGGAGCATGACGGCAACTTCTGGCATCTTCGCTATCCGCTTTCGGATGGTAGCGGTTGGCTTGAGCTTGCAACAACCCGCCCCGAAACCATGCTGGGCGATACTGCCGTTGCAGTTCATCCCGATGATGAGCGTTATAAAAATCTTATCGGCAAAACCGTAACCCTGCCGCTTGTCGGCCGTGAGATTCCCGTTGTTGCCGATACCTATGTTGAAATGGATTTCGGAACCGGCGTTGTTAAAATCACCCCGGCTCACGACCCCAACGATTTCGAGGTTGGTCTGCGTCATGACCTGCCCATCATCAATGTTATGACCGATGATGCAAAAATGACCGATGATTGCGGCAAATATAGCGGACTCGACCGTTATGAGGCTCGCAAAGAGATAGTAAAAGACCTTGAAGCAGGCGGCTACCTGGTTAAGGTTGAGCCCATGAAGCATAATGTTGGCGCTTGCTATCGTTGTAACTCGGTTGTTGAGCCCCGCATTTCCAAACAGTGGTTTGTTAAGATGGAGCCGCTTGCAAAACCGGCTATCGAGTCGGTTAAAAACGGCGATATAACCTTAATTCCTTCCCGCTTTGAAAAAACCTACTTCAATTGGATGGAGAACATCAAGGATTGGTGTATCTCGCGTCAGCTTTGGTGGGGTCACCGTATACCTGCTTGGTATTGCGATGAATGCGGCGAGGTTATCGTTTCGCGCGGCGAGCCAACAGTTTGCCCCAAGTGCGGCAATGTTCATCTCCGTCAGGATGAGGATACCCTCGATACCTGGTTCTCTTCGGCTCTTTGGCCCTTCTCAACCATGGGTTGGCCCGAAGAAACCTTGGAGTATAAATATTTCTACCCAACCAATACCCTTGTAACCGGTTATGATATCATCTTCTTCTGGGTTTCCAGAATGATTTTCTCCGGCCTTGAGTATACCGGAAAAGCCCCCTTCAATACCGTTTTGTTCCATGGTATTGTTCGCGATGCCGAGGGTAGAAAAATGTCGAAATCGCTCGGCAACGGTATCGACCCGTTGCTTGAAATTGAAAAATACGGCGCCGATGCCCTTCGCTTTACCCTCGCAACCGGCAATAGCCCCGGAAATGATATGCGCTATTCGCCCGAGCGCGTAGGTGCAAGCCGTAACTTCGCTAATAAGATTTGGAATGCCGCTCGCTTCGTTCTTATGAATTTAGGCGAAAACGAGCCCGCTCCCCATATTCCCGAAAACCTCGCAATGGAGGATAAGTGGATTCTCTCCAAGTATAACGAGGTTGCCGCGGCAGTAACCCAAAACCTCGATAAATACGAGTTGGGTCTCGCCGTTAGCAAGCTTTATGATTTCATTTGGGATGTTTTCTGCGATTGGTATGTTGAGATTGCAAAGATTCGCCTTAATGGTGATGATGCCGAGGCTAAAGAAACGGTTAAGGCAGTTCTCGTTTACGTATTCTCAAATACTATGAAGCTGCTCCATCCCTTTATGCCCTTCATAACCGAGGAAATTTGGCAGTCTTTGCCGCATGAAGGCGAAACTATTATGATTTCCAAGTGGCCCGAGGCCGATGAGGCGCTAAACTTCGCCGATGAGGTTGCCGAGTTTGAAAAGATTATTGCGGCCGTTAAGGCGGTTCGTAATATCCGCGCCGAGATGAATGTTGCTCCCTCGCGCAAGGCAAAGCTCTGCGTTGAAACCTCGTCGCCCGAAACCTTCTCTGCGGGCGCCCCCGTTTTAATGAAGTTGGCAAGCGGCTCTGCCGTTGAGGTTGATATCGAGCTTTCGCTTCCCGATGCAGTTCGCGTTGTAACCGATGATGCAACCATCTATATTCCTATGAATGAATTGGTTGACTTCACCGCCGAACTCGCTCGTCTTGAAAAGGAGCTTAAAAAGGCAGAGGAAGATAAAGAGTTCTCCGAGCGTAAGCTTGGAAACCCCGGCTTTGTTGCCAAAGCTCCGCCCGCCCTTATCGAAACCCAACGCGCCCAGCTTGCAAAAACCCTTGATAAGATTGAAATGCTTAAAGAAAGCATCGAATCTATCAAAAAGCAAATGTAGTATTAAAAGACCGTGTATATTTTTGCACGGTCTTTGATTTTAAAGGTATGATATTATGAATTATATTGAAAGCCTTGAATACCTAAAAGGTCTGCCGCGATTTCCAACCCATGCGGGACTTGAGCGAATAAAAGAGCTTATGTCCCTTCTCGGCAACCCGCAAAATGATATGAAGTTTATCCATGTTGCGGGAACCAACGGCAAGGGCTCGGTCTGCACCATAACCGCAAGTATCCTGTCGTCTGCGGGATATAAAACGGGGCTTTATATTTCGCCATATATTGTTTGCTTTCGCGAGCGAATCCAAATTGATGGCGAATATATAAGCGAAGAGGATTTTGCCTATCTTGCTTCTCGTGTAAAAGAAACAGGGGTAGAGGTAACCGAATTCGAGTTTATAACCGCCGTCGCCTTCCTATATTATAAATATAAAGGATGCGATATTGTTGTTCTCGAAACGGGGTTGGGTGGTCGCTTCGATGCAACCAATGTTTGCGTCTCTCCGCTTGCCGCCGTTATAACCGGTATAGGTCTCGACCATACTGCCGTTTTGGGCGATAGCATTTCAGCGATAGCGGGGGAGAAGTGCGGCATTATAAAGCAAGGCTCCCGCGTTTTAACAACCTATAACCAGCATCCCGAAGCGTTGGAGGTTATAAAAAGTCAAGCCGAGGTTATAATACCCGATGTAAACGAATTAAAGGTTTTATCCTCGGGCCTTACAGGTAACGCCTTTATATATAAAGGTATAGAATATAAAACCTCGCTTCTCGGCGAATACCAAATCGAAAACGCGCTCCTCGCAATCGAAACCATAAAAGCCATTCCCGTTAAGGTTCAACCTGACCATATAATAGAGGGAGTAGCAAAAGCCCATTTCCCCGCAAGACTCGAACTGATTTGCGAAAAGCCTGTCGTCCTGCTCGATGGCGCTCATAACCCGCATGGCGCCGCCGCGCTTGCAAAGGTTCTTCGTGAGCATAAGGGCGCGGCCGCAATAATAGGAATGATGGCCGATAAAAATTGCGAAGAGGTTTTATCCAAAACCCTCCCGTATCTATCAAAGGTGATAACCGTAACAGTCGATAACCCTCGAGCCCTCTCGGCAACTGAACTCGTCCGTATCGCAATAAAGTATTGCCCCGATGTAATGGCCGCCAAAGATACCGACGAGGCATTAGCCCTTACTCGTGGCGAGAGTGAAGTTTTTATTTTCGGCTCGCTTTATCTCGCATCCGAGATTCGCGAAAAAGCCCGAAAGTTTTATTCATCCCTTTGATTCGACAACCGAATATGCCAAAATCCAAAACGGATAAGTCTTATACTAATATGTATAGACTTGTCCGTTTTTATTTTAAGGAGGAATACTATGTCGGTAAAAATAGAAGTAAACGGCGATGTAACCGTCGCTTATCTGTCGGGTGAACTCGACCATCATTCGGCAAAACCAATGCGTGAGGAGATTGATGCCGCGATTGAGGCCAATATGCCAACACTGCTTGTTCTCGATTTCAAGGATATAACCTTTATGGATAGCTCGGGTATCGGTCTCGTTATGGGCAGATATAAGGCGGTATCTAAAAACGGCGCCGAGCTTGCCATAACAAATCCTTCTCCTCAAATATATAAGGTAATGCAGCTTGCGGGACTTACCCGATTAGCCAAAATAGAAAAAGGCGGTATGAAATATGAAACAACTAAATAAATTTACCATGAATCTGCTCTCGCGTTCCTCAAACGAAAGCTTTGCCCGTGTGGCGGTAACCGCGTTTGTAGCGCAACTCGACCCAACCGTCGAGGAAATCAACGATATAAAAACCGCCGTAAGCGAGGCGGTAACCAACTGCATTGTTCATGCCTATAAAAATGAAATCGGAAAGATATACATATCGGTTCGTATTCTTGAATGCAATGTTGTTGAAATTAAAATTCGTGATAAGGGCTGCGGCATTGCCGATATCGAAAAAGCAATGACTCCGCTCTATTCCTCCGAAGGCGGCGAGCGTGCAGGTCTCGGCTTTACCGTGATGCAAAGCTTTATGGATACCCTCCGCGTCACCTCCCATGTCGGAAAGGGAACAACCGTAACAATGAAAAAACGCATAAGCGTTCGTGTAGGTAAAAATGTGTGAGCGCGATGTATTCCTTTCAAACAATATGGGGCTTGTTCATTCCTGCTGTAAACATTTTTTAGGCAAGGGAATAGAATATGATGATATTTTTCAAGCCGGATGTATCGGCCTTATAAAAGCCTATGACGGTTTCGATGCTTCACTTGGCTTTTGCTTTTCAACCTATGCGGTCCCCGTAATCTTGGGTGAGATAAAAAGAATGTTTCGCGATGGCGGGAGCATAAAGGTCTCTCGCGGTATAAAGGAGCTTTCTTTAAAAATTAAAAACGAATGCGAAAAGGCGATAAAGCGCGGCGAAGGTGAACCGAGCGTGTCAACCTTGGCCGAAAGCCTCTCGGTTTCACCCGAAGAAATAACCGAGGCTATCTGTGCAACCCAACCAACAGTGTCGCTCACCTATGAAAGTGATGACGAGATTCACGAGCTCGATTTAGCCGTCTCGGATAACGGCGATATGCTAACCGACCGCCTCATGCTCGATGATGTGTTGTCGCGTTTGCCCAAAAATGATAGTCTTCTTATAAAACTTCGCTACTTTGAAGGCAAAACCCAACAAGAAACTGCATCGGTATTATCTATGACACAGGTCCAGGTTTCGCGCAGTGAAAAGAAAATTCTGGGTCAACTTCGGCAAATGCTTTGTGAATAATGATAAGTTTTTTGGGGAATAATTTCCACGTAATAAAACAATTTACCCAAAGTCGAAAAATTTTAAAAATATTTGTAAAAAAGTGTTGACAAGAGGGAATGGTTGTGGTATTATAATCGGGCGCCCTGAAGAAGGAGCGCGGTTGAACCTTGAAAATTAAACAACGATAAGAAACAAAAGGACCCGACAATTCCAAAGAGATTTTGGAGTAAACAAGGACA
>SVPK01000068.1 GCA_015065875.1 Oscillospiraceae bacterium
GAAAAAAACCTTGAGTATTTTATTTAGCATCCTGCTTTTCTCCTTTCGGCGGAGCATATATTAAATGACGGTTTTTATAAATTACAACAATTCTGTATAAAAGAATTACGGTTGAGGTTGCAGTAACGCTTAAGGCCAGAGAAATCATATTAACCTTATTAAAAGCGAACAGGATTCCAAGAACAATCATATGGAAAACCGAACCGAAAATGGTTGAATAGTTTGCGTGCTTTGAGATGCCCATAGCAGTTAACATCGGGAAGCCGAAAATATAGCTCGGAAGGGTTACAACGCCTATCGGCAGCATTGCTCTCAAAACGGAGCCCGCCTCTCTGAAATCGGGGCCAAAGAACCAACCGCAAAAATCATTTGCAAAAACAAATATAACGGCACAAACCAAGAAAATAACCGGCTCCATTATAAGCAAAACCTTTTTAACGAGTTTAAAATCGCGGTTGCGGGTCATATAAGGATAAAGGCTATCGGCTATGGGAGTAAGTCCGTTTTTGCCTGCGGTTATAAGCTTATTTGCAGAGGTGTAATATCCCGTTGGCGCTCCGCTTCCGGTTATTATATCAAGAATAACGGTATTGAGCGCACCGTAAACGGTTGTTGCGATGCGCGAGAAGAAGAAAACCGATGAGCGGCGAAGGGCGAATAAAACCTCACCCATTTTACAAAGGCTAAAATGAATATCAAGGGTTTTGATAACATGGAAATAGGTTAAAAACAAGGCAATACTGTTGCCGGCAATATTAAGCGCGGGAACAACCCAAACATCCTCGGGGCGCTTCAAAAACAGGAAAATCGCTGCGGAGAATAATATCTTTATCGAAACGGTTCGAACGGTTATCGCAGTCATTTTTTCGAGGCCGCGATAGAGAAAATCGGGCATAAACGAATTTATCATAGAGGCTACAAAGGTTAAAATCAAAACCGTTTGCTTCTTTTCCCAAGCGGGAATCAGGCGGCAAAGCAGCATCAGCATTCCAAAAGAAACAAGCGAGAGCAATAGCTTTGCGCCGGTTACCGAGCTTAAAATTTCGGATAGCTTTTGCTTATCCTCACGATGGCGGGAAACATCCTCGGTTGCCGAAAGGAGAAAGCCGAAATCGATTACGAGCTGAAAATATATAACAATGGAAGCCGATGCCTCCAAAAATCCGCCATATACCTCTGCCCCCAAAACTCGGGTTTCATACGGAGCAACAAGCAACGCCAAAAGATAGGTTGAAAATTGCAATATATAAAGCATAACGGTATTCTTAAGCAGAACACCACGATTACTGCCGAGCGCTCTCTTCAGGTTCAACTTTTTTGCCCCTTTTCTTTTAAAGTCATCTTTATTATTATACCTATATTCCCCCCAAAAAGCAATAGCTCCCTTATATCTTTTAAGGTTTTTGAGAATCGGTCGATTAGGTTCGTTTTTCGGTTTTTTGAGCCATTTTTTATCTTTTTTTGAAAATGTCGCCCTTTTTCTTGGATAAAGTCGGTTTTGCGCCGCAAAGCCCCCAAAATAAGTTGTTGACTTTTTATGCCAATTTATTATATTATATGTGTTGGTGCTTATGTGCCGAAATTTATTTATGAAACGGAGTTTTAAATTTTTATGGACGGGTGGCCTTTGGTCCTACTTTTCGTACTTATTCTTGTTAACGCATTTTTCTCGATGAGCGAGATTGCTATTATCTCGCTAAATGATACCAAGCTCAAAAAAATGGCCGAGGAGGGACACTCGGGAGCTAAAAAGGTTTTAAAGCTTACTAAAAGTCCTTCTGCTTTTTTATCTACAATTCAAATCGGTGTTACTCTTGCCGGATTCTTAACATCTGCTGCCGCGGCCGATAGCTTTTCGGGCCCTATGGCAAACTGGATTTGGAGCTGGTTCTATGATACCCCAACTCCCTCTTGGATGCAGGATGTAGCGCTTGTTATAATTACTCTTATTATATCCTATTTCTCGCTTGTTCTCGGCGAACTTGTTCCCAAGAGAATCGCTATGCAGAAGGGCGAGGCTATTTCATATAAGGTTGTTGGCATTCTTTTATTTGTAAGACGCGCCATGACCCCCTTTATTAAAATACTTTCCCTCTCAACCAACGGTATTGTTCGTTTGTTTGGAATGGACCCCAACGCAAACGAAGAAACCGTTACCGAAGAGGAAATACTTATGATGGTTGACGCCGGTGAGGAAAAGGGCGTTATCGAAGAGAGCCAAAAGGAAATGATTAATAACATTTTCGAGTTCGACGATATCGTTGCCGCCGATGTTATGACCCATAGAACCGACCTGGTTGCGGTTGAAATTAACGATAATTTCTCCGAAGTTCTCGAAAAAACGCTTGAAGCGGGATATTCCCGTCTCCCCGTTTACGAAGAGGACCTCGATGATATTAAGGGTATCCTTTATGTTAAGGACCTTCTCCCCTATGTTGGCAAAAAGATTCCTTCATCGGTTACGATTGCCGATGTTATGCGCGAGGCAGTTTTTGTTCCCGAATCCAAGCGCTGCGGCGACCTCTTTAATGAGATGACCGAAAAGCGCCTTCAGATGGTATTCGTAAGCGATGAATACGGTGGAATTTCGGGTATTGTTACCATCGAGGACCTACTTGAGGAAATCGTTGGTAATATGCAGGATGAATATGACGACGAGGAAGAAGAAATCGCACAGGTTAATGAAACCACCTTTGATATCGATGGAACAACCGATATTGAGGAGCTTGAGGAGCTGCTTGGCATTACCTTCCCCGAAGGCGAATATGATACCATCGGCGGATTTATAATGTCGGAGCTCGGACGTATCCCCTCGGAGGATGAGCATCCCGAAATTGAATATGAGCATTGTCGCTTCCGCATTGACGAGGTTGATGAGCGCCGAATTGAGCGCATAACGGTTGAAAAACTCCCTGTTCCCGATGAGGAAGAGGAAGACGACGAGGATTAATTTTAAAAGCCCTGCTTTATTTGTTAAAGCCGGGCTTTCTTTTTTTGTGAAAAATTCGACAAAGTTATTATTTTGCTCTTGTCTTTTAACCTAACTTTAGTTATAATAATAAAAGATTATGACCGAAAGGAGTTATCATATGATTTACACAAAAGAAATTGAAGAGATGTGTCCTGTTGCACAGGGCGTTCATCACGGCGCTGCTCCGATTCCGGAGGAAGCAAAGTGGGTAAAGGCCCGCGACGTTAAGGACATTTCCGGCTTCACACACGGAGTTGGCTGGTGCGCACCGCAGCAGGGCGCCTGCAAGCTCACCTTAAACGTTAAGAACGGAATTATCGAGGAAGCATTGGTTGAAACCCTCGGCTGCTCGGGTATGACCCATTCGGCCGCTATGGCTTCTGAAATTCTCCCCGGCCTTACCGTTATGGAAGCTCTCAATACCGACCTCGTTTGCGATGCTATTAACACCGCTATGCGCGAGCTCTTCCTCCAGATTGTTTACGGAAGAACCCAGAGTGCTTTCTCTGAAGATGGTCTCGCCATCGGTGCAGGACTTGAGGACCTTGGTAAGGGTCTTCGCAGCCAGGTTGGAACCATGTATGGTACCCGCGAGAAGGGCCCCCGCTATCTTGAGATGGCAGAAGGCTATGTAACCGGTATCGCTCTCGACGATGAGGACCAGATTATCGGCTACAAGTTCGTTAACCTCGGAAAGATGACCGACTTCATCAAGAAGGGTGACGACGCTAATACCGCTTGGGAAAAGGCACAGGGTCAGTACGGACGCGTTGATGATGCAGTTAAGATCATCGACCCCAGAAAAGAATAATTTAAGGAGGTAATAACCATGGCCTTGTTTGAATCCTATGAGAGAAGAATTCCCCAAATCAATAAGGTTCTCGCACAATACGGTATTGCTTCCCTTGAAGAAGCAGAAAAAATAACCAAGGACGCAGGCCTTAATGTCTACGACCAGATAAAGAGCATTCAGCCCATTTGCTTCGAAAATGCCTGCTGGGCATATATCGTTGGATGCGCTATTGCTATTAAAAAGAACTGCACCCGCGCTGCCGATGCAGCCGCCGCTATCGGTGAGGGTCTGCAGGCGTTCTGCATCCCCGGTTCGGTTGCCGACCAGAGAAAGGTTGGTATCGGACACGGTAACCTCGGCAAGATGCTCCTCGAGGAGGAGACCGAGTGCTTCGCTTTCTTGGCAGGTCACGAATCCTTTGCCGCTGCTGAAGGCGCTATCGGTATTGCCGAAAAGGCTAACAAGGTTCGTAAAAAGCCCCTTCGCGTTATCCTTAACGGTCTCGGAAAGGATGCCGCTCAGATAATCTCGCGTATCAACGGCTTTACATATGTTGAAACCGAGATGGATTATGCTACCGGCGAGGTTAAGGAGGTATTCCGCAAGGCATACTCTACCGGACTTCGTTCCAAGGTTAACTGCTACGGCTCTAACGATGTTCGCGAAGGCGTTGCTATCATGCATAAAGAGGGCGTTGACGTTTCCATTACCGGTAACTCAACCAACCCGACCCGCTTCCAGCATCCCGTTGCAGGCACCTATAAGAAGGAATGCATCGAGATGGGCAAGAAGTATTTCTCTGTTGCTTCGGGCGGCGGAACAGGCCGAACCCTCCACCCCGACAACATGGCAGCAGGCCCCGCTTCCTACGGTATGACCGATACCCTCGGCCGTATGCACTCGGATGCTCAATTCGCAGGTTCCAGCTCTGTTCCTGCTCACGTAGAAATGATGGGACTTATCGGCGCAGGTAACAACCCCATGGTTGGTATGACTGTTGCTTGTGCAGTTGCTGTTGAAGAGGCTCTTAGAAAATAAGGGTTTTCAAGGCTTTTTAAAGCTTTCGGGCAAATGTAAAAGACCTGATTCAAAAATTTAACACTTAAAAAGTTGGACACATCAT
>SVPK01000069.1 GCA_015065875.1 Oscillospiraceae bacterium
ACTTCCGATGAAAAAAGGATGTTAGAACTTCTTAACAGCGACAAAAACTATGTAAACGAAGAAAACACAGTTGAGTTTATGAAGTGGTATAATAGCCATAAATAATTTGTCGCTTGCTATGCGACCTGGCCTCTCTTTTATTGGTGTACAATTGTGACATCAAATGAAAGAGAGGTTGAATTTTTATAATCTAAAACCACCTCCAATAACCGAATAATAAAGCTTCTTGGATATTTTTTATTGCAGAACAAACAATATTAAAAATATAGGAGTGATAACATGGCAAAAAGAATTGGAAAAAGAACCATTATTTTTGAAAATAGTCCTAAAATAGCGGGGTATTATTCGGTTGTTGGCAAAAAAGAGGGTGAAGGACCGATAGGCGATGGCTTTCATGAGGTGTGTGAGGATGAGCTTTTGGGCTTTGATTCCTTTGAGCGGGCCGAAAGCGAGCTCCAGCGCCGCGCCGTCTTGGGCGCGCTCGACGCGGCCAAAACAAAGCCGCAAAATATTGATTGTATCTTTGCAGGCGACCTGCTTAATCAGTGTATAGGAAGCAGCTTTGGAATAGGCGACCTCGAAATTCCGTTCTCGGGGCTTTATGGAGCCTGTTCAACCATGGCTCTCGCGCTCATAAATGCCGCCGTTCATATCGATGGTGGAGCCGCAAAAGAGGCTATAGCGGTAACCTCGTCGCATTTCTGTTCGGCCGAGCGGCAGTATCGCTTTCCGCTTGAATATGGCTCCCAACGTCCCCAAAGCGCCCAATGGACAGTAACCGGTAGCGGAAGCGCAGTTTTAACGGCCAAGAGGGGAGATATAGCGGTTCATTCTGCCTGCATAGGCCGCATCTGTGACCTCGGAGTTAAGGACCAAAACAACATGGGCGCCGCTATGGCTCCCGCCGCATATGATACCGTAAGGGCATATCTTGAGGATACCGAAACTAAACCCGATGATTATGATATGATTTTAACGGGTGACCTCGGACTTGTCGGCAGTAGTATGTTTTGCTCGCTTTTTGCACGCGACGGGGTTGATATAACCCGCGTTCATCGCGATTGCGGATTACTGATTTTTGACCGCGAACGACAGGATGTTCATTCGGGCGGCTCGGGATGCGGTTGCTCGGCGAGCGTGCTATGTTCCAACATTTTAAATCGAATGAATGGGGGAGAGCTTAAAAATATTCTCTTTTGTGCAACAGGGGCGCTACTATCGCCGACCTCTGTGTTACAGGGGAACAGCATCCCCTCAATAGCCCATTTAATTAATCTTCGACGCCAAGACCGAATCTAACAAGCCGCGAGAAAATATAACCCCGCGGTTTAGTAGCTTAAATTGAAAAAGATAAGCTTTTATGGTATATTAAAATCAATTGACATTTGTGCGAATACACTAGGGAGATATAAAAAATGAATAATATTGATTATTTATATAGCAAGAATAGAGTTCTCGATTTTTCAGGTTGTAAATATTTAGGGGAAGTTCATGAATTGATAAAAAAAGAACTGGAACTGCCTGAATTTTATGGTTGCAATTTGGATGCACTGTGGGATGCGATTACAGGTTTAATGTATGTTCCGGCAAACATAAAAATAATTTTCAAGCCTGAAACTGTCGCAGCACAGAAACTTGCAGACGAAATTGAGAAAATAATTGAGGTTTTTAAAGAAGCAAAAGAAGAGTATGGTCAAATAAAATTGACCATAGAAAGATAAATTTATGGCATTCTATTGGCATTTCCCCGCCGCATACGATACCGTAAGGGCATATTTATATGTTCCAACATTTTAAATCGAATGAATGGGGGAGAGCTTAAAAATATTCTCTTTTGTGCAACAGGGGCGCTACTATCGCCGACCTCTGTTTTACAGGGGAACAGCATCCCCTCAATAGCCCATCTTGTTAATTTGCGAAATTTAAATAATTGACGAGGATAAAAAATGGTAGTATAATTTTTAAGTATTATTAAAAACGCAATTAAAAAAGGGGTGAATAGCATGGAAGAAAGAGTTATGGAACTTTTCGATGCGAAAAGATTTTCCGAGCTTAAAGAGCTGTTGCTTGAACAGATGCCGGCCGATATTGCGCTTCTGTTCGAAGAAATCGAGGAACATGAGCGACCGCGATTTTTCCGTGTTATGCCCAAAGAGTTGGCAAGTGAGGTTTTCGCGCTTCTCGATTCCGACCTTCAAGAGGAGCTTATTTGTGCATTCTCGGATAGCGAAATAAAGGCCGTTATGGATGAGCTTTATATGGACGATGCGGTTGACGTAATCGAAGAAATGCCAGCCAGTGTTGCAAAGCGAATTCTTCGTCAGGCCGATAGCGCAACTCGTAGCATAATAAATCGTCTGCTCGCATATCCGGAGGATAGCGCAGGCAGTATTATGACTACCGAGTATGTCGACCTAAAGCGAAAGATGACGGTTGCCGAAGCCTTTGACCGTATAAGAAAAATCGGTCTCGATTCTGAAACGGTATATACCTGCTATGTAACCGATTCGCGCCGAAAGCTTATCGGAATAGTAACGGTTAGGGAATTGCTTTTGGCTTCGCTTGATAGTCTTATTGGGGATATAATGGAAACTAATGTTATCCATGCCAATACGATGGACGATAAAGAAAGCGTTGCCAATCTTTTCGAGAGGTATGACTTTTTGGCTCTCCCGGTTGTTGATAATGAGGGCCGTCTTGTTGGAATTGTAACGGTTGACGATGCTATCGATGTTTTGCAAGAAGCCGCAACCGAGGATATGGAGATTATGGCGGCTATAACGCCTAGTGAAAAGCCTTATTTTAAAACGGGTGTGTTCAAAACCTTTATAGTTCGAATCCCGTGGCTTATGCTACTTATGATATCTGCAACCTTTACAGGAATCATAATCGGCGCCTTCGAATCAAACCTGGCCGAAAATGCGGTTTATGGTATCGCGCTAACCTGCTTTATGCCTATGATAATGGGAACCGCAGGTAACTCGGGTAGTCAATCCTCTGTAACTATTATTCGTGCTTTATCGCTTGGCGAGGTTCGCTACCGCGATATTTTTAGAATAATCTGGAAAGAGCTGCGAGTTGCAACCCTCTGCGGTTTAGCCCTCGGAGCAGTTAATATCGGCAAGGTTTTGCTTGTTGATAATCTGATTTTAGGCAGAGCATATAGCATGCCTGTTATCCTCGTTATAAGTATAACCTTGTTTGCAACCGTTGTTTTCGCAAAGTTTATTGGTTGCAGTCTTCCCATTGTTGCCAAGCGAATGGGCTTTGACCCTGCAATAATGGCAAGCCCGCTCATAACAACTATAGTTGATGCGCTCTCGCTTATCCTTTATTTCCAAATAGCAGTTATGGTTTTAGGAATATAAAAATAAAAAAGGCCTTGTCAGTGACAAGGTCTTTTATTTTATATAGTAGCTTTTTTATCGCGTGTTCAATAATTTCTTTCGGTGTGTCGGCGCCGTCGCAATATCTTGAATGTTGGTGAAGATTCTGTCTATAAAGCATACTACACCTCCCATAAAGCAGGTTTATTTTATCACGCAAGTATTAATAAGTCAACAACCCGGAATCGCTATTCGCATCCTCAAAAAAGGTAAAGATTATGTGAATTTGGGGCTATTTGCTTGACATCACACCCTTTTATTAATAAAATAATATAATAGTGCTAAAGAAAGGAAGGGAAAATATGGAGCCCAAAAAGGTAACCTTCGGTTTTAAAACTGCGAGACGTCTTCTTAAGTTCTTTTATGGGAAAAAAGAGATAATCGGTCTAGATAAAATCCCCGAAAACAACTGCATAATAGTTGGGAACCATACCCAAATGAACGGACCCCTTGTTGGCGAGTTCTATCTGCCCGAAAACTGCTATATTTGGGCGGCCGCCGATATGATGAAGATGAAAACCGTTCCTTCCTATGCTTTCCGCGATTTTTGGTCGCAAAAGCCTAAATGGACCCATCCCTTTTATAAGCTTCTTTCGTATATTATCGCGCCGCTCTCGATTTTCGTTTTCTGCAATGCGCGAACAATTGCGGTTTATCGCGATAAGCGGGTAATGTCAACCTTCCGCGAAACCGTTGCAATGCTTAAAGGCGGCCGCAATATCTTAATTTTCCCCGAACGCGATGAAAAGCATAATAACATCCTTTATAAGTTTGATGAAAACTTTGTTGATGTTGCGCGTCTTTATTATAAAAAGACAGGGGAGAAACTAAAGTTTGTTCCGATGTATATCGCGCCGTATTTAAAGAAATCATATATCGGCGAAGCGATAGAATATAACCCCGAAAACGACCCCGCCGACGAGCGCAGCAAAATTGCCGCATATCTTTCGGATGAGATAACCAAAATCGCCCGAGAATTACCCGAGCATACTGTTGTGCCTTATCGCAATATAGGTCGAAAGAATTATCTTAAAAATACCGATGTAAACGAGGTGCCACGATGAGAAAACCCGTTGTCGACTATCGAACCTTCCGTCTTTCAAAGGTTCGCGAGCCGCAGTTTTACCATCTGCTTTATCTGCTCGGTTGGGTAGGTTATTTTGCGCTTTATTTTTTAACCGAAAATTTAATACCCGTCGAGCGTTGCGTTCCTGTTCATGGTGCGCTTGATGATGTAATACCCTTCTGCGAATACTTTGTTATCCCCTATGTTGGATGGTATGTGCTTATAGTATTTTCGCTGATTTATTTTGCGCTCTATAATCCCGATAACTTCAAAAATCTTATGAAGTTTATTATAGTAACGCAGATAGTTGCAATGATAATCTACATAGCCTTCCCAAGCCGTCAGGACCTGCGCCCCGAGGTTTTCCCGCGTGA
>SVPK01000070.1 GCA_015065875.1 Oscillospiraceae bacterium
TTCTTACATTCATTATATAATAAAAACATAAATTTTTAAAGTATTTTATGAAAAGAGAATGATTTATGAAGTATTTAGTCGTTTTATGCGATGGTATGGCCGATACTAAAACCGAAAAGCTTGCGGGTAAAACCCCGATGGAGCTTGCAAAAAAGCCTAATATCGATGCTCTGGCAAAGCGCGGCGAATGTGGCCTTTGCAGAACCGTTGCCGCAGGGCTCAAGCCCGGCAGTGACGTTGCAAACCTGTCTGTAATGGGATATGACCCTGCCGTTTGCTATAGCGGTCGTTCGCCCCTTGAGGCCGCAAGCATCGGAGTTGACCTCAAAGAGAGCGATGTTGCCCTTCGTTGCAACCTTGTAACCCTATCGGATGAGGAAAACTATGCCGAAAAAACGATGGTTGATTATTGTGCCGATGATATCTCTACCGCCGAGGCTGCCGAGATAATTAAGACCGTAAAAGAGGTCTTTGACAGCGAAAAATATACCTTCTATAGCGGAGTTAGCTATCGCCACTGTCTTGTTGTTGAAAACGGAACAACCGACCTCGGTAATATGACCCCGCCGCATGATATTTCGGGCAGGGTAATAGGCGAATATTTAAGCGATAGCGAAAATGCCGCTCCGCTTATTGAGCTTATGAAAAAAAGCTATGATGTTCTTAAGGACCATGAGATAAACAAAAAGCGCATCGCCCGAGGCAAGCGCCCTGCAAACTCCATTTGGCTTTGGGGTGAGGGACGCAGGCCCGCGCTCGAGAATTTCCGCGAGAAAAACGGGGTTTCGGGTGCCGTTGTTTCGGCGGTTGACCTTCTTAAGGGTATCGGCATTTGTGCCGGAATGGCAACCCCCGATGTAGAGGGTGCAACAGGCTATATCGATACCAATTTCGAGGGTAAAACCGAGGCCGCAAAAAAGCTTTTCTCCGAGGGCTATGATTTGGTTTATGTTCATCTTGAGGCTCCCGATGAATGTGGCCATCGCGGCGAGGCAGAGAATAAGATTAAGGCTATCGAGATTATCGATAATAAGGTTGTAGGCCCGCTTGTTGAGTATCTTTCGGCTTCGGGCGAGGATTATCGCATACTTATTATGCCCGACCATCCTACCCCCCTTGATACCAAAACTCATTCCTCCGAGCCCGTGCCGTTTCTTATATATGATTCGGCGGAAAAGGCTAAAGGCGTTGAGGTATTTACCGAGGAAACCGCTTCCGAAACGGGGCTCTTTATCGAGCATGGACCTTCTATAATGAACCGTCTTTTAAAAATCCGATAAAATTGGAGGAAAGCAATGCCGATTATATCAGTATCCTTTTTATTGTTTGTGGCAGCGGCATTTTTGGGATATTTTATATTACCTCTTAAAATAAGGCCGTATTGGCTTTTGGCGGCGAGCCTTGCTTTTTATGGCTGCTTTGATTTGCGCTATTTTATTTTCTTTCTGTTTAGTGTTTTCAGCGCATATTTTGCGGCCTATTATATCGGAACAAGGGCTGTTTCGCCGATTGGCAAGAAATGCGTTTTAGCCGTAGCCGTTTTACTTAATATAGGCCTTTTGGCGGTAGTAAAATATCTTAATTATTCTTTATCGCTTATAGGAATGCTAACGGGTAGAGATTTTGCGGTTGTATCCGTTATTGTGCCTCTCGGTATTGCCTTTTACAGTATGCAGGCGGTCAGCTATTGCGTTGATGTTTATAGGGGAAAGAATGCGCCCGAGCGAAATCCTTTAAATTTTCTGCTTTATATGTCGTATTTCCCGATAATAATGCAGGGTCCCATTTCCCGATATGACCAGCTTGCTCCCGAGCTTTTTACGCCGCATAAATTCTCGTTTGAACGCCTAAAATCGGGAATGCTTCTTTTTATGTACGGTGTTTTTAAAAAGATAGTCATTGCCGATAGGGCGGCAATATTTGTTAATCAGGTTTTCGGAAACTATAATGACTATCAGGGCTTTGAAATTATAATAGCGATGGTTCTTTATACCATTCAAATATATACGGATTTTTCGGGCTGTGTTGATATCAGCCGTGGTGTTTCCGAGGTTTTGGGAATAAAGCTTATAAATAATTTTGATCACCCGTATTTTGCCGTATCCATAAAGGATTTCTGGCGCAGGTGGCATATCTCCTTAAGCACATGGTTCAGAGATTACATTTATATCCCCCTCGGCGGCAACCGCAAGGGGAAGCTGCGTAAGCATGCAAATCTTTTTATAGTTTTCTTGGTTAGCGGACTTTGGCATGGCGTGGGCGTTCATTATATTGTTTGGGGAATGATTCACGGATTTTATCAAATTTTTGGCGAGCTAACCGCCTCTCCTCGAGATAAATTCTATGAAAAATGCGGGGTAAACAAAAACACCTTTTCGTTTAAATTCGGACGTCAATTAACAACCTTCGTTCTGGTAACGGTAGCGTGGCTGTTTTTCAGGGCGGACGGATTTATTGCGGGCTGCCGTATGCTGCGGTCGGCGTTTGTCTTAAACCCCTGGGTTTTAACCGATGACAGTCTTTTTGAAATCGGCCTTGACGGCAAGGATTGGAATGTTTTGCTGCTGTCGATAGCTATATTGCTTGTCGTTTCGTTGCTTCAGGGGAAATATTCCTTGCGTGAAGAGCTGCAAAAGCAGACCTGCTGGTTTAGGTATACGATTTATATTTTGGCATTGCTTTTTATTTCTATTTTCGGTGTATATGGGCCGGGCTACAATGTATCTCAGTTCATATATATGCAGTTTTAAGGCGGAGGTTGGGGTATGAAAATTAAAAAAATACTCGTATTCCTTCGCAGAACAGTCTTTCTTTTGTTGGCAGTATCCATAATGCTTTCCGTAAGCGCCATATTCGAGCGTAAAACAACAAGCGGCGCATGGAATTATTCCTTAAAGGTTGGCGGATATAAAAATGAGCCAAGCAATTCCTTTGATATTCTCGGCTTCGGCTCGAGCCATATGTATTGCACATTAAATCCGCTTTCGCTCTATGACGAAACGGGATTGCGCTCCTATGTTTTGGCAACGCAGCAGCAGCCCGTTGAAGCAACCTATTATTATATAAAAGAGGCGCTAAAAACCCAAAATCCTAAAATTGTAATTGTTGAGGCCCTTATGTTTACGGTTAATGATAAGCCCGCAACCGAGGGAGTTGCGCATGATGCGGTTGATCCCTTCCCGAGCGGCATTAATAGGCTTTTAATGATTAACGATATGGATATTGAGGACGATAAGGAAAACTATTATATAAGCTTCCTTAAATATCATACGAGATGGAAGGAGCTTACCGAGGGCGATTATAACTTTAGGTTTAAAACCGAAACAGACCCGTTTAGAGGCTTTGTATTTTTAACCAAGGCGGTTGAAAATTCCGTTCTGCAGGTTGATTACAGCTCAATAGAGGCAAAGCCCATAACCCAAAGCAAGGAGGATATGTTTCTTCGCATAGCAAAGCTCGTAAAGGAAAATGATGCGCAGCTTATGCTGTTGGTTTCACCCTATAATGCCGGCGAGGAGGCTCTCGGAAGATATAAATACCTTAAAGCGCTTGCAAAAGAGCAGGGAGCAATGGTTCTCGATTTTAATGAGTGCTTCGAGGAAACGGGTATAAATAATAAAACCGATTTCTATGACGGGGGACATCTTAATGTCTACGGAGCCGAAAAGGCGAGCTCGTTTATAGGAAAACATATAATGGAGAACAGCGCTCTTAAGCAAACCCCGTTTGGTGACGATGCCGATTGGCGTGCGGATATTGAATATTATAACGCTCAAAAAAGTAAATAATTAAAAGCACCGATGAATTTCATCGGTGCTTTTTTGCAACCCGGAGGGTTATTTTTCGGTATTTTCTATGGTGCCTTCGTCGCCGTCCTCTTTTTTAAGACCTAAAAGGCGGGCCTTTGCGGCCTTTCGGGCTATATGGGAGGTATCGAGCGGAAGGATTTTATTGAAAACGCAGGTGTGCTTGGGGGTAACGGTTCGGTCCTCATGCATACTGCCGAAATACCAATGTCGGAATGTGCAGCTTCGGTCGATTTCCTCAAGGTATCCGTTAAGCTTGTTTACCTTATCGGTTCTGCCTTGGCGCAAAAGCATTGCACTTTTAACGAGTGAAGGCGGCTCATGGGTTAAAATATAATCAACATAAAGTCCTTCATCATCGAGCGCTTCGGCGCCCTCGGCCAATTCGGCAGGCGAGGGGAGCTCGTCTCGCCACCAGTTTTTATCCTTTCTAATCTCGATATCATCGCTTTCTCCGCCGCCCATGGTGAAAACTCGGCACCCGTCAAGGTCGAAAACCTGACCTCGCATAAGGTGATACAAATTATCTCCGATTCGATGAACAAGACCGCCCTTCCATCGGGTAACGCGGTTGGCCTTTATCATATCAAAGTTTTCATGGGTTCCATCCAGAAATGCAATGGTAAATTTTCGGCTTGACAGGAACTTTATTGCCTTCTTTTCGCGCTCCGACCCATCCCAAAGGAAGCCAAAATCACCGAGAACAATAAGGGTATCTCCCGATTTTAATTTATACCATTCCTTATCATAGATTCGGGATTCATCGCCATGCATATCTCCCGTAATATAATACATAAAAAACCTCCGAAAAAATATATAAAAGGGCTTTAAATTTGAAA
>SVPK01000071.1 GCA_015065875.1 Oscillospiraceae bacterium
AGCGCAACCAGCAAAACCAAATCGAGCATTGAGGTATGATTGGCGCAAAGAACAAATGCACCCTCTTTGGGAACATTCTCCTTACCGACGCACTTTATCCTAAACATCAAATGAGCGATTGGGGTAACGATAAATTTAACGGTTTTATAAAATCCCGACATTATTTAACTTCCTCTAACCTATCATTAATTATTGATTCAATAAGCGCAACCGACTGCTCGAATTCATTGCCTGTAGTATCGGCAAAAACCGAATCGGGAGCAGGCTTTAGGGGGGCTACTGCTCTATGAGAATCATTATAATCACGAGTTTTAATATCGGCGAGGACATCATCATAATTTACATCCATTCCCTTGGCCTTGAGCTCATCAAAACGACGGGTTGCACGGTCCTCGGGAGAGGCGGTTAGGAATATTTTAATCTGCGCATCAGGGAGAACAACGGTTCCGATATCGCGGCCATCCATAATAACATTATTCTCGGCGGCGAGACGGCGTTGTGTATTAAGCAGATATGCGCGAACGGCAGGAATGGCCGAAACCGCAGATGCCATCATGGAAACCTCGGGGGTTCTGATGCTATCGGTAACATCTGCGCCATCGAGCATCATGCGTTGTTCGCCGTTTACGAACTCGATACCAACGGTTGTTGTTCCAAGCAGGGCCTCGATATCTTCCTTTTGCTCGGCGGTAAGACCGCAGTTTGCTACCTTGAGCGCAACGGTTCTGTATAGCGCGCCGGTATCAACATAGATATATCCGAGTTTTCCTGCAACAAAACGAGCTATGCTGCTTTTTCCTGCTCCTGCAGGTCCATCAATTGCCACATTAATCATATTAAAAATCCCCTCATTTTATATACTGTTACCGGCAACATATCCGGTTGAAAAAGCAATTTGAAGATTAAATCCGCCTGTGCAAGCATCGAGGTCTAAAATCTCGCCTGCAAAATATAATCCCTCGATTAGTCGGGACTGCATTGTTTTAGGGTCGACCTGCGAAAGGGATATTCCTCCCGCGGTTATAACCGCCTCCTCAATCGGACGGAGGGAAATCGCGGTTAATTTAAGCCCCTTTAAAAGCTTGAGCAATGTCTCGCGTTGTTCACGCGATATTTGATTAACCTTGGTATGCGCGGGTATGCCCGAAAGCGAAACGATAACCGATATAAGCTTTTGCGGCAATAACGCATCCAAACTGTTTATAAAATCCTTATTAAGGTTTTCGCTAAAATCGCGTCTTATCCTCTTATCGAGTTCTTCCTCGCTTAAGGCGGGCTTTAAATCGATATAGAAGGTATATTTATTGTTTTCAGTATCGGATAGTTTAGCCGAGGCAGAAAGAACAGTTGGTCCCGAAATGCCGAAATGGGTAAAAAGCAGTTCACCAAAATCGGTATATATCGGTTTTTTACCATCATTTTTATAAACCTTAAGTCCGATATTCTTAAGGGCGAGACCTTGAAGATGCGAGGTAAAGCCCTCAAAGCATTCAACGCCCACCAATGACGGGCGCAAATCGGTTACGGTATGGCCGAGTTTTTTCGCCATTTTATAGCCGTCACCCGTTGAGCCTGTTGTTGGATACGAGAGTCCTCCCGTTGCTAAAATAACGCCATCGCAATCGAATCTGCCCTCATCGGTCATAACGGCCGAAACCTTTCCGTTTTCGGCTATTATTTCGGTTGCGCGCGCAGTTATTATTTCGGCGTTTTCGCGGGCAAATGCGGTTAGCGCATCAACGATATCAACCGATTTATCCGACTGCGGGAAAACGCGATTGCCGCGCTCGGTTTTAAGCGCTACTCCCCTTTTTTCGAAAAATGCTTTTGTATCCTGCGCCGAAAAGGCGGAGAAAGCACTATATAAAAACTTTCCGTTTTTATTAACGGCATTTATAAGTCCCGCAACATCGGTATCATTGGTAACATTACAACGGCCTTTGCCGGTTATCATTACCTTTCGGGCAGGACGATTATTTCGCTCAAGCAAAATAACATTATGTCCGTTCATTCCGGCAATGCCTGCGGCCATAAGACCTGCCGCGCCGCCGCCTATAACAACAATCCTCTTACCCATAGCGCTATCTCTTTATCATTTTTGATACGCGGGAATGGAGTTTATAAAAATACCAATTAGATACACTCTTAACGGCATAATCATAAACAAGGAAAACGGCATTGGCCAAAACCCAAACACCCGCTATAACATATTTTTCAACACCGCCAAAGTCGGTTTCAACACCCATAAGCTTCATAAATACGAAAAAGATGAGAACCACCGCTGCATTAAAAATCAAGAGCTTACAGATATAGGCAACAGGCTTTAGCTTTATGCGCTCAAGATATACCTTAATTATCGGATAGCATCCGAAAAGGAGAACGAAAAAGAGCGCCGCTTCGGGCTCGGCAACAAGCATGGAAACTATGGCCGCAGATATATAGGAGAAAAGCGCCCATTTGGGTCCAATCTCGATAACTACAACCATAATAAACATACCCGCAAGCGCGGGTATGGAATATGTAAGTGTAGGAACATAAGACATAAGCATAGTTACAACTGCTAAAGCACTCATAACTGCGCCAAAGGTCAAATATCCTGTTTTTTTCATATTATCACCTAACTAAAAATTAGCAACAACGCAAAAGGTCGCCGCCCATGCATTCGCAGCAGCAATCGGCACAGATAAGTCCCTGGCAGACATCACATCCACTGCAACCACCCATATTAGCAGGGCTGCCATAGGGGTTTTGGTATCCGCCGCGAGTTTGCTGTTGGATTCGATTAAAGGCCGCACGATATTCGGGATTAGACGGGTCCATACGGCAGGCGGTTGCAAAATCGCTATAGGCGCCATCAAACCAACCGCGCTTATATAAAACGGAGCCGTTAAGGAAATACCATTCGGCATCGCGACGGTCGCTCGGAACACCATCAAGAAGCTCCTGGGCTTCCTCGATTCTGCCCATCATTATAAGGTTGCGAATATCGGGAAACGAAGACTGCTGGCCGCCATAGGGGTTGCCATAGCCTGCGTTTTGGTTTCTTTTCTTCTTTTTGCCCTTGCGCTCATCCATTATTTCATCATAGGCATCGTTAAGCTCCTGCATCTTTTCGGTTGCGAGGTCGGATAACGGATTATCCTGATAATTATCGGGATGATATTTGCGGGCAAGCGCACGATATGCCGCCTTTATTTCATCATCGGTTGCGTTTTTGCTAACGCCTAAAATTTCATACGGATCTCTCATTTGATAAACTCCTTTTATAAGTATCCTCTAATCCCATATAGATTATGTTTCCGAGTATATTTTTAAACTGACGAATATTTATCAGTTCAAATGCATTAATTGATTCATGTATACACATATATATGCTGCGCTCGGCCCTTTCGGCACCGTCAGAATATGCGATAAGGGGGTTATATCTTCCCTTTTTCTTATCCTCTTCCAAATCGGAACGCGCATCGGTTAGATAAATGAATCTGCCGAGGCAATAGCCGAGCCGCTCAAGAACGCGCTTATCTCGCTCATCGGCAGAGCAAAGCGGGAATATTTTTGATAAGACCTCACTGGTTGGCGCCGCAGAGGCATCAATATCATTCTTGCCCGAATTTTCGGCGGCGGCTTGGTCGGTAACGTATTTTAAAACGGCCTTCTCGATTTCGGGGAAATCGGCGGCGGCTTTTTTATGCGCCCGCTTGAACACTAACGATAAAAAGCGATAAAACAAGCGCTTAATACCCTTTTCATCGGCAACGTTATCACGGATATTATAATAAACCATTATAACCGATGCGGCGGCGGGCATAGAAAGAAGCGCCTCGCTACCGTTACAGTATACACATTTTTTAAGCGGGTTGCAAGTGCAACGCCCCTTTTCAAGGGAGCAGACCTCGGTTGCCATAGACATATTAAGCAAAGCCAAGAAGGTAAAATCATAGCTTAAGGTAAATCGGGTTAGAAAACCATAGCGCTTACCCATCTGCTTACAAAGCGAGCAATAAACCGCTTTATAGGTTTCAAACTCCTTCATTCGAAGCTCGGGCTTATATGCTTTTATATAGCCTAGCATCTGCATCCCTCCTCGCCATACATAATATTTTAGCGCTAAAACGTTCGGCAATAGTTAATAATGTGTTAATTTAAGAGTGGTTTCAGGAATTGTCCCGTATAGGATTTTTCGCATTTTGCAACCTGCTCGGGGGTTCCCGTAGCCACAACCTCTCCGCCACGGTCGCCACCTTCGGGGCCCAAATCAATAATATGGTCGGCGCATTTGATGACATCGAGATTATGTTCGATAACCAAAACGGTATTTCCTGCATCAACCAATCGTTGCAGAACCTCAAGCAGACGATGAACATCGGCAGTATGAAGGCCGGTTGTAGGTTCATCGAGGATATATATGGTTTTGCCCGTTCCGCGGCGCGAAAGCTCGGTTGCAAGCTTAACACGTTGTGCCTCGCCACCCGATAGGGTTGTTGCGGGTTGACCGATTTTTATATAGCCGAGGCCAACATCAAACAATGTTTTAAGCTTACGGTAGATTTTGGGGATATGCTCAAAGAAATGCATTCCCTCCTCAACCGTCATCTCAAGGACATCA
>SVPK01000072.1 GCA_015065875.1 Oscillospiraceae bacterium
TCATATATGCTCCTTAATTTATGGTTGACTTTACCTCTCAAAAAGAGTATCATTTATGGGAGAGGTGAGAAATAAATGGTAGAAGAAAAAATAATGTTTTCGAGCATCGATGATGTTAAAAATTTTGTAGCCCTTGCAAATACCAAAAGCTACGATGTTGATATATCTTCCGGAAAATATCTTATAAACGCAAAATCTATAATGGGTATATTCAGCCTTGACCTTACCCGCCCGATTAATGTTGTTGCATATTGCGATGATGACGAGGCCTTTTTAAAGGAAATCAAGGATTATATATATGTAGAACCTTCTGCAGTGCAGTAATTTGTTTATAACGGTGAAGCCATTAGGCTTCACCGTTATTTTTTTATCTATTTAATTTTTCCGTCTACAACAGTAAGCACCGTATCGCAGATATCGAGTGCGGCGGTTCTGTGAGTGATAAGGATAACCGTCTTGTCCTTTTGTGATTTGAGGTTTTCAAGGAGTGTAAGCTCGGTAGCAGTATCAAGCGCTGACGTGCATTCGTCGAGCAAAAGAATCGGCGAATCGCAAAGCAAAGCTCGCGCTATGGCAATTCTCTGGAGCTGGCCCTCCGAAAGGCCGAGTCCGCGTTCGCCTATTACTGTATCAAATCCGTCGGGCAGAGAGGATATGTAATCAAAAATTACGGCGTCTTTTGCCGCTTTTTCAAGCCTTTCCTCCGAAACTTCACCCGATAAGAAGGTTATATTCTCGCGTATGGTTCCCGAAAGAATCATATCGCCCTGCGGAACATATGAGAAAAGTCCGCGAAGGGTTGAATCAAGAGTGATTTCGCCGTCCTCGCATTCAAGTATAAGACGGCCGCCGGATGGCCTATAAAGTCCTAAAACCAAGCGAAGCAGAGTGCTTTTTCCGGTTCCGGATTCGCCCATAACGGCGCAAATGCTGCCCTTCTTTATCTCGAAATCCGAATCGCTTATGATTTCGCGGTCATCATATGCAAAGGAGAGCTTTTCGCCCTTAATAGCCTTTAGCTTTCCATATAATTCTGTGCTGCCAAACCTGCGGGGAGCAGGCTCCTCGGTCATATCCTCAAGCTCGCGAAGGCGCTCGGCTGAGGCTATCGCCGAATAATATTGGGGTATAAGTCCCGAAACATTCTGTAAAGGGTGACGCAGTTGTGCTACAAGCTCAACAAAGGCAAAAAGGGTTCCAACACCAAGCTTTCCGCTTGCAACCTCGAAGGCTCCCCAAATAAGAACACCATAATAGGCGAGGGAGAAGCCCGCGTAAAGCGCAGTATGGGTTGTAACCGATATGGCATTGCGCTTCATCTTTACCTTATAGTTATCGCCCAAAAACTCCGAAAGCTTTGATTTAACAGGGTTATCTGCCAAGAAGGTTTTAATAACAATAATGTTTTGAAAGCTTTCCTGCAAAAACGAGCGAACAACACCCTGTGTTCTCTGCGCTTCCTTATGGAGATATTTATATTTGCGGCTTAAAAGCCTGCCAACGAGCGGAAACAAAAAGCCTATAGCAACAATAACGAGTGCAACGGTAGGGTTCAAAAATAAAACAGCACCGATTCCGGCTAAAAGTTTGGTAAATATCGATATTGTATGCGGAATTATCGAAGCGAAACCGCTGACAACAACATCAACATCGCTCGAAAAACGGTTAACCAATTCACCCGAATGGAGGGCGGTTATTTCGCTATAGTCCTTAAGGATTAAACGGTTAAAAAGCCGCGATTTAAGGCTAATATCCATCTTGCCCGATACTTTTGCCCTTAAAACTCCGTTTCCTATGTTGGCAACAATCTGCAAAAGCAGCATAGCCCCCAAAAGTATAACATTATATTTAACCGCCTCGGTAGTTCCTCTCTGGGCATCATTCAGAACATTGCGCGATACCATTATAAGTCCAATCGAGCAAACTGAAATGAGCGAGGAAAGGAGGGAAATAGCGGCAACAGCGGGCAAATAGCGCTTAAAGCAACCAAAAATCCACCTAAATGTTGATTTCTTTTTCATTTATTCCATCATGCCCGCATCAGAAATCTTTTCAATAAAGCGAGCAATATCCTTTTCTGCAGTTTCTCTGTCAACCTCATATTCGGCAACAAGCTTGTCTGCGAGCTCGGCCTCGGTATGGTCATTTTGTTGTAAAAGCGAGAATAAAAATGCACCGCTTTCATTAAGCGAAACAACGGCATTAAAATCGAGAGTAGCATTTCCAACGGGAACAACAATTATCTTGCCTGCAACCGTTTTCATCAAAAAAGAGTCCTTGATTTTCATAAAATCACTCCTCATAATAATATACACATTTATTATACTGTAATTTTTATATACTTTCAAGTAAAAGCCTTTGATTTTTGTCGCATAGTGTGATACAATATAAAAAACTGAAAAAGGAAAGGCGAAAAATGGATACTTATAAGGAACAAATAGTTAAAATTCGCAGAACGGGCGCATCCTTCATGTTGAGTACACTCGTGTGGTTCTGTGCAATGGCGATTACCGCCGTGCTGATATTGCTTATAGCTAAACTTGCGGTTATAATTGCTTTCCTGCTTTTCTATGGAGCAATGTATATAACCCAGCGTTTTAATATAGAATATGAATATATTCTAACCAATGGCGAGCTCGATGTTGATAAAATTTTGGCTCAACGCAGTCGCAGCAGACTGTTTACCATTAAATGCGCTGATATTGAGGCAATCGGCCGCTATCAAAAGGGAATGAAGCTCGGAGAGCAGGTATATATGTGCTGCAATGCCGATGATGAGGCTTATTATATGCGCGCTCGCGATAAAAAAGGTAAGCCCATTTGTATTGTTATCGCTCCCGATGAAAAAATGAAACAAGCAATAAAACCCTATTTATCCAGAATAATTCAGCGCGAAGCATTTGAAAAATAAGAATATTAGCCTTTTTTTCAACATATAAATATAATAAGCCAAGTGCTTAAAAGCCGGCTGGACCAATCGGTCCCGTCGGCTAATTTTTTTATGTTGGTGGGAAAATGAGAAGGATTCTTTTAAGCATTTTTATGCTTCTTTTTTTGGTGGGATGCGGCGAAAAGCAAACGGTTGACGTTAATCTGCAGGGTATTTCCTTTGATGCCGATATGACCTATGGTAAATATAAATGCATCTGTAATGTCGAAATAAACGGCGGAGGCATACTCGAAATGGAGGCTAAAAGCCCCAAATCCATAGCGGGAACAAAACTGATTTTCGATGGCGATAAGGTAGTTATCACCTATAAAGGTCTCGAGTATATCCCCGAAATGCCAATATCAAATGAAACTGCAAACGAAATAATAAATAAAATTTTAGGCTCGGTATCCTCAGGCTATAAGCAGGCGGTAAGAACCGATAAGGGCTTTTTGCTTGAGGGCGAGGTTGCGGGATATGCGTATTCGCTCTATGTAACCGAAGGTGGGTTGCCGCTTTCACTCGAATGCAAAAAAGCGAACCTATATGCCGAATTTTCAAATGTTAAAATATTAAACTAAAAAAGAAAACCCCGTTGGATTTCTCCAACGGGGTTCTTGTTTTAATTAGTCGAGGTCGCTCGAGAAGGTTTGCATTGTTGAGTAAACAACAACTGAACCACCTGTAATGGTATCAGAGAATGTCTTACCAACATTCTTGAAGCCCTTATCAGCAACAGTAACACTAGCTGCTGCATTAGGTGTATCAGAACCTGCCTCGTGGAGGTAACGATAAAGTGTTACATTAAGCTCTTCCTCGAAGTTGAAGGTGAAGGTCTTGGTATCGGTAGTCATATTAACCATGAGAATCGACCAACCACCGTCAGCTAACTTAACGGCTGTAGCATAGAGACCGCTCGAATCGTCTAAAGCCTTGGTTACATAGGTAGTGCCGCCTTCGTCACCCGAATATCTGCCGAAGAGGGCGAGGGTGTAGTAGAGGGACCACGGAACCTCAGTCTTATAGAGCGAGGGAGCAGAACCGGAGCGCTGTGCACCATATTCATACTCACCGCCGCTGCCGTAGTAATCAGGCCAGGTCTGGTCAAGGAACTGCCAAACCTCAACGGCCGAAACACCGGCATTGAAGGCTGCAATCTGCTGGGTTGCGATGTTAACAGCATACCAGGGGTCGTCGAGGTCGGCGTCCTCATTGTAGCTGTCGCCGTTTGAACCAAATTCGTCAAGCCAGAATTCCTTCTCGAAGCGGAGGTCGAACAGATCCATGGTTTCCATGTATCCGTTGAATACTCTGGAAGCGTCATCATACGGGTCATCGGTAGCAGACTGGGTCTTCTTGGTGAAGTGCGCGGAGTAGATGTCAAATACTTGGGGAGCATTCTCCATAAAGTATTTTGCAAGACCTGCGGGGTGGTTGGGGGAGGACTGGTTGGGTCCGATAAGTGTTACGTAATCGTCGCTACCCTTATCACGGAAGCCTGCGTCCTTAAGTCCCTTTTCGCAAGCGGCGAAGGTAGCAACCTGCCACTGTGCGAAAGCACCCATCGGGAGGTTACCGTCTTCGTGCGGCTCGTTTCCGAAGAAGAAGCCGAAGTGGTTGGTAAC
>SVPK01000008.1 GCA_015065875.1 Oscillospiraceae bacterium
GAAACGGTCGTAGCCTCAAGGCGGGCGATTTCCGATTCCTTTTGGCTCTGGCGCAAAACGAAGGCCTCCCAAGCGGCATCATCAATAAGACCAATCTCGCGGCCGGTAGGCATAAGTCGCTCATCGGCATTATCCTGTCGCAGGAGCAGGCGGTATTCCGAGCGCGAGGTCATCATACGGTAGGGGTCAGAGCAGCCCTTGGTAACGAGGTCGTCTATCAGGGTGCCGATATATGAGCCTGCGCGGTCGAGGGTCAGGGGCTCGCGGCCGAGAACCTTATGAGCCGCATTAATGCCCGCAATAAGGCCCTGTGCGGCGGCCTCCTCATAGCCCGATGAGCCGTTGAACTGACCCGCTCCGTAGAGTCCCTCGCAGGATTTAACTTCAAGGGTATGATAAAGCGCGGTCGGGTCGATGCAATCGTATTCTATCGCATAAGCATTTCGCATTATTTTTATGTTTTCAAGTCCCCGAACCGAGCGATAAATTGCTATCTGAACCTCCTCGGGCAGACTTGATGACATTCCCTGTAGATACATCTCCTCAGTATTGAGTCCGCAGGGTTCAACAAAAATTTGATGCCTCTCTTTATCTGCAAAGCGAACAATTTTATCCTCAATGCTGGGGCAGTAACGCGGGCCTGCGCCCTTGATTTCGCCCGAGAAAAGGGGAGAGCGATGCAGATTTGCGAGTATGATTTTTTTGGTTTCGTCGCCTGTGTAGGCAATGTGGCAAACAACCTTGTTTTCGCCGGGATTTTCGGTGCTGTAGCTAAAGGGAACGATTTTTTCGTCGCCCTCCTGCACCTCCATTTTAGAAAAATCAATACTGCTTTTTTGCGCTCTTGCGGGGGTTCCCGTCTTAAAGCGGCGCAGAGGCAGATTTAGTTTATAAAGCGCGCTCGATAATTTGGTTGCGGCAAAGGTTCCGTCGGGTCCGCCCTCGTAGTTAACCTCGCCAACATATATCCTACCGCCAAGGAAGGTTCCGGTTGCCAGAATAACGGTTTTGCTTATATATTCTGCGCCCAGACGGGTGCAAAGGTGCCAACCGTCGTCCTCGCGATAGAGGTCGACTATCTCGGCCTGCTTTATATCAAGATTATCCTGAAGCTCAATAGCATGCTTCATATAAGCGCTATAGTCGCGGCGGTCAATCTGTGCGCGCAACGAATGAACCGCGGGGCCTTTGCCTAAATTAAGCATTCGGCTCTGCAGCATATTTTTGTCGGCGGCCTTTCCCATCTCGCCGCCGAGGGCATCTATCTCTCGAACCAGGTGACCCTTTGCGGTGCCGCCTATGGAGGGGTTGCAGGGCATATTTCCAACCCAATCGAGATTAATTGTAAAAATAACGGTATTGGCTCCGAGCCTCGCGGCGGCAAGAGCCGATTCAATACCTGCGTGACCCGCGCCAATAATGGCAACATCAAAATTTCCTGCCTGATATTTTTGCATAAAAAACCTACTTTCCAACACAGAAACGGCTAAACACCTCATCGGCAACCGCATCGGTTACCCGCTCGCCGGTTAGTTCAAGCAAAGCCTCAAGCGCCTCGTCGGCACAAATTCCAACGGCATCAAGAGTCCATCCGCTCTCCATCGAAGCAATCGCTTCGCGAACGCTTTCTCTTGCGCGGAAGGCGCAGGCGCGTTGGCGCTCACTTTGCAAAACTGCGCGGTCGGCTCCGAGCCCCGCCGTTCCAACCGTTTCGGCAATGAGGGCGGATAATTCATCGGCATTGCCCGCCTTTGCCGATATATAAACCTTCGGAAGGGTTATCTCGGTATCATCGAGCTTTTGAGGCAGGTCGGTTTTATTGATAACCGCAATGGCAACACTGCCGTCTATAAGCGATAAAATCTTTCTGTCGTCCTCCGATAGTTCTCGAGAGGAATCAAAAACCGCCAATATAAGCTCGGCGCTTTTTGCACGCTCACAAGCGCGAGAAACGCCAATCTCCTCAACGGTATCGTTGGTTTCGTGAACCCCCGCAGTATCGGCGAGGCGAAGGGTTATATCCCCGAGCCTAACCGATTCCTCGATTATGTCGCGGGTTGTTCCCGCAATGGGGGTAACAATCGAGCGATTATCGCCCGCGAGCAGATTCATAAGGGTTGATTTTCCAACATTCGGGGCGCCGATTATCGCGGTCGAGAGTCCCTCGCGGAGAATTTTTCCGCGGTCGTAATTCTTAAGCAGCAAATCGAGCGCATCGCGCACCGAACAAAGATTTTCTTTTATATAATCGGTAGAAAGCTCGGGCAGGTCCTCATCGGGGTAGTCGGCGAAAACTGCCATACTCGCATCAACCGCCAAAAGTCTATCGCGAATTTCGGCGATTTCGCCCGAAAGTCGACCCGATTTTGCGGCCAAGGCCAGTCTTAAATCCTGCGAGCCCTGCGCCGATATTATCGACATAACGCTTTCGGCTTCGGCGAGATTCAGTTTTCCGTTTTGAAAGGCGCGTTTTGTAAATTCGCCGGCGCCTGCGGGAACCGCTCCCGCCTCAAAAACCGCGCGCAATAACATTCGGGTTACAACGGCGCCGCCATGAACCGATAGTTCAACAACATCCTCGCCTGTATAGCTTTTAGGTGCAGCAAAAATGAGCGCAACAGCCTCGTCAATATCGCCGTCACTTCCGAATACTTTCCCAAAAAGGGCAGTATACCCCTTGGCATCCGATATTTTTTTGCCCGAAACAGAGTGAAAAATGCGGTCAGCAATAGCCCTGGCCTCATCGCCCGAAAGGCGAACAGTTCCAATGCCGCCTTCGCCCTGCGGGGTGGATATAGCCGCAATAGTGGTACTCATTTTGTTATCACCTCAATAAAATATAGTATCACATATTTAAAAGCAATTCAATTATAATGCAAAAAAATCTATAAAATCTAGCATTTTTCGTTGACTTTTGCGCTTGAAAGTGATAAACTGTCACTGTAATTTTTATAGGAGGCTATAATATGAAACTTCAAAACGAATATTTAAAGAAAGTTTACGAAACCGTTCAGAAGCGAAATGCGGGCGAGCCCGAGTTTTTGCAGGCTGTATTAGAGGTTTTGGAATCGTTAGAGCCCGTTATTAATCAGAATCCCGCCTATGAAAAGGCAGGAGTTATCGAGAGAATAGTTGAGCCCGAGCGTATGATTACCTTCCGTGTTCCGTGGGTTGATGATAACGGAACCGTTCAGGTTAACCGTGGATTCCGCGTTCAGTTCAATTCCGCCATCGGTCCCTATAAGGGCGGCCTTCGTTTCCATCCCTCGGTTAACGCATCGATTATGAAATTCCTCGGCTTTGAGCAGACCTTTAAGAACAGCTTAACCGGCCTTCCCATGGGCGGCGGTAAGGGCGGCTCGGATTTCGACCCCCGCGGTCGTAGCGATGGCGAGATTATGCGTTTCTGCCAGAGCTTTATGACCGAGCTTTCCAAGCATATCGGCGCAGATACCGACGTTCCTGCAGGCGATATCGGTGTTGGTGCTCGCGAGGTAGGCTATCTCTTTGGTCAGTATAAGCGTCTTCGCAACGAGTATGTTGGTGTTCTTACCGGTAAGGGTCGTTCCTTCGGTGGTTCGCTTATCCGTCCCGAGGCAACCGGCTTTGGTGCCGTTTATTATACCGTTGAGCTTTTAAAGTCCTTCGGTGAGGATATAAAGGGCAAAACCTTTGCAGTTTCGGGCTTCGGTAACGTTGCTTGGGGAACCGTTAAGAAGGTAACCGAGCTTGGTGGTAAGGTTGTTACCATTTCGGGCCCCGATGGCTATATCTATGATAAGGATGGCGTTGCAACCGAGGAGAAGATTAACTTCATGCTCGAGATGCGTGCATCCGGTCACGATAAGGTAAAAGATTATGCCGATAAGTTCGGCGTTCCTTATTTTGAGGGCAAGCGTCCGTGGGCTGAAAAGGTAGATGTTGTTATGCCCTGCGCAACCCAGAACGAGGTTTCGCTTGAGGATGCAAAGAATATTGTTGCTAACGGCGTTAAATATTATGTTGAGGTTGCTAACATGCCTACAACCGAGGATGCAGTTGCATACTTAAAGAAAAACGGCGTTGTTATCGCTCCCTCCAAGGCAGTTAATGCCGGCGGCGTTGCAGTTTCGGGTCTCGAAATGAGCCAGAACTCGATGCGCTATAGCTGGACCGCCGAAGAGGTTGATGCAAAGCTTCACCAGATTATGACCGATATATTCAACACATCCTCTGCCGCCGCAAAGAAATACGGCATGGAGGGCGACCTTATAGCAGGTGCAAACATCGCAGGCTTCGAAAAGGTTGCCGATGCCATGATGGCCCAAGGCATTTGCTAATAGCATAAAAATAAAAGGCTTCTCATTCGAGAAGCCTTTTTCTTTTATCTGTTATATAATTTCGTCGCTTTTTTGAGCGGGGGAGTTATGAGCGAGAGTGCTGCAGTCATTAAAACTGCGGTAGCTATTCCGAGAAGGAGTCGGGTTGGAAGCTCAACGGCAAGCAAAACATAAACACCTTTTCCAACCCCGTGAACATAGTAGTTAACTATTAGCGCGAGGGTGTTTAAAAGGGTAACGGTAATCGAACTCGCAACAACACCGATTCCGAGGCTCCAAGGCTTTAAGCTCCTCTTAAGGGCGATAAAAATAAGGCCCATCAAGAGGCCGCGCACAACCTCGGGCAAAATCCAAAGAGCAGTCATTGCTTCGAGTCCCCAACGAAGCTGGCTTATAAAGCAACCAACAAAGCCGGTTGCGGCGCCCCAAAGAGGTCCGCCAAGAACCGAAACTATAAGTATGGGAAGACCATTAAACGAGAGCTTATGGTTTCCGAGCGGAAGGCTAACCGAATCCGAAAAATAATCGAGGACGACGAAAATTGCCGCCATCATGGCCGATAGGCAGATGAGTTTTAATTGTTTTTGAGTTTTTGACATAAAAAATAACCTCCTATTCCCCGTCATAATCCGAAGATAGGAAGTTCCTATTCGGCAGCGGGATGCGACCAAGCGAACCGCGGAAAACCCTTCGTCTTTTTGGCAACTCCCCGTCCAAAAAGCACTTTACGCTCGCCTGTCTACTCTGCAATTTATGTGGTTATTATAATACTATCGATTTTATTTGTCAATTAAAAAGGTAATATTGTAAAAAACTTTTTTATATGATAAGATATATAAAAAGAGGAGGGGATAAAATGTCGGTTACCATGCGTTCTGCGGTGGCGCGGGACGAACTTAAACTCAAACAACTTTTTCTTAATTGTTTTGATGATACGCTGGGGTTTGTTAATATGTTTTTCGAGCATCATTTTGTGCCCGAAAATGCCATTGTTGCCGAAAAGGACGGAAAAATTATCGGGCTTACATTTTTATTGCCCTGCTCTGCCGAAGGCAAGCTCTGCTATTATATATATGGCGTTTGCGTTGACCCCGCCGAGCGCGGAATGGGTGTTGGCAAGGAGCTGCTCCGCTTTGCGATAGATAAGGCAAAGGAGCGCGGCGCGCTTGTATTACTAAAGCCCGAAAACAAAGAGCTTTTTGCCTTTTATGAAAAGGTAGGCTTTTCGCCCTGTTCTTATTATCGCGAGGAGGTTTTTGCTCCCGGCGAGAAAGCGGCCGAGTTTTTTGATATCTCCGAGGAGGAATATTTAGAGCTCCGCAATAAGGGGCTTGAGGGCAAAAACGCCGTTATATGGGATAAAGAATCGATTGAATATGCCCTATCGCATGAAATCTTCTTTGGCGGCCGAGTTTATCGCTATCGCACAGAGAACGAGGAAGGCATAGTTTTATTTATTCGCGACGGAATTAAAACAGTTATAAAGGAAACAACTGCAAGCAGAGAGGCTTTGCCCGCTATCGTAGCGGCAGGCATCAAGGTGTTTGGCGGCGAGGATGCAACCGTTTTGTTCCCAAGCGATGAGGGCGGCATTCCCTATGCCTGCGGCATCGGATTTAAAAATCTTGTTTATCTAAATCTTATGTTGGATTAAAAAAGAACCCTTTCGGTTTTCCGAAAGGGTTCTTTTGTTTAGAAAAACACACCTGTTATAAAAATCTCAAGTCCGATTCCGATGAGAATAACTCCGCCCAAGATACCGGCTTTACCCGCAAGTCGGGTTCCGAAACGGCGACCGAGAAGAACTCCCGCCGCGCAGATAATAAATGTAACTGCCGCGATAATAAGGCAACAAACAAGGGCCGAAAGAAGGGTATAATCGGCGATGGTAAATCCAACCGATAGCGCATCAATAGAGGTTGCGATGCCCTGCAAGATAAGCGCTCCGAAGGAAACGGGCTTAAGCGGGCATAAGGCCTCCTCTTTTGGGGCTTTTATGCCTTCAAGAAGCATATTGCCGCCGATAAAGAGCAAAAGCGCCAACGCGATATAGGGTATAAACTTTTGAAAAGCGGCAAATTGACTCGCCAGGGTATGAACGCAAACCCAACCAACCATTGGCATAAAAAACTGGAAAAAAGCAAAAATGCCAACAATAAGGCAAAGGCGCCTTTTTTTCATTTTAGGCTCGCAGAGTCCGCGAACGAGGGAAACCGAAAAGGCATCCATCGCGAGACCTGCGCCGAGCAGAGAACTCTGAAAGAAAAATTTAAAATTCCACATATTTTCCCCAAAAAAGATAAACCCCGCCCTATCGTAGGCGGGATTTTTTATTTAGTCGCTTACGACCAAAATATTTTACCACTATATTATATGGTTTGTCAATCATATCCCCTTATACTTCTTTCGAGTTGCCATCCCTCCGCGGATGTGGCGTTCGCTTTTGTTTTGTTCTAAAACCTTTTTAACCTCTATGTAAAGCCCGGGACATTCCCTCGGAAGCTTTGATGTAACGTCCTTATGAACCGTTGATTTGCTAATGTTGAATCTCGCTGCTGTGGCGCGAACCGTTGCCCCTGTTTTAACAATATAGTTTCCAAGCAGCTGCGCCCGCTCGCCTGTATGGACATTCATATTCTCAACTCCTATAAAGCCTTTAATTAACCTTATGAGAGCGGGGGCTTAATTATTACAAAAAAAGACACGGTGTATAGAGTAAATACACCGTGTCAGTTTATTTTAGTTCGATTATTTTTGCGCCAAGCATTTCGGCCTCTTTTTTATCATGGCTTATAATTATAACCGTTTTATCCTTTGAATACTCGTTTATAACATCGGCAACCGATTGTTTAGTGTAGCTGTCGAGTCCCGAAAAGGGTTCATCGAGCAGAAGTATCGGCTTATCATAGCATAGCGCTCTGCCGATGGCAACCCGCCTTTTCATTCCGCCCGAAAAGGTTTTAACGGGTTTGTTTATATCCTCGGGGTTTAAAAGGCGCAAAAGAATATCGCGCGCCTTTTGCGCATTTCGGTCGGGAAGGACCATCCGAAGGTTTGAAAGCGCCGAAAAATCCTCGCATAAACGGTCCTCTTGAAAAACGGGGCTAATCGCTCCCGAATCGCAGATAACCTCGCCAAAGTCGGGCGAAATCGTTCCGAGTAGGAGGTTTCCTAGGGTTGTTTTTCCGCCGCCCGAGGGTCCCATAATGCAGACTCGCTCGCCGGGCGCTATTTTAAGACTGAAATTCTCTAAAACCGTTTTATCATCAAAGGATTTAAAAATATTTTTAAACTCTATCATCATAGCTTCTCCAATCCCGCAAAGGATGCGCGCAGAATACCCGAGAAAATTCGCTCGAAAACTGCCGAGAGAACAACGATAAGGATTGTCCAAGCAAAGAGGTCGGCCGTTTCAAGGTAGAGTCGGGCATCGTGGAGCATGTCGCCGACCGTTCCGCTTTTAAGCGCAATAACCTCGGCCGCAACACCCGATTTAAAGGCAAGACCAATCGCCGAATGAACCGCTGATAACAAAAAGGGCTTTACTGCGGGGGTCCAAACATATAAAAGCTTCCGCGGCAAAGAAAGAGAAAATGCGTTGGCCATCTCGGTCATTTTTCGGTCGGCGCCCTGAATGCCGCCCAAAATATTGTTATAAATAATGGGCAGAACAATAAGGAAGGCTATAAAGGTTGAAAGCACCGTTGTTTTTATCCAAATCAGTGCAAGCACAATAAAGGATGCAACGGGGACCGATTTAATGGTTATCATATAGGGCCAAAGGAAAATCTCGACCGCCGAAAATCTTCCTGCCAGGATGCCTAAAACTACCCCCGCGATAAGGCCATATAAAAATCCAAGTGTAATGCCCGAAAAACTGGTCCAAAGGATTTTTACTGTTTCGCCGGAGGATAAAAGGCGCGAAAGCACCGATAAAACATCGCTGGGTGCCGCTAAAAGATATCGCATATCGACCCAAATGGCGGCCACCTGCCATAAAAGGAGGGCGACCGCCACCGATACGACTTTCGCTAAAAGTCGCCTATTTTTCATAATAGAAATCATCGGCCGGAAGCTTTCCGCCAACCGCCTTGGGATTAAGGTCATAGAGAACCTTTAAGTAGCCCGATAGTGCGGTCTGCATTTTATCTCCGTCGATATAGGTAATGTTGCAGAAGGGGATAGCCTTTTGGGCTATGGCGGCCTTAACTATTCCGGCCTGTTCAACGAGAACTGCGGCCTCTTCGGGGTTTGCGTTAACATATTCGGTAGACGCCTTATATTCATCTAAAAATTCTGCTATTGCATCGGGATGAGCCTCAACAAACTCACGACGTCCAACCAAAACACCGGTTAAGAACATGCTATCGGTATCAAGCTTTTCCCATTCTTTATTAAGGTCGATTTTTATCTCAAGACCCTCAACATTGTTGCTCGCAACGGTAACATAGGGCTGGGGAAGCATTGCAATTCCGTTTCCGCCCTTTTTAAGCAGAGCAACAACCTCGTCGGGCTGGCTCTTAAACTCGATGGTAACATCCTTATCGGGGTCGATACCGTTTTGGGTTAGGATATAGCGAAGCGCATATTCGGGGGTAGAGCCCTGACCGGTTGCATAAATGGTTTTGCTCTTAAGGTCGGAAAGGTCGGCAACGGTATTGCCCTTTTCAACGATATAAACAACTCCCAAGGTGTTGATGGCGAGGGTAACGATTTCGCCTTCGGATCTATTATAAAGAACCGAAGCCAAATTGGCGGGAACGGCGGCCAAATCAAGCTCACCCTTTAAAAGCAGGGGGGTTATCTCATCGGCGGTTCCTGCAACGGTGAATTTATAATTGTTTCTCGCGGTTCCCTTTTCGGCGGCCTCGCGAACCTTAACAAGACCCATGGTGGTAGGTCCCTTAAGACCGGCGATGCGGACATCGATGGGGTCCTCGCTGGGGATGCTGCTTCCTGTGGGGGAAGAGGGGGTTTCCTCTTTGCAACCAACCATTAAAGTTGCAAGAAGCAGCAGGGATAATAAAAGTGCTAATAATTTTTTCATAAGTAAAACCTCTTTTCTGTGTTATGTATTATATATCATATAAAAGCAAAATTCCGTTGCAACGGCAACGGAATTAAAGTATTTTAAAGGTATTTTTATAAAATTCAATGATTCCCTCATCCCGCAAGCGACAAAGCTCTCTCGATAGCGCGCTGCGATTAACCCCGAGATAGGCGGCAAGCTGCTCGCGGTTTAGCGGAAGCGAAAAGGTTCGGGCGCCGCTTTTGCTAACGTATTGGGAGAAAAGGGTTAATAACTTTTCGCGCAGGGAAAGCTTTGAGAGAACCTGGATACGGTCGTTCATATCGAGGGTTCGACGCGCTAGCATAGCAACAAAGCGGTGGTATAAAAGATGGCCGATATGGTCATCACAGGCGAGTCTGTCAAAGCCCTCGCAGGAGAGCCACAAAACCTCGCAATCGGTATCGGCAAAAACCGAAACAGGAATCTCCCGAACGCCGAGGAAGCATAGCGATTCGCCGAAGGTTCCGCCACCTTCGACCGTTGCCATTATTATGCGGTCGCCGTTAATATCATCCATATAAACCTGAACCGTTCCGGAAAGCATAAGACCAAAGCTGGGAAGAGAATCGCCCGCCGAGCGCAAAAGCTCGCCCTTTTTATAAATAGCGGGTCGCGCCTTTAGCTTTTCGAGCGCGATAGCACATTCATCATCCGAAAAACCCTCAAAAAGCGAGCAAAGCCGAAGCTGCTTATTGGTAACCATTCTCTCACCCCCATTTTTCATAAAAATAATACCACAGCTTAATAAAATATGCAACAAACGACAAAATTTTTCCGAAATATTTACATTTGAAAATCTGTGTGATATAGTATATTTGGTGCAATTCGCGCCAATTAATAAAGTTATCGAAAGATGGAGATTATTATGAGTATTTTTTCGGTATTTACACTCTTTGGAGGACTGGCCTTTTTCCTATACGGAATGAATGTTATGTCTTCGGGACTTGAGAAGGTTGCGGGCGGAAAGCTCGAGTCAACCCTCCGCAAGATGACGGGTAACCGCTTTTCGGGACTTGCTCTTGGAGCGGGTATTACCATTGCGATTCAGTCGTCTTCTGCGCTTACCGTTATGTTGGTTGGTCTTGTAAATTCGGGTCTCATGGAACTGGGACAAACTGTTGGAGTTATAATGGGTTCCAACATAGGAACAACCTTTACTGCTTGGATTTTGAGCCTTGCAGGTATCGGAAGCGACAATTTCTTTTTAAATCTTTTAAAGCCTGTTAATTTTTCGATGATTTTTGCCTTGGTCGGAATACTGCTCGGCAGTATCGCAAAGAGCGACCGCAAAAAAAGCCTCGGCAATATAATGATAGGCTTTGCAATACTTATGACAGGTATGACCCTTATGGGCGATGCTATGAAGCCGTTGGCAGATACTCCGCAGTTTGTATCGTTGCTTACCGCCTTTAAAAACCCATTCGTTTGCGTTTTGATTGGTGCTGCATTTACGGGTATTATCCAGTCCTCTGCCGCATCGGTCGGTATTCTGCAGGCGTTGGCTCTAACCGGTGGCATAACCTATAATATGGCAATTCCGATTATAATGGGTCAAAATATCGGAACCTGTGTTACCGCTGTTATTTCCAGTATAGGTGTTGGTCGAAACGCAAAGCGAGTTTCGGTTATCCATCTTTCGTTTAATATTATAGGAACTCTTGTCTGCCTCATTCCGTATCTGCTTATAGATACCTTTATCGGTTTCACATTTGCCGAAATGCCGATATCTCCCTTTATGATTGCAATCATCCATAGCATATTTAATGTTGCAACAACTCTGCTTCTGCTACCCTTTGCCAAGCAGCTCGTTAAGCTTGCTTACCGCATAATAAAGGGCGAGGAAGAAAAGGGCGATGATATTAAGTTCGATGACCGACTTATAACCATGCCCTCGCTGGCAATCGCATCTGCCTTTGATGGAACGGTTGATATGTGTAGAACTGCAGGAGAAGCATTTAAGGTTTCGGCGGGGCTTCTTAAGAGCTTTAACGAGGCCGATGCTCAAAAGGTTACCGACCTTGAAGACCGAATCGATATCTATGAAGACCGAATCGGAACCTATATGGTAAAGATTTCGCGTGAATCCATTTCGGTTGGCGATTCGCATCAGGTTGCAAAAATTCTCCATACCATAAACGATTTTGAGCGTTTGGGCGACCATGCCTGTAATTTAATAAAGGTTGGCCGCGAGATAAATGATAAAAAAATCATATTCTCCGAAGAAGCACAACGCGAGCTTTCGATTTTGCATGATGCGCTTTTTGAGATTGTTGATATAACAACCGAAGCCTTCTGCAATAATGATTTGGCGCTTGCCGCCAAGGTTGAGCCGCTTGAGCAGGTTATCGATAAGCTTATTTCCAAAACCAAGAAAAACCATATCGAACGTCTGCGTCAAGGTAACTGCACCATTGAGCTCGGCTTTGTTTTGGGCGACCTTATAACCAATTATGAGCGCGTATCCGACCATTGCTCGAATATAGCGGTAGCGATAATCGAAGCGGAGCATGATTCCTTCGATACCCATGAATATCTTAAAAACTATAAAAGTTCCGATGAGTATTTTAAAGCCTGCTTTGAGGAATATAAAGAAAAATACGCATTATAAAAAATTACCCCCGAGAAATCTCGGGGGTTTATTTTGTTAACAAATTGTTAAGTTTTGTTTTAAATTTGAAAATTAAAATGTTAATGTGAAAGCTTTTGCAGGGAGGGAAGTTGTTGCAAAACGTCTATATTTTTAAACGATATGAGAAAAAATACCGTATAAGCGAGGCGCAGAGGGAAGCCCTGCTTCGCGAAACGGAGGGGCATCTTATCCCCGATAGCCATGGCAAAAGTCGCCTACATAGCATTTATCTTGATACTGCAGATTATAGACTCATTCGCGAATCGATAACTGCGGGCGCATATAAAGAAAAACTGCGGCTTCGCAGCTATGGCCTGCCCGAGGGAAACGATAATGTATTTTTTGAAATCAAGAAAAAGTATAAGGGAATCGTTTATAAAAGGCGAATACTTTTGCCGCTTGATAGCGCCTATAATTACATAGCGGGCGGCCCGCCGCCCCAAAAAGGGCAGATTATGAACGAGATAGATTATGCTATGAGGGTTTATGGTTCGCTTTCGCCGAAAATGCAGATTTCCTGCGACCGCGAGGCATATTTTGCGGCCGATGATGGCGATGTTCGCCTAACCTTTGATAGCGAGTTGCGCTTTTTGCCGAATCCCGAAGGCTTTGGCGGAGAGGGAGAAGAAATCATTCCCGATACCGAGCTGATACTCGAAATTAAAACCGCGGGGGCGGTTCCTATGTGGCTTTCGGCGGCGCTCTCCAAATGCGAGATTTTTTCGGCCCCCTTTTCAAAATACGGAACGGCATATAAAAAATTAAACTTTCCATATAAAGGAGAAAAATTATGAACAAGTTATTTGAATCGATAATAGCGGGCGGCTTTACCCCCGCAACCTATTGCTATTGCCTTTTGGCGGCGCTCCTCTGCGGAATAATCGTAGCTCTTGCGGCATCATATAAAACCGATGTAAGCCGTGGCTTTTCGCTAACCCTTATAGTTTTGCCCGTTATAGTTCAAACGGTTATAACCATGGTAAACGGTAATGTTGGAACAGGCGTTGCCGTTATGGGCGCTTTTTCGCTTGTTCGTTTTCGTTCCGTTCCGGGAAGGGCGCGCGATATTGCGGCTATATTCCTTTCAATGACCGCAGGTCTTGCCTGTGCGGCGGGATATATTGCTATAGCCCTGCTCTTTACTTTGTTTTTAGCCTTGGTGCTTTTCGCCTTTTCGGCCGTTCCCGTTGGTGCGCTGCTTGAGATGCGAATAACCGTTCCCGAAACCTTGAATTTTTCGGGTGCCTTTGATGAGGTTTTCAAAAAATATACCAATAGCTATAAGCTCATATCGGTTAAAACCTGCAATATGGGAAGCCTTTATAAGCTTAAATATCGTATTTCGATTAAGGATAGGGCGCTCATTCGCGAGTTTATAGATGATATCCGTTGCCGAAACGGAAATCTTGAGGTTATGATTTGCGAATCGGCCGAAGGAAGTGAAACCTTATGATAAAAAGAATCATACCCATAATACTCGTAGTGCTCCTTCTTTGCTCATGCGGCAAAAAAGGCGAAACCGAAGCCGCTTCGCAAACCGATAGCGGCGAGAGTGGCGCGCTTTCGGCCGCAATCGATAAAATGGACCTCGAGTTCACCAAAAATGATATATCAACCTCGCTCGAAGGAGTATCCTCGCAGATAACTCTGTCGAGCAGTGGCGCCTCGATTTCGGGTTCGGGCGCCGAATGGCGCGATAACCGTTTGCTTATTACGGCGGCGGGAACCTATAAAATCTCGGGCGAAACCGCAGGCTATATCGAGGTTGATGCCGCCGAGCAGAAGGTATCGCTCGTTCTTTGCGGCGCAAAAATCGAGAATAAAAACGGCCCCGCTTTATATATAAAGGATGCCGATAAGGTCTTTTTAACCCTCTCCGACGGAACCGAAAATATCCTTTCGGATGGCGAGAGCTATACCTTCGCGGCCGATGAGTCGGTTGATGGCGCTGTTTTCAGTCGCGCAGATTTTAGTATAAACGGCGCGGGCGCCCTTCGGGTCTTTGGTAACCAAAAACACGCGATAGTATCAAAGGATGACCTCGTTATCGCGGGCGGAAAGCTGGAGATTACCTCAAAAGGGGTTGGCATCGAGGGTAAGGATTGCGTTAAAATAACGGCGACAGAAATCAATATCGAGGCGGGGAGCGATGGTATTCGCTCAACCAATACCGAGGATTCCGCCAAAGGCTTTACCTATATTGCCGATGGTAACCTTTCGATAATCGCGGGCAACGATGGCATTCAGTCTGAAACCGCCTCGATAATAAAGGGCGGGTCAATCGATATAATAACCGCCGATGGAAGCGAAAACTCCTCCCAAACCGAATCGGGCGAGTTTAATGAAGAATGGATGCGCCCGCAGGGTGGTCATCCGAGTATGGAGCAGCAATCGGAAGAAAAGGTTAATACCGAATCGGCCAAGGGAATTAAATCCTCGCTTGAGGTTTTAATTTCGGGCGGCGAGATATCGCTCGATACCGCCGATGATTCGGTTCATTCAAACCAAAATATAACCATAAACGGCGGCAGTATTACTATATCGTCGGGCGATGACGGTATGCATGCCGATACCGCCCTTAAAATATCGGGCGGAAAAATTAATATTCTTAAAAGCTATGAAGGCCTTGAGGCAACCAATATCGACATCTCCGGTGGCGATATATCACTAACCGCATCGGATGACGGACTCAATGCGGCAGGCGGAAACGATTCCTCGGCTATGGGAGGTCGACCGGGCGAGGGTCAGTTTTCGGGCGAAAGCGGCTCGATTCTTATATCGGGCGGACGACTGCTTGTTAATGCAACGGGCGATGGCGTTGATTCAAACGGTAATATAACCGTAAAGGGCGGCGAAACCTATGTAAGCGGTCCGCAAAATAGCGGAAACGGTGCGCTCGATTATGCTGCAAGTGCCTCGGTTTCGGGCGGAACCTTTGTTGCAACGGGCGCTTCGGGAATGGCGCAAGGCTTTTCCTCGGCCGAAAATCAAGGGGCTATAATAATAGGTATATCTTCCACCGTTTCTGGAGGGTTGCCTCTTGAGGTTAAGGATTCGGCAGGAAAAACGGTAGTAAGCTTTACCCCGCAAAAATCCTATTCCAGTATTGTGGTTTCCGCGCCCGGAATAAAAGAGGGCGAAACCTATACCTTTTATATCGATGGAGCCGAGGTAGGCTCGATTGAAATGACCTCGCTTTTATATGGCTCATCGGGCGGTATGGGCGGAGGTCCCGGCGGGATGGGAGGCTATGGCGGAATGGGTCGGCCCGATGGAATGGGCGGCCCCGGAATGAGATAATTTGGGTTTACAAACCCTAAAAAAAGATTTATTATAATATAAAAAACAAAGGAGAATGGCGATGGAACTCGGAGAAAAAATAATAGTTGCCGATGATGAGTCGCGAATAACCTCGTTGGTTGGCGATTTTTTATCGGCGGCAGGATATAAACCTGTTTTGGCATCCGATGGGGCCGAGGCGCTCGCGGCTTTTTCGGAAAACCGCGATGCAGCCGCCGTTATCCTCGATATAATGATGCCCGAGTTAAACGGGTGGGAGGTTTGCCGCGAGATAAGAAAGCAATCATCGGTTCCGATAATATTGCTAACCGCGCGTGCCGAGGAGTTTGACCAGCTTATGGGCTTTGAGGCGGGCGCCGATGAATATGTAACCAAGCCGTTTTCTCCCGCGGTTTTGGTAAAACGGGTTGAGGCGCTTATTCGCCGTTCTAAAACCCGCGAGCAGGATGGCGACCGTGGACTTCGCATCGAGCGAGAAGCCTTTGTTGCTTATCTTGATGGAAAAGAACTTGAGCTTACCGTTAAGGAGTTTGAGATTTTGAATCATCTTTTTGAAAACAAGGGCAGGGTTTTCTCTCGCGACCAGATTTTAGCCGCCGTTTGGGGCTATGATTTCGAGGGCGACCCGCGAACCGTTGATTCCCATGTTGCCAGATTGCGCTTAAAGCTCGGCGATTATGGAAATATGCATATAAAAACAGTCTATGGACTGGGGTATAAATTTGAGGTGTAGGGATTGAAGGGAAAGCTTTGGGTTCGGATATTCATAAGAATTGCCGCCATTTTTGCGGCCTTCGTTATAATTCTAACCTGCTGTAACCGTTGGTTTTTGCCGGGCTTTTTTAAGTCGAGCGAAAAAAAGCTCCTTCGCGAGCAGGCCCATGAGATAGCGGCGCTCAACCTTGAAAACCGTAGCGAGGTTGCCGCCCATCTTTCGGGCATAAGCGACCGTTATAATTTCGAGGTTGAGATATTTAATGAGCGAGGCGAGGTGCTTTTTACCTCATATGGAAGCCAAATAATAGATTTTCATTATAAGGATAACCCCGGGCTTATGATGAACCATAAAAAGCTTGAGGTTTTAGAATCTGAAACCGAGGCCGATGGAAGCGTTTTTGAAACCGCTCTCGACCGTCATACTCATACCGAATATTTAATATACCGCTCGGATATGGGCGGCGGTGTATATGCCGAGCTTCGCGTTCAAACGGGATTGCTTGAAAATAGCGCCGATATTGCCGAGCGCTTTATTGGAATAATTGCGCTTTTCTGCCTTGCGGCGGCGCTTGTTTGGACATATTTTTCAGCCCGCAGGATTTCTCGCCCGATAAGCGAGATGAGCGAAATAACCCGCTCGATGGCCAATCTATCCTTCGATAAAAAGGTAAATGTTGATTCGAGCGATGAGATAGGTCAGCTTGGCGGCGCGGTTAATGAGCTTTCTGAAAAATTAAGTGCAACACTTATAGACCTTCAAAAAAGCAATGCCCAACTGCGAAACGAGATTGAGCTTGAGCGAAGCCTTGATTCGATGCGAAGGGGCTTTGTTGCAAATGTATCGCATGAGCTTAAAACCCCGATATCGATAATAAGCGGTTATGCCGAGGGGCTTAAGCTTGATATTAACCCCGAAGCCCGCGAAAAATATTGCGATACAATAATCGATGAGAGCAACCGAATGAACAAGCTTGTTTTGAGCTTGCTTGAGCTTTCAAAATATGAATCGGGTCAGGTTCCGCTAAAAATCGAAAGCTTCTCGCTCTCCTCCTTGGCGCGCGAGATGGCAAAAAAGATATTTAACGATGCTAAAATCGAGCTTATATTACCCGAAGGCGAATATATCGCCTTTGCTGACCCGCTCCAAATTGAGCAGGTTATAAAAAGCTTGCTCGAAAACGCAAAAAGCCATACCCCCGAGGGCGGATGTGTTGAAGTTAAAATTTTGGATGGCGAGGAATACACCCTCGAAATTCATAATAGCGGCAGTCATATAGACGAGGAAAAAATGCCCCAAATATGGCAAAGCTTTTTCCGCGGCGAGGAATCGCATAAGCGGGAGGAGAGCCGCTTTGGTCTCGGCCTTTCGATTGTTAGCGCAATCTGCCGAATGCATGGAAAGGATTGCGGCGTTTATAATACCGAAAGCGGAGTTTGCTTCTGGGTTAATATCGATAAAGTAAAATAAAAAAGACCTCTTGCATTGCAAGAGGTCTTTTTATGTTTATTTTTCGTTTTCGCGAAGGGCGCCGAGTGCGCCGCCGGGATGACGCTTAACATATTCCTGCGGTGTGAGGTTCGATTCTTCCTGAAGCAAAACCGAAAGACACTGCAAAACAAAGGTTTCGGCTAAAATCGAAGCGCGGGGAGCGCGGTTGAGAACTCCGCCTTCGCGCTCAACTCCTGCAAAAAGGCAAACCTCGCAGAAGTTTCCGAGCCAGGAATCGGCCTTACCGGTAACCGCGATAAGACTGCAACCGTTGTTGCGTATAGCGGCGGCGGTTGCCTTAAGCTCCTGCGTTTCGCCACTGTTGGAAATGCAGATAACAACATCCCCGGGGCAGAGCTGACCGCATGAGCCGTGAACGGCTTCGGTTCCGTGCAGATAATAGGTTGGGGTTCCTGTTGAGGAAATGAGCGATGCAATATAATTAGAAACGTGTGAGGGTTTGCCGATACCCGTTATATGAAGTCGGCCACCCTTTGCCTTTGAATCAAGAATAAGCTTGGCCGCCGCGCGGAGGCTCTCCTTATCAATATTGTCAACGAACTTATTAAATTCCTCTTTGCTTATTTGGCAAAAGCTATCGAGATTATTCATAAAAAATCATCCTTTCAGGCATTCATAAAGCGAGGTATCAAAGCCTTTATTTTCCATAAGGCTTAAAACATCCGCAAGATAGGGCAGGCTGCTCTGTGCGCCGAGGCCTGTAACGGTTATTCCCGCAACGCAGTTGGCAAAACGGAGCGCATCGGGAATATCGATGCCTGCGGCAGAGGCAGTGCAGAAGGCGCCTATGAAGCTGTCGCCTGCGGCGGTTGGGTCTATAACCTTACCGCAATCAATCGAGCCGCTGCGAACAACCTCGCTACCATCGGTATAGGCGCAACCCTCTTTTCCGAGGGTTATGAGAACGTTTTCAACCCCGAGTGCGGCAAAGGCCTTGGCGGCGGCTTTTATGCCATCATCTCCTGCGGGGATAATGCCGCAGATATCGGCGGCCTCATGCTCATTAGGAGCAATATATGTGAGGCAGGCGAGAAGCTCTTTTGGAACCTCGGCCGAGGGCGCGGGGTTGAGCATAACGGGAACTCCCGAAGCCTTGGCCATTTTTGCTACCGCAATATTAACCTCGGTTGGGATTTCATGCTGCAGTATTACCAAATCGAAATCGCCGATAGAATCCTTTAGGTATTCGGCATCGGCGGGGGTTAGCGAAAAGTTAGCCCCGGGAACAACAATTATTCGGTTTTCGGTTCCCCGGTCGGATAGTTCTATCTGAACATTGCCAACCGCCGAGGAAACACCTTCGGTTGGGATTATGTGCGAGGTATCAACCCCGCTCTCCTTCGCACTTTTTATAAGTGCGCGACCAAAATCGTCGCAACCAACCCTACCGAGGAACGAAACCTCGGCGCCGAGGCGGGCGGCTTGAACGGCCTGATTTGCGCCCTTTCCGCCGGGTGCGGTAGAGAAGGTGCCGCCTATAACCGTTTCGCCCCTGTTGGGGAAACGCGAGGTTTGAACGATAAGGTCCATAACAAGACTGCCAACAACTAAAATTTTAGGTTTTTTCATATCATACCTCTTATATTATTTCGAGCATATCTGCATCCGGGAACTCAGGGAAGGTCTCGCAGGGCTTATCCTGATACCAGAAGGCAACCGAGGAAATATCATCCTGAAGCGGGAGATATCTGCTCTGGTCGCGCCAACCGAGTGCCTGAATAGTAACCTTTAGGTCGCTATCGAAGTATATCGGGTCGCAAAGGTGCCAACGATACATCGAGAAGCGCTGCTGCGAGGTATAAAGTCCGTTGGGACGGATAATCTTGGGAACACCGCAATACATATTGGTAAATTCCTGATATTTTCCGCCGATATCGAAGTTCCAAGAACCGCAGAAATAGTCCTCGGTTCCGGTGCCGCAGATGGTTGGGAACTCGGTATCGCCATCCATATAGAACTTAATCTCGCCTTCACCCCACCAACCGGTGTTGTTAACGCCCCAGAACATATAGGTTCCAACATAGTGGCCCTTACCCTCTATGTTATCGAGAATGGTATAAACCGATTTATAGGGCAGGGGATTAACGCGGCGGAACTGGGCATGGAAATATCCCATTCCGGGCTCAAGGTCTTCGAGGGTGTAATCTATTTGATAATAAAGAACGATGGTTTCGTTATAGATGTTTTCAACAGTAAACTTGGCCTCTTTGTAGAAGGGCATATCCCAGTAGCAGTTAAAGCCGCGCTTGGGGCCTATGCAAACTGCGGCGCTCGAAAGCTCGGAATAGCTTTGATAATCGGCCGATGCAAAAAAGTCACACATAGGTGCCTCAATCGAAGGCTTTTCGGCTCCGTCCCAGTAGGCGCGGAGAATAAGCTTGCGGTTGCGGCTTGAGTTATCGGTTGCCCAAATGTGGCGAATGCGACCCTGACCATGGATATCGGCGAGGGTAAAGGTTTCGCCCGGCTTTATATGAACGCAGGGAGAAATTTTCCAGCCAATACCAAGCTCGCGAGCATATAGCGCGTTAGCGCCCTCCTCGGCCATTCCGCCTTTGCCCTTTTCGCCTGTAAAGTTTTCGGGCGATATCGAGCGGGATTTTACATTTTTTATCTTTGAAAGGTCTTGGAACATAGTAAAAGCCTCCTTTAATATTTGTCTTTACTATACTGAAAATCTGTGTTAAAATGAATATCACAAATTTGCAAATAATTTAACATTTTTTGGTGTGATGCTTATGGATATTAATTTAATATCGCCCTATGTTAGGCGAGCAATGCGGTCGCTCCTGCCCGCAAACTATAAAATCGGGCAACGAATAATACTCGATTATGAAATAATATATCTCGAAAGTGGCGAGATGCGGCTTTATTATGATGGTGTTGATTATAGCTGCCGTGCGGGCGATATAATTTTTATCCGACCGGGAAAAAAGCACCGCATCGAAACATTATCAAGCATAGTTTCGCAACCGCATATCCATTTTGATATGAGCTATTCGGCGGCGCAGAGCGAAAAGCGATTTATCTGCTTTAAGGATATCCCCGATTTATCGGCCGAGGACCGCGCCCTTATCTCAAAGGATATTATAAAGGGCGAGCATCCCCCCGTTATATCGGCGGCGGGCAGAGGCCTTGCGGAAAGCCTTTACCGAATAATCGACCTTTATAAAAAGCGCGATATCGCTTCGCAACTCGAATGTAAGGCCGAGCTGACCAAAATGATAGGGGTCTTGCTTTCGGCCTTTGGCGAAACCGCGTCGCCCAAAAAGGTTGAGCCGCTACCCTTGATGATAAAGCAGTTTATCGAAAGTAACATAACCGAAAAAATAACCCTCGACCAGCTTGCGGCACATTTTCATTATAATAAATTTTATATCGAGAAAAAATTCCGCGAGGAAAACGGTGTTCCCGTTTCAAAATATTATAATAGCCTTCGCCTTTCTGCGATAAAGGAATTTTTAGCCGATGGCCATTCGGTAACCGAAACGGCGGGAGCCTTTGGATTTGAATCGATATATACCTTTAGTCGTTATTTTAAAAATGCCTGCGGGATTTCGCCCAGCGGATATGCAAAGAAAAAAGAACTTCAGGAATAATCCTGAAGTTCTTTTTTAGTCTTCTCTAAACTGGAGAGAATAGAGCTTTTTATAGGTGCCGTCGAGGGCCAGTAGCTCGTCATGGGTTCCGCGCTCGGTAACCCGTCCCTCCGAGATAACGGCGATGCGGTCGGCATTCTTAACGGTTGAAAGCCTGTGTGCAACAACGAGGGTTGTTCTGCCCTTGCAAAGCTCATCGAGCGATGCCTGAATCAAAATCTCGGTTGTGTTATCGAGGGCGCTTGTTGCCTCATCGAGAATAAGAATCGGGGGGTCCTTTAAAAACACGCGGGCGATGGATAGGCGTTGCTTTTGTCCGCCCGAGAGGCGAACTCCGCGCTCACCTATTTGGGTATCATAGCCATTAGGCAGGGTCATTATGTAATCGTGGATATTTGCGCGCTTGGCGGCGGCAAAAACCTCCTCCTCGCTCGCATCGGGACGGCCATAAAGAATGTTATCCCTCATAGAGGCATTAAAAAGGTAAATATCCTGTTGAACTATGCCGATATTGCGGCGAAGCGCCTCGGCCGATACCTTGCGAATATCGGTTCCATCAATAAAAATGCCACCCTTTAGTAAGGGATAAAAGCGGGGAATAAGATGGCAAATGGTTGTTTTTCCGCCACCCGAGGGGCCAACGAGGGCAAAGGTTTCGCCCTGCTTTATATCGAGGTTAACATCATATAAAACATCGCTTTCCTCGCCGTAACCATAGGTAACATCGCGAAGCTCGATATGACCTTTGGGCGCAAAATCGGTTATGGCATCCTCGCAGTCGCGCTCGGGCTCGGTATCCATAATCTCGAGAAAACGGGTAAACCCGGTAACACCCTCTTGATACTGCTCAACAAACATAATGAGCTGGCGAATGGGCGAGAGGAACATATTAATCGAAACAAAGAAGGCGGAATAATCGGCAAAGTTGATTTTGCCGCTATAGAGGAAAAGTCCGCCGGCTATAAGTATAACAACATTAAAAACATCGGTAACAAAGCCGGTGAGCGAATGGAATTTTCCCATTGCGTCATAAGCATCGCGGCGGGAAGAAACAAAATCCTCGTTGCCGGAATCGAACTTTTTCTCCTCGCAATCCGAGTTGGTAAATGCCTTGGTAACGCGAATGCCCGATATGCTGTTCTCAAGCGAGGCATTAATTTTTGCTATCGCCTCGCGGCTACGCATAAAGGCGGCGCGCATCTTTTTTCGCAAAACGACGGAAATAAAAATGAGCAGCGGAACGCAGGCAAAAATTATAAGGGTTAGCCAAACATTAATTGTGCATAAATAGCAAAAAGAAACGATAATCGAAATCGAGGAAATAATAACGTTTTCGGGGCCGTGGTGTGCGAGCTCGCTAACGTTTTGAAGGTCGTTGGTCATGCGCGACATTATTTTACCTGTTTCGTGGTTATCATAGAAAGAAAAGGGGAGCTTCTGCAGATGCAAGAACATCTCTTTTCGCATCTGCGCCTGCATTTTAACACCCATTAAGTGGCCCTTATATTGGATAAAATAATTGAGCAGCATTCGGATGATATAGATAAAAAGCAGGGCAACACCCCAAATGATTATGAGGTTATATTTTTCGCCGGGGATAAAATCATTGAGCATGCGGCGCGTTACAACGGGATAAACTATTCCCGAGAGCGCAACAAGCAAGCTCGCGAGCATATCCAGAATAAAAATCCGAATATGCGGCTTATAATAACTTAAAAAGCGTTTGAGCATTTATTTTACCTCGGTTATCCCTTAAGTCCGCGCGATTGGCGGTCCATATCCTCAACAACGATATCAAAAATCTCGCCTAAGGTGCGGCAATATTTTAGAACATCCCAGGGCTCGTTGGTGTGAAAATGGATTTTTATAAGCTCCTCATCGCCAACGGCGAGAAGGCAATCGCCCTTAAAGTTTTCGCGGAAATAATCGTTTATAGCATCCTCATCAAGACCTTCGCCTTCAATGAGAAGCTGGGTATCATATCTAAATTCTTCCATTTTTATAGCTCCTTTATGGTTTTTATATAAAAATTGTAACATAGAAAAATGAACAATTCAAGAACGAGCATAAGGGAAAAACAAGAACTTTAAAAAAATATGTTGACAAACCAAAAATGATATATTATAATGAATCGGTCCCACAAATGGCGGCTTAGCTCAGTTGGCTAGAGCATTCGGTTCATACCCGAAGTGTCGTAGGTTCAAGTCCTATAGCCGCTACCAGGCCCGGTGGTCAAGAGGCCTAAGACACCGCCCTTTCACGGCGGTAACACGGGTTCGAATCCCGTCCGGGTCACCATAAAAAGAAACCTCAACCGAAAGGTTGGGGTTTTCTTTTTATAATGAATAAGAAAGCAGGGATTCGAACAGGAGGGAGCGAAGCGGAAGAAAACGATTGATAATCGTTTTCGCCGACGTGGGCGTGTAGGCGCGACAGCGGCGTAGCGAATCCCGTCCGGGTCACCATAAAAAGAAACCTCAACCGAAAGGTTGGGGTTTCTTTTTATACCATGTAGGGGGCGGCGCCTCGACGCCCCGAATTTTTAGAACGCGGGACGATGTGGGCATCGTCCCCTACAATAAAAAATTTTTCAAAATCGTAGGGGAGGGGCTTGCTCCTCCCGCAAAGCAACAACCCTCATCCAAACGGACGGGGGTTGCTTTAATAAATGGTAGGGGGCGTAAGCACATTATTTGTTTCGCGGATAGGGGCTTTTTTCATCGGTTAGTCCGGCAAGATAATCCATGCTGGTGTTGAGCGCTATTGCGATTCGCTTGCATTGCTCGAAGGTATAATATCGCTTTCCGTTTTCAATTTTTGAATAATCGCTTTGGTCAATTCCTGTAAGCATTTGCATTTGCACTTGTGTTAAATGGCGGCTTTTTCGCAACTCTTTTAATCTGCTCATAACTATCACCTCTAAAATAATTATGGCATATTGACCTATTGACAATAGGGTGAAATTGACCTATAATATCCCAAGAGACGACAAATCTCAAAATCGTTAAGAAAGAGGTAATATTATGAAAAAACTATTTGCAAGCATCTTAATACTGTGTATGGTATTTAGCCTTTGCGCCTGTGGCGGCTCGAACGAAGGCGCCGGCGGCAAGGCCGATACCTATGCGAAGGTGACCTTTAGCGACGGAACAACCGAAACCTTTGAGGTTGGCGAGATTCCTGCAATGATTAGAGAAAACCAATACGCATACAACAACAAGTATGCAGGAAATGAGATTGAGGTTGTAACTACAGTTACAGATATCGAAAGCAACTATGGTATGTCCGGTTTTGTTCCGATTGATTTTGAGGGTGGCTGGAACTGCTATTTGAAGGAGGATACTCCCGTTATTCTCGACCTCAGAAACGGAACCGCAGTAAAGGTTACCGGAACTTTAACAACAGATTCTTGGAGCATTCAAGGCGCTACAATAACTGTTTTAGACTAAAAGCAAAAAATCCCGCAAAAGAAATTCAAACCCCCATCCAAACGGATGGGGGTTGCTTTAATAAATGGTAGGGGGCGGCGCCTCGACGCCCCGTAAAAACGGCGATTGGCGGGAGGAGCAAGCCCCTCCCCTACGTTTTATAAATTTAGTTCGATACTGTAGGGGACGATGCCCACATCGTCCCGCCGTTGATACAGGCTAAAATTAAACCCCCATCCAAACGGACGGGGGTTTTGTTTTTTAGAGTATCTTGTTCATAACAAGGCCGGTTATGAGTTTCGGGTAAAAATAGGTCGATTTTTGCGGCATTTTCTCGCCCGCCTGGCTAACTGCGGCAATCTCCTCAACGCGGGTCGGGTTAAGGATAAAGCAGGCATTTGCCTCGCCTTCGGCGGCGGCATAAGCCTCGTCGGCGCTGCGGGTATAGGTTAGGTTTTTCTGGTTGGCCATATTCTCCTTATCGATTTTAAGGATTCGCTCAAGGAGCAAGCTATGAAGCACCGAAACATCAAGCTCGCGAAGGGCGCGCGATGCGTTCGGCAAAACCTTTTCCATAACGGCGGTATCCTTTAGGGTTAAAAGATATGCGCTCTCGCCATCATAGAATCCGAAAGCCTTTTTACCCTCGGCATATTTTTTATCAAGCAGGCCCTGGATGGCGCCCTTATCGGTCGGCATAACCTCAAAATCCTCGCGGCAACCCTCGAGAATCGCGGCGGCATCAAAGTTTTCAAGACCACTTACTATGCGGTGTGTTGGGAAAACAACGAGTCCGTTATTATCCATATTGATAAGGAACATCATAACATAATCGCTGGCGCCCGCATGGCCTACACTGTCGCGGTAGCGAAGGGCGGTTTCGTAGCGGTGATGTCCATCGGCTATGTAGAGCTTTCTATCGGCAAACTGGGCGCAGATTTCGGCTATTTCCTTTTCATCGGTTATGGTCCAAAGGCGATGGGTAACGCCATCACCATCAGTAAACTCCTTTTCGAGAGCACCGACCGAGTTTGCGGCTACCGATTTTGCGGTTGAGCCATCATCATGATATAGCGAATAAATCTGGCTGAAGTTGGAGCCGGTTGCGGTCATAAGGCGGAAACGGTCTTCTTTAGCGCCGTTTAGGGTTTCCTCATGCGGCAAAACAACATTTTCGCTAAAATGATAGAGCTTTACTCGGCAAACAATTCCCCTAAAGGAGTAGCGCTTACCATAGGCGGTAAAGTCTTCCTCATAGATATAGATAGTATCGCGCTCATCCTGCGATAAAATCTCGTTTTCAATCCAAGAATTTTGGCGCTCGGCCGCGGCGGCATAGTCCTCGGCTTGCTTTCCGGGGAGCTCAAGCCCGATAATGTTATACGGATTTTTTGCTTTAAAGGCTTCGCGCTCGGCCTCGCTGATTATATCATAAGGGGGACAGCAAAGGGAGCCTATATCGCCCGCCTTATCTGTAAAGCGCAATGCGCGGAACGGTTTAATTTCTGCCATAAAAATCACCTCTTTGGTATTTTACAGTAATTTGTTCGTTCAGTCAATAAAATCTTGCGTAAAATACAATATAGATGTATAATAAATATAATTTGTTAAGATTGAGTTTACAATTATCGTAAATTTGTTTGATAACATTTAAAAGTATCGCTATGATGAATAGTTTGGAGGTAAAAAAATGATTGAAGTTACCGGGCTTTCAAAGCGCTATGGAAACCATCTCGCGGTAAGCGATGTCAGCTTTAAGATTGAGGATGGCGAGGTTATTGGCTTTCTTGGACCCAACGGTGCCGGAAAATCAACAATAATGAACATCCTGACAGGCTATCTTTCTGCAACCGCAGGTAAGGTTAATATTGATGGCTTTGATATTATGGATAATCCCGCGCAGGCCAAGCGTCGTATTGGCTACCTGCCCGAGATTCCCCCGCTTTATATTGATATGACGGTTAAGGAATATCTTTATTTCGTTTTCGATTTAAAGAAGGTAACCCTTCCGAAGCGTCCGCATATTGATGAGATTTGCCGTCTTGTTAAGATTGATAACGTTAAAGACCGTTTGATTAAAACCCTTTCAAAGGGTTATCGTCAGCGCGTTGGTATCGCGCAGGCGCTGGTTGGCAACCCCGATGTTTTAATTCTCGATGAGCCGACCGTTGGTCTCGACCCGAAGCAGATAATCGAAATCAGAACCCTGATTGAGAGATTAAGCAAGAATCATACCATAATTGTATCCTCGCATATTCTCTCGGAGATTCAGGCAACCTGCGGCAGAATAATTGTTATAAACAAGGGCCGTATAGTAGCCGATGGCAAAACCGAGGAATTAACCGAGAGCATCTCGCAGGATAAATCGGTTGTAGCCTCGATAGCGGGTCCTGAAAAAGAGGTTGAAAAGCTTCTGCTTGCAATCCCCGGTGTTGAATCGGTAGAAAAGCTTACCAAGGCTTCGGCCGGAGCCGTTACCTTCCGCATAGTATCGGAGGATACCGATATCCGCCGCGAGCTTTTCGCCCGCCTGGCCGACCGCAACTGGCCGCTTATGGGCCTTTCGAGCAGTGCGCTCACCCTTGAGCAGATATTCCTGCGTCTTACCGATGAAACCTTTGATAGCTCTGCCGCCCTCGGCAAGAAAAAAGTGAAAGGAGATAAAAAATAATGATTGCTATATTCAAACGCGAATTCAAGGCTTATTTTACATCTCCGCTCGGATATTTGGTTATTGCCGCTATGGCGCTTTTTGAGGGTTTTTCGTTTGTTTCCATGTTTGCTAACGGATATGCCGCAAACGAATATACCATTTTGGCGCAGTTATCCTTGGCCGCAATAGTTATCCCTGTTTTAACAATGCGTCTGTTTAGCGAGGAGCGCAAGCAAAAAACCGACCAGGTTTTAATAACCGCTCCGGTTAGCCTTTGGGGAATCGTTTTCGGAAAGTTTGCCTCCGCCTTTGCGGTGTTTGCGCTTTCCTTTTCGCCAACCCTTATATACCAGGTAATCTATACCTCGAGATTAGATGCTCTTAACTGGCTTATATATCTTGGTGCCTTATTTGGAGTTCTCCTTTATGGTGCGGCGCTTATCGCTATTTGTATGTTTATCTCATCCCTTACCGAGAGTCAGGTTGTTTCGGCCGTTATGGGTATTGTTGTTGCTATGCTGTTGGTTAATATCTATTCCTTCGTTGCTACAACAACCAACGCACAGTGGCTGCTCAACCTAGCCGAAAAAATATCCTTTGATATAAGATATCAGGATTTCTATAAGGGAATAATCGATTTCTCTAATATCGTTTTCTTTGGCGGTATTGCATTTTTATTTATATTCTTAACCGTTCGTATGCTCGATAAGAGACGTTGGGCTTAAGGGAGGTGCCGCAGATGAAAAGAACAGAAAAGATTAAAAACGAATTTTTGCTTAAGCGCGGTGCCTATAATATAACCTTAGCGGTATTGGTTATAGTCGCTATTGTAGCCGCAATCATTTTCTCGGATAAGATTGCCGAGAATTATCCTACCGATATCGATTTAACAACCACCGGCGAAAACACCATTTCGGACGAAAACATTGAGCATATTAAAAAAATCGATAAAAATGTTGAGATTATAGTTTGTGCCGATAAAAAGGGCTTCACAAGTCAGACAATGAGCGACGAGGCTATGTCTAACTACGGAACCGTTTTCCAATCGGGTGACTTTTTTGAGCAGGCACAAAAGCTAATCGATGATTATCCTAAATATAACGATAAGATTAGTGTTAAATATATCGACCGTTCGGCAGTAAGCTTTGAGAAAACAATCGAAAAGACCGGCCGAAAGGACCTCAAATATGGCGATATAATCGTTTACTCTACCTTTACGGGTAAGGACGGAAAGGAAATAACCTTGAGCCGAGTTTTAACGGTTAAGGACCTTTTTGTTACCGAGGAGAATTATGATTATTTATATACCTATGGTATGGTTCTTTATTTCCCGATAAGCTCTAATGTTGAAACCGCTTTAACAGGTGCGCTTTATAACGTAACCAGAGAAGATACCAAAACCATGGGTCTGCTTACGGGCAAAACCGATTCCTTCGATTTTACCACTCTGCGTTCAACCGTTGAGCTCAATGCTTATAATGTTGTTGATATCGATAGCAAAACCTTAACCTCGATACCCGAAAATATCGATATCCTGGTTATTGGTGCGCCCAAAAACGATTTTGCCGCCGCCGAGATAGAGGTTATCGAGAAGTTCCTTGATAACGGCGGAGAAAAGGGCAAAGAACTGTTTGTTTTCTGCGATGCCGCAAACCCCGACCTGCCGAATTTCTATGAGTTCTTGGCCGAATGGGGCGCGCAGATTACCGATGGCGAGGTTTTGGTTGAAACCGATGAAAACCATAGATTTGAATCCAGCGAGACCATAATCGAGGTTGTTAACAGCAAATCAGACAGAACAAATGCCGTTAATAATAACGAGAGCATATATTTTGTTGCCGATGCCGTTCCCATGAAAAAGGCCTATGATGGCAAAGAGAGCCGCGGTTGTGAGGTTATTATGAACACCTATGATACCGCCGCTTCGGTTGCCCTCGATAAGATAGGCAGCGATGAGGGCAAAAAGGACACCTTTGCTATCTGCATCTATACAAACGAAACCCTATATGTAGACGATACCGTAAAGAAGAGCGGTGTTTTGGTTTGTGCCAGCTCGCAGCTTCTTAATGAATATCTGTTAAGCTTTGCCGAAATAGGAAACGATGAGCTGTTTATGGCTGCGGTTAACGATATCTGCGGTCGCGACAGCACCGACGTTGCCTTCACCCAGAAGGTTGTTGATACGATGTCCTTCCTTCAGCCGACGGCAAAGGATGTTAAGGTTATGAGAATTGTTTTCGTAATTTTAACCCCCATTCTTATTATGTCGGCAGGCATCTTTGTTTGGATCAGGAGGAGCAGACGATGAGCTTCATCGGCGATGAAAAAACTCCCGAGGTTTTAGAAGAAGAGTCAACAATATTTACCTCTTCTCCCATAAAAACCGAAAAGAAAAAAGAAAAGGCACCAAAGAGCCAAAACCAAAAGATGGTAATAAGTCTTGTTGCGGCGCTTTTGGTGGTTCTGATTGCAATCGGTGGCGCGGTTTTGGTTCCGCTTTTAGCCCCCGAAGAATCCGAGGTGCCCGCCGAGGATAACATTTCGGTAGTTTTTGTATCTCCCGAAAAGATAAAAGAGGTTACAATAACCCGAAAGGATTCGGTTTCAACCTATCTTTCAACCCTCTCGCAGGAGATGAATACCGATACCGGCGAGAAAGAAACAGTCGTTTCTTGGACCATTAAGGGTGTCGACCCATCACTCACCTCAACAGAGGCAATAGGCTCCATGCTCGAGCAGGCCTTCTCGCTCTATGCTTCGAGAATAGTCGAACCCGAGGAGGGTGCCGACTATGGTTTTAGTTCCCCCAGGTATGTAATTGAGATGAAGGGCTATGATGAGGCCGATGATTTGGTTGTTACCATAGGCAACGAGGCTCCCGCTTCGAGCGGAGTTTATGCAACCCTCGGCAAAGAGATATATCTCATAAGCGTTGAGGCCGCTGCCGAGTTCTCAAAAACCGATGAACAGATGGCAACCAGCTTTGCCATCTCGGGCGCAACGGTTGATGGCGATACCCTCGATTACTTCTATAATGATAAATTAGCATCCTTCGATAAGATAACCCTTTCGGGCAAAAACTTCCCACGAAAGCTTACCTTCGGTATGAACTCGGTTTCCAATACCGGCAATTATAACGATTATATAATGACTGCCCCCGTTCGCCGCTATGCCGATACTACTGCGGTTGGAAGCCTGCTCGAATATGCAAAAACGGGACTAACTGCGGCCGAGGCCTATAAATATAATCCAACCGCCGCCGACCTTAAAAAATATGGTCTTAATAATCCCGATATGCAGTTATCTATCGAGTTTGGCGGAAAAAAGGTTGAATTTAAGGCAACTAAATACGATGACGAATACTATGCCGTTATCGTAACGGGCAAGGAAAACGTTATCTTTAAGGTAGCGGCATCGTTCCTCGCCGTTGCGGAATATGCCGAAACCGATTTTGCCAATAGCCTTATGTTTATCGAGGTTTTGACCGATTTTAAGAACCTAACATTTAATACTGCGGGCAAAACCTACTCCTTCGATATTGAATATAAGGCAGCAACCGAAGAAACCGAACAGGTGCTTAATATAACCATGGGCGGCAAAAAGATAGAAACCCAAAATTTCCAGAATTTCTATCAGCATTTGGTTGTTGAATGTAATGAAAAAACACTCGATAAAATGAGCGGAGCCGCAGTGCTTACCGTAAAGGCAAGCCGCGCTTCGGGCGAGGCTACGGTGATGAAATTCATAAAAGCCTCCGACCGCCGCTATTATGTTGAGGTTGATTCCGCGCCGATAGGTCTTATCTCGGCTACCAAGATGGATAATATACTTAACTATCTTGCCGCCGCGGCCGAAAACAAATCGGTCCCGGGAATAGGATAAAATTAAACCCCCGATGAGCATTTGCTCATCGGGGTTCTTTTTAGAACGATTTTAAAAATTCCTCTATGGTTTTTGGGGGGAAGCCCATATCGCGAAGGGCAGGATGCGAATCGGGAACGCGGAAGGCGGTTTTCACGGCGCGAAGCATAGGAATATCGTTTTCGCCATCGCCCAAAGCGGCGGCATCATCAAGGCTTATGCGAAGCTTATCGCAGAGCGCCTTTGCGGCGGTGCCTTTATCGGCTCCGTTTGCGACATATTCATATATATTATCTCCCTCATAGCAAAGGCGGGCCGACTCGCTGTCGCGAGGGCTGCCCTTTCGGGCGATTTTAAGTATCTCGCCGCCTGCGCGATTTATGGCCTCTATTATTTTAGTCGAGGGGAGAGAGGCGGGGATTTCGCTTATCTTTTCGCGGCAGAAAAGGGTCGCATCAGAGTCGCCGAGTAATCGCTCGGGGTGGGGTAGCGGGGTCTTGCTGAGAACGCAGTCGCGATTCATGGTAAGCGCGCCGTCAAGACATATAAAAACTATTCGGCGGTAGTATTCGCCAAAAAGCTGCTTTAGTTGCGAATAGGGCCTTCCGCTTGCAACGCAAAAGGTTATACCCTTATCGGTTATGCGGCGAATCTCTTTTAATGTTTCGGGCGATAGGCGGTCGCCTCCGCGCGGAAGCAGAGTTCCGTCAAGGTCGCAAAAAACGATTCGAATCATATTTTTCTCCTTTTTGGGGTTTACTATGGGCTTTCGGTATGGTAAAATAACTAACCGAAAAGAGGTAATAAGAATGCTTATAGATATAGGAACACTTTTTAATAATGTGTTGCTTTTGATGCTAATGCTCATACCGGGCGTTATAATGAGCCGTTTGCTCGGGGGAGATAAGACCTTCGCTTCGGGTCTTTCAAAGCTCGTTTTATATATCGCAACCCCTGCGATGATGATTTCTCCCTTTATTCGCGAGTTCGATAGGGCTCTGCTCTCGGGAGTAATAGCAACCTTTTTAATCGCCGCGGCCTTAATGATTGTTTTCTTTTTTGCGGCATTTATTATAGGCGGCGAGGAAAAGGTTAAAAGAACCCTTCAGTTCTCGATTGTTTTCTCAAATGCGGGCTATATGGGAATACCGCTGATAGAAAGACTTTTGGGACCCGAAGCAACAATCTATGCAACGGTTTTCAATGTTGCTTTTAATCTTTTGCTCTGGACTCTTGGTTGCTATATCTATACCCGCGATACAAAATATATGCGCCCTGCAAAAATTATCCGCAACCCCGTTATTATAGCAATGGCGATAGGTCTTATAATATTCTTTACCCCCGCCAACCGCTATGTTCCCGATGTTGCTGTATCGGCTATCGATATGCTCAAGGGCTTGGTTGCGCCGATATCAATGATGGTTGTTGGCTACCATGCGGCAAGCGCCGATTATAAACGGGTATTAACCCGCGGAGGGCTCTGGCTCGCAACCGCGTTCCGACTTCTGCTCTGCCCCTTAATTACAATAGCGCTTTTAAAGCTTTTAAGTATACTTGGGATCTACGAGAGCAAAACGGTTGCAACCGTTATCTTTATTGCGGCGGCAACCCCGGCCGCAACGGCAACAAGTATGTTCGCCGAGATGTTCTCGGGCGATACCAAGCTTTCGGGAGTTCTTGTCCCGATAAGCACCATTCTGTCGCTCGCCTCAATGCCGCTAACGGCACTGCTTCTCAAGCTTTATTAAAATATAACATAAAACAAAATCATTTACAAGAAAAACCCCTTCTGAAACAGAAGGGGTTTTGATTTTTACAGTAGGCTATAGTTAACAACCAGTGCCGCAAAAACGATGGAAACCATCGAAAGCAGCTTAATGAGAATGTTGATTGCGGGACCGGAGGTATCCTTGAAGGGGTCACCAACCGTATCGCCAACAACCGAGGCTTTATGGTTAGGGCTGCCTTTGCCGCCAAAGTTGCCGCCCTCGATATGCTTTTTAGCATTATCCCAGGCGCCGCCCGAGTTCGACATAAATATCGCCATAAGGAATCCCGAAACGGTAGCGCCTGCCAAGAGGCCAACTACCGATTGATATCCGAGAATCATACCAACTATAACAGGGGTAACGATTGCAACGATGGTGGGAAGCACCATTTCGCGGAGCGAAGCCTTTGTGCAAAGGTCAACGCAGGTTG
>SVPK01000073.1 GCA_015065875.1 Oscillospiraceae bacterium
TGTTGGGCAAGGCTGAATACGGTACGTATGAGGATGGCACGATTGAGAGCATATCGTTTTACACCTCGTCCTTTTCCACTTTCTTTACATCGGAAAAGGAGTTGGACACGGATATTTCAGTCGTTACTGGAGACAGTGAATCGACAGATGATGTGGGAGGCGCTGGCGAGAACGAAAAACCTCTCCGTCCTTGGATAGTGTTATTTGCTGTTTTGACGAGTGTAGTTGCTGTTTTAGTCGTTGTTACGATTGTGCTGAGAAAAAAACGCAAAAAGATATCTTAGAGTTAGGATATGCAATAAAAGGCTACGCCGACTAGACCGTAGACGACTTTTTAGAAACTCTGAAATTATTTACAACAGACATCACCAGCGAATAGAGAAAACGAAAATTGACAAAATAAACAACTTAAGCCGGATGTGCAGTGAAGATCCTTCCTCTGCCCATCTTTCAACAACAATTTCTCAAAATTTTATATAACAAGATATACCAACACACGTCAGATGGCAACGTCTGACGTGTGTTTTCGTCATAAAAAGTTTCCATTTCGGAACGAAAAAAGTTTATTATAGGATGGTTAAAATATAACATTACAAAGCAAATAAACAAAAACAAAGGCATTGTTGGAAATCGAATTTTTCAATGCTCCTTCCATGACCATATTATTCGCGGCGAAAAGGATTATCTCAAAATATGGGAATATATTAACGATAATCCTGCGAGATGGCGAGAGGATTGCTTTTTCTGTGATTGCGGAGAGTGAAGTTTGTAAATGTGGGGACGGCGGTTTTCTGACGTCCCCGATTTTTTATTATATATGGGGCGATGCGGGCATCGGAAAAATGGTTGTTTGCTAAAATAAATATTTATTGAAAAAGATGCCCTTTTATGGTAGAATTAGAGAGATAAAATTAGATTGGAGAATTCTTATGGAAAACAAAAAGGAATTCAAGCCTTATATTCCTGCCGAGAAGGTAACTCCTGAATTTACGGTAACGGCCGTAATCATGGGTGTTATACTCGCAGTTGTATTCGGCGCAGCAAACGCATACTTGGGTCTTCGCGTTGGTATGACCGTTTCGGCATCCATCCCTGCCGCAGTTATAGCAATGGGTGTTATCCGAGTTATCATGCGTAGAAACTCTGTTTTAGAGAGCAATATCGTTCAAACCATCGGTTCGGCCGGTGAATCGCTTGCGGCCGGTGCCATCTTTACCATGCCCGCGCTTTTCCTTTGGGCCAAAGAGGGCATTATGGACAAGCCCAGCATGATAGAGATGATTTCTATCGCTCTTATCGGCGGTCTGCTCGGCGTTCTCTTTATGGTTCCGCTTCGCAATGCGCTTATCGTTCGCGAGCATGGAACTCTGCCCTATCCCGAAGGTGCTGCTTGTGCCGAGGTTCTCTTGGCAGGTGAGCAGGGCGGTGCAAATGCTTCTACCGTTTTTGCAGGTATGGGTCTTGCCGCTGTTTTCAAATTTATCACCAGTGGTCTTAAGGCTATCCCCGAAAGCATTGCCGTTAAGGTTAAGGGATATCCCGGTGAATTCGGCTCGGATGTTTCGCCCGCCGTTATGTCGGTTGGTTACATCTGCGGTCCCCGCATTTCCTCTTATATGTTTGCCGGCGGTGTTTTAAGCTGGCTCGTACTTATTCCGCTTATCGTAATCTTTGGCGGTGATAGCACCCTCTTTGGAAATTCTGCTACCGTTAACGAGATTTTTGCCGATGGTGGTGCTTCCGGAATTTGGGGAAGCTATATTCGCTATGTTGGCGCAGGTGCCCTCGCCGCAGGCGGTATCATAAGCCTTATTAAATCTCTCCCGCTTATTATTAGAACCTTCCGTGATGCCTTTAAGGGTATCGGAATGGTAGGCGGAAAAGAGAGAACTGCACAGGATATCAGCATGAAGCTTATCCTTATCGCAGTTGGCATTTTAACCGTTGTAACCTGGCTCGTTCCCGCAGTTCCGGTATCGCTCCTAGGTGCCGCAATTGTTGTTATTTTCGGTTTCTTCTTTGCAACCGTTTCTTCTCGTATGGTTGGTATAGTTGGAAGCAGTAACAACCCTGTTTCGGGTATGGCTATTGCAACTCTGCTTATCGCAACCCTCATTTTAAATTTAACAAGCGCGACAGGAACTCCTGCTGCAGAGATTATGCGTAGCGCTATTGCTATCGGCTCTATTATTTGCATTATCGCCGCTATCTCGGGCGATACCTCGCAGGACCTCAAGACAGGTTATCTTCTTGGCGCAACCCCCAAGAAGCAGCAGTATGGTGAAATCATCGGTGTTGTTGCATCGGCTCTCGCCATAGGCGGAACCCTTGTCCTTCTTGATAGCGCTTGGGGCTTCGGCTCAAACGAGATTGCCGCTCCTCAGGCAACCCTTATGAAGACCATCGTTGAGGGTGTTACCAACGGCAACCTGCCTTGGGCTCTCGTATTCATCGGCGTATTTATTGCGTTGGTTGTTGAGTTTATCGGCATTCCCGTTCTGCCCTTTGCTATCGGTGTTTATCTCCCCGTATCGCTCAATGCTTGTATCATGATCGGCGGACTTATCCGTCTGTTCGTTGATAAGCTTCGCAGAAGCAACGAAGAGAAGCAGGCCATTACCAATGATGGCATCCTCTTCTGCTCCGGTATGATAGCGGGTGAAGGCTTGGTTGGAATTCTGCTTGCGTTCCTCGCAGTGTTCGGCGTCAGCGAGGCTATCGACCTTTCGGGTAAGATTGGTTACACCGAAACCGCATCGCTCATCGCAGGCATTGCGTTCCTCGCAATCATTGTTATCTCTGTGCTTTTATTCTCGGTTTTCAAAAAGCGCAAGAATGTTGCAAAGGTAGCGGCTAATGAAGAAAACTAAAATTCCGATAGCCAACTATCTCGATAGGGTTCCTGCCCGTCCCGACCGAATTTTATGGTCGGATGACGAAAAGGGAATCGTTACCCTTGAGATCGAGAATAAGGGTGTTGCAAACAGAATCGCCCAATTTCTCCTTCGCAAGCCTAAGGTTTCATATATCCATCTCGATGAAAACGGCAGTTTCGTTTGGAAGCAAATCGATGGCCAAAAATCGATAGCCGATATGGGCCCCGCAGTTGAGGAGCGATTCGGAGAGGCTTCGCATCCGCTTTATGAGCGCTTGGCAAAGTTTTTTGAAATCCTCGATAGCTATGGCTTTGTTGAATGGAAAAAATAATTTTAAAAAAGACTCGGTGTAAAAAAACATCGAGTCTTTTTTTATAAAAATTTTGCCAAAAGTATTGACAATATTTAGGAACAGTGCTAAAATAGGATTAGTCCAAATTAGGATTTGTCCTATTTTGTCGTTTTTTGAGAAAAAAGGAGGCGACCGTGTGGCTCGACGACATGTTAATACAACCAAAAACGAAATAATTGCTCTGGGAACCAAACTTATTTTGGAGCACGGATATTCAGCAACCTCACCGCGTATGATATGTGAGGAGTTGGAATTAAGCACCGGCAATTTAACATATTATTTCCCAACAAAGGAGCATCTGCTTGCGGAGCTAACCGAAATGCTTTGTGATTTCCAATGGAAGATGATGAAAAAGGAGGCAGGCGAGGGTCTGAGCTCGGTTATGGCGGTCTGCCTTGAGTTAACGGCTATGGCCGTTATGTGTGAGGAGGATGAGATTGCGAAAGATTTTTATCTTTCCGCATATTCGAGTCCTATGTGTCTTGAGATAATCCGCAAAAATGATGCGGGGAGGGCGAAAGAGGTTTTTCGCGAGTATTGCCCCGATTGGAGCGATGAGCAGTTTATTGAGGCCGAGATTTTGGTTTCGGGCTGCGAATATGCAACCTTGATGACGGCGGGTGACCCTGTATCGCTTGAAACGCGAATAGCGGGAGCGCTTAACAATATATTAAGAATATTTAATGTTCCGCCCGATATCAGAAAGAAAAAAATTGATAGAGTTCTTGCGATGGATTATAGAAAAATCGGCCGTCGCGTTCTTAGGGACTTTAAGAAGTATGTTGATAAATCAAACGAAAAGGCTTTTGCCGAACTGATAAAGGGCTAACTCCCGCCCACAAAAAATTATTCTGCCGATGGGGCAGAGAAAGGATAAAACTATGAAAAAAGCAAAACTAACCAAAGTGCTATCCTTAATACTCGCACTTTCGATACTTATGATGTCGATTCCCGCATTTTCGATGTCGGC
>SVPK01000009.1 GCA_015065875.1 Oscillospiraceae bacterium
GGAACCTCGTAATTAACCTTTAAGGTTTCGGGCTTATCGAGGGATGCCTCGCGAGCCTCAACAGGGTTGATAACATATTTCTTAATCTCGGCAATCTGCTCTTCGCTTAATTTTCCGTAAAGAGCATAAACCTTTGCGGTTCTGATAAGCGGGCGGTCGCCCTGAGAGATTATCTGAATACATTGAGCTGCAGAATCGGCGCGCTGGTCAAACTGACCGGGCAAAAATTCTACCGCGAAAACAACGGCATCACCCAAATCAACATCGGCCGAAGCGATATCAAGTTGCGGCTCGGAAAATACTGTTTTTATTGCATAACCGAAAAGTTCCTCGGTTATATTTTCGGCATCATAGCGATTGAGAATACGAACATCCTCAAGAACTTCAATGCCAAGCAGGGTTCTCGCATCCGATAAAAGCGCTTTAGCTTCGTTTGCAAGTTCCTTTTTCTTTTCAACAAATACTCTATATACCACTTTTATTCCTCCATTGTCGCCATGAGTGCCTTTTTGCCGATATCATTACGGTAATAGGCATTACCAAAGTTAATCTGCTTAACCAAACTATACGCACCCTCAACAGCAGCCGAAAGCGAATCTGCGGTTGCGGTTGCACCAAGAACACGACCGCCATTTGTAAGCAATTTATCGTTCTTTAGTTCGGCACCGGCAACATAAACCTTATCCCAAATCGAATCAGGAATATTTATTTCATATCCTTTTTCATATGCCTGCGGATAACCACTTGATGCCATAATAACGCAACAGGCACTTTCATCCTTCCAATTAACCTCAATATCTGCAAGTGTTTCGTTTGTTACGGCCTGCATAACGGTTAATAAATCGGTATCAAGCAACGGCAAAACAACCTGAGTTTCGGGGTCGCCGAAGCGGCAGTTATATTCAATAACCTTCGGACCCGCAGGAGTAAGCATAAGGCCGAAATAAAGACAACCCTTAAAAGGTCTGCCCTCTGCATTCATTGCATTAACGGTAGGCAAGAAAATCTTTTCCATACATTCAGATGCAATGGCATCGGTATAATACGGGTTGGGAGCAACAGTTCCCATTCCGCCGGTATTAAGACCGGTATCGTTATCCCCTGCTCTCTTATGGTCCATAGAAGAAACCATGGGAGCAACGGTTTTTGAATCGGTAAAGCAAAGAACCGATACCTCGGGTCCTGTTAAAAACTCCTCAATAACAATTCTATCACCGCTCTTACCAAACTGCTTATCCTCCATAATAGAGCGAACCGCATCTATAGCCTCATCACGAGTCATAGCGATGATAACACCCTTACCAAGGGCCAATCCATCCGCCTTTACTACGGTTGGAATCGGGGCAGTTTTAAGATATTCGATAGCTGCATCACAGTTATCAAAAACCTCATATTCGGCGGTAGGAATGCCGTATTTTTTCATAAGGTTCTTTGAAAAGACCTTACTACCTTCAATTATCGCCGCATTAGCGCGCGGGCCGAAACAGGGTATTCCCTTTTCCTCGAGCGCATCAACACATCCGAGTACCAACGGGTCATCGGGGGCTACAACGGCATAATCAATCTTATTATCGGTTGCAAATTCAACTATTTTTTCAATCTCTTTTGCGCCGATATTAACGCAAACCGCATCCCCTGCTATTCCGCCGTTACCCGGCAGAGCAAAAATCTCGGTTACGTTTTTATTCTCTTTAATTTTCTTAACGATGGCATGTTCTCTTCCGCCACCGCCAACAACCAAAACCTTCATTGGCTTTCTCCTTCGGGAATCTATTAATGATGGAAAAGACGCATTCCGGTAAATGCCATTGCCATACCATACTTATTACAGCAATCGATAACGGCATCATCACGGATGGAGCCACCCGGCTCGGCAATATATTTAACGCCGCTCTTCTTTGCGCGCTCAATATTGTCGCTAAACGGGAAGAAAGCATCGCTACCTAAAGCAACACCATCGATGGATGCAAGATACGCTTTTGCCTCATCATCGGTGAGCGGTTCGGGTTTTTCAGTAAAGTATCTCTGCCATACACCATCGGCACAAACGTCTTCCTCATTCTTATTTATATAACCATCGATAACATTATCGCGGTCGGGACGGCCAATATCGGCCTTAAAGGGTAAGGAAAGAACCTTATCGTGCTGACGAAGGAACCAAGTGTCGGCCTTTGTTCCTGCAAGACGAGTGCAATGAATTCTGGATTGCTGACCTGCGCCTACGCCGATAGCCTGTCCATCAACTGCATAGCATACCGAGTTGGACTGGGTATATTTTAAGGTTATAAGAGCAACTATAAGGTCGCGAACAGCGCTCTCGGGAAGCTCTTTATTATCGGTTACAACATTTGAAAGTAACTCACGGTTAATTTCAAAGTTGTTTCTGCCCTGTTCAAAGGTTATGCCATATACCTGCTTATGCTCGATAGCATCGGGAACATAATTTGGGTCAATCTCAACAATGTTATAATTGCCGTTTCTCTTGGTTTTGAGAATCTCGAGTGCTTCAGGCTCGTAACCGGGAGCAATTATGCCATCCGATACCTCGCGCTTTATGAGCAGAGCGGTAGTTTTATCGCAAACATCCGAAAGCGCAACCCAATCGCCGAAAGAACACATTCTATCTGTTCCGCGAGCGCGGGCATAAGCGCAAGCAAGCGGCGAATCATCGAGTCCCTCGATATCGTCAACAAAGCAAACCTTTTTAAGCTTATCGGAAAGCGGAATGCCAACAGCGGCCGAGGTGGGGCTAACATGCTTAAACGAGGTTACTGCAGGTAATCCCAATGCCTCTTTAAGCTCTTTAACAAGCTGCCAAGAGTTAAAAGCATCAAGGAAATTTATATATCCGGGCTTACCGCTTAAGATTTTTATCGGAAGGTCGCTTCCGTCGTGCATAAATATTTTTGAGGGTTTCTGGTTAGGGTTACAACCATACTTGAGTTCGATTTCTTTCATCTTGATTCTCCTTAAACGTTCTTATTTACTATTCTGGAATCATACTCGCCGGTTGCGAGGTCGATATAACGAACAAATAAAGATACCTTGTTATCCTCGTTAAGATTTTTCCAAATAATATCGGTTAAGGTATCGATATCAACATCGGGCAAAGTGAGGGTCTTGGGCTCGCCCTCAAAGCTGGGGAGCGGATTACCATCACATTTATAGGTATGTATAAACTTGGCCTTACCCGCTAACGGATTTGAATATGCAAAGGTATATCTCTGGCAAGAGGAACCGTCTCCATCTGCCGACTTGAGTATAGACATCGCATAATTCATATCGCCGTTTTCAAGACGGATTATTCCCGAAATACGAGGAGTAAAGTTAGGAGCATCATCCTCAAATTCACGAGTGCGAAGGGCCTGTTCAAAGGTCATCTGACGATCCATAAGCTCATAAATGGTATCGGTCTGGTCACCATTGGTAACAATGGTCTTGTTGCCGAGAACACGAACCGGTGCGTAAATGATAAGATGCGGGTCGGTCATCTTTGATTCATCAAAGGCTTGAGTTCTGATGCCTGCGCCATCCTCAACAAAAACGCGATTGCGGCTGTTTTCGCTGCGACCCATAATAAAATATGCGGTTATGGCTTTTTTGCCATCAGCACTTTTGCCGATAATGATACCTCTGCCGTGATATGCCAAGGAATTAAGCTCATTTTCAAGTGTTTTAATTTCCATCACGAATACCCTCCAAAATTATTTAATATATGTTTTTCCGTTTTCAACAACGATTTTTTCATCACACAAAAGCTGAACAGCCTTAGGAAGCAGTTTCCATTCGGCCTGCTCCATAATGCGGCGTTGCAAGGTTTCGGGAGTATCGCCATCCAAAACCTCAACCGCCTTTTGCAGAATTATGGGACCTGCATCACATTCTGCGGTAACAAAATGCACGGTAGCGCCCGACACCTTAACACCCTTTTTAAGTGCCTCCTCATGAACGCGGAGTCCATAATAGCCTTTTCCGCAAAAAGAAGGAATCAAAGCGGGATGAACATTAACCATTTTATTCGGGTATGCATCGCAAACGCATTCGCCCAATATGGTCATAAATCCTGCATAGACGATAATATCTGCCTTTTCTTCAATCAAAAGCTTGAGCATATCCTGACTATACAGTTCAACATCGTTATAATCCTTACGAATAAGGGTTCGGGTTTTAATTCCGTTTTCCTTTGCACGAGTTAAAGCATAGGCATCGGCTTTAGATGCGATAACGCAACTGATTTTTCCGCAGCCCAGCTCTCCTCTGTGCTCTGCATCGATAAGGGCTTGAAGATTTGTTCCGCCGCCCGATGCAAGCACTACAACATTTTTAGTATTATTCAATGATAACACCCTCGTCACTTTCTATAACAGAGCCGATGATATATGCATCCTCGCCGTTTGCTTTAAGAATTTCGATGGCCTTTTCGGCATCCGAAGCGGCAACAACAATGCTCATACCAACGCCCATATTATATGTATTAAACATATCGCGTTCGGTGATATTTCCAACCTTTTGAATAAGGTCAAAAATGGGGAGAATCTTAAGCGATGCTCTATCAACTTTAACCGAATAGCCCTTCGGTAAGCTTCTCGGAATATTTTCATAGAAACCGCCACCCGTAATATGGGAAATAGCATGAACATTGACCTGCTCTAAAAGAGCAAGAACGGGTTTAACATAAATACGAGTAGGAGTAAGCAGGGTTTCGCCCAAGGTTTTTCCGCCCAGTTCATCCTTATATGCGGAAAGGTCGCAGTTCTCGATATCAAAAACCTTACGAACAAGCGAAAAACCATTTGAATGAACACCGGTTGAAGGCAGAGCGATAACAACATCCCCTGCCGTTACGGTTTTATTATCAAGAATCTTTTTCTTATCAACGATACCAACAGCAAAACCTGCGAGGTCATAATCATCCTCAGGCATCATACCGGGATGCTCTGCAGTTTCACCGCCGATTAAGGCCGCGCCCGACTGAACGCAACCTTCGCAAACGCCGCTAACGATAGATGCGATTTTTTCGGGGATATTCTTACCGCAAGCAATATAATCCAAGAAGAAAAGCGGCTTTGCACCACAGCAAATAATATCGTTAACACACATTGCAACTGCATCAATACCGATAGTATCATGCTTATCCATAAGTATTGCAAGCTTAACCTTGGTTCCGCAACCATCGGTTCCGCTAACAAGAACGGGCTCTTCAATGCCCGCCATGGGAAGGCCAAAGCAACCGCCAAAACCGCCAACATCATCAAGGCAACCCTCATTACGGGTTCTTGCAATATGCTTTTTCATAAGTTCAACCGCTTTGTAGCCTGCGGTTATATCAACACCTGCTGCTGCATAAGCATCGGATTTAGATTTTATATTCATAATATTATTCCTTTCCGTCCCAGCAATAGGTGCAAAGTTTGGATTTGTCAATACCTATTGCCTCGATAATACCCTCAAGAGATTGGAATTCAAGGGATGCAAAATTAAGCTTCTCGCAAATGGCCTTGCGTAGGTTTTTACCGCGCTCTGTTTTGCAATCACTATATTCAGATATATGGTTAAAGCCCTCTTCGCCTTCGAGTTCCATAATTGTTCTGCGAGCCAAAAGCTCAAGGTCACTTGTGGCACGCGAGAAATTAAGGTATTTACAACCATACATAATTGGCGGGCAAGCCGACCGCATATGAACCGACTTTGCGCCATTATCGTATAGAAAATCAACCGTTTCCTTAAGTTGGGTTCCCCTAACTATGGAATCGTCAACAAAGAGAAGATTTTTATCTTTAATTAAATCGTGAACCGGGATTTGCTTCATTTTTGCAATTCTCTGGCGTTCACTCTGTTTGGTAGGCATAAAGCTTCGCGACCAGGTTGGTGTATACTTTATGAATGCGCGAGAAAAAGGTATTCTGCTTGCGTTGGCATATCCAATGGCATGAGGAGTTCCCGAATCGGGCACGCCGCCGACATAATCAATATCCTGGCTGTTACCGGAGTTCTCATCGTTTCTCGCCATAATCTCGCCATTGCGATAACGCATCATCTCAACATTAACACCTTCATAGGTCGAGGTTGGGAAGCCGTAATAGCTCCAAAGGAATGCACACATACGCATTTCCTTTCCGGGAGGAGAAAGTTGAGTTATGCTATTAGCTGTTATCTCCACAATTTCACCGGGGCCGAGCTCTTTTTCGTTTTCGTAGCCAAGCTTGGTATATGCAAAGTCCTCAAAAGCAACTGCATATCCACCCTCGTTTTTGCCGATGCGAACCGGGATTCTGCCCAAACGGTCACGGGCGGCTATTAGCTTTCCCTCATTGGTCAAAATAAGGATGTTTGCCGTTCCCTCAATTTTCTCTTGGGCAAATTTTATGCCCTCTGCAAAGGTCGATTTTTGGCTTATCAGCGCAGCAGTAAGCTCTGTATGATTAACTGCTCCACCGGTCATACCGTTAAAATGACCGTTATTATCGGAAAAATAATGCTCAATTAGCTCATCGGCATTGTTTATGATACCGATTGTGCATATAGCAAATGCGCCCAGGGTTGAGCGAATTATAAGCGGTTGCGGATAATAATCGCTTATACAACCAATAGCAGCATTACCCTTCATTTCATCAAAAATATCATCAAATTTAGTTCTGAAGAGCGAATTTTGAATATTATGTATCTCCCTCTGCAGACCTATCTCGGGGTCATAAGCTGCAACACCTGCACGACGGGTTCCGAGATGAGAATGATAATCAGTTCCGAAAAACACATCGGACATCGCATCATGATTGCAGACTGCGCCGAAAAAGCCTCCCATTAAAATACCTCCGTACTGAAAACAAAAAATTAAAACTCTGCAGAAATTTTGGCATCCTTTTCCAGGACAATCTTCGCATCTGCTACGCGCTTATTATCTAATTTCTCCGCAAGCTTCTCATCACCCAAAGCCAATATCTGCGCTGCAAGCAGAGCCGCATTACCACCACCGTTTATGGCAACGGTCGCAACCGGAATACCTGTAGGCATTTGAACGGTTGAAAGCAGAGCATCCATACCGTCGAGATTAGATGATTTACAGGGAATACCGATAACCGGAAGAGTCGTATTTGCGGCAATTGCTCCCGCTAAATGGGCAGCCATACCCGCCGCTGCAATTAAAACACCAAATCCGTTTTTCTTTGCATTAACGGCGAAATCACGAGCCTCGACGGGAGTTCTATGCGCCGAATAAACATGCACCTCAAACGGAATTTCAAGACTTTCTAACATATCGGTAGCTTTTTTAATAATAGGCAGATCGCTATCGCTGCCCATAATGATTCCGACTTTTTTCATATACTACCTCCATTTTCTAAAAACAAAAGGGCACACTACGCCATTTAAGGTTAAGTGTGCCCAGACGGTCGGCTTTTTGCGCTCTTCTATTCCCTTGTGGTTGCCCACATAATCCGTCAGTCATAGAAGCGCATATTACCAAATGATTTTATCATTAAATAAAATCACTGTCAAGACACATACCGTAAAACTTATTTAATACTGGGGTTGCTATCCTTTTGAATAACATCGTGAGCGCCGCCCTCAACAATACTGGTTGCAGAAACGAGGGTAAGCTTTGCCTTCTGCTGAAGTTCGGGTATGCTGAGCGCACCACAGTTACACATTGTAGAGCGAACCTTACTGAGCGATACAGCAACGTTATCCTTTAAGCTACCTGCATAAGGAACATACGAATCAACGCCCTCCTCGAAGGAAAGCTTCTTATCGCCGCCGAGGTCATAACGCTGCCAGTTACGAGCGCGAGCAGAGCCCTCGCCCCAATACTCTTTATAATAGGTTCCGCCGATACTAATCTTATTGGTCGGGCTCTCATCAAAGCGAGCAAAATAGCGGCCAAGCATTACGAAATCGGCACCCATTGCCAAGGCTAAAGTTATATGATGGTCATAAACGATACCACCATCAGAGCAAACGGGAACATAAATACCGGTTTCCTCAAAGTAACGGTCACGCTCTGCACAAACCTCGATAAGAGCAGTTGCCTGTCCCCTACCGATACCCTTGGTTTCGCGGGTAATGCAGATAGAACCGCCGCCGATACCAACCTTAATAAAGTCGGCACCGCAATCAGCCAAGAAACGGAAGCCCTCGGCATCAACAACGTTACCTGCGCCTACCTTAACGGAATCGCCATAGCGCTCGCGAATCCATTCGATGGTTAACTTCTGCCACTCGGAGAAGCCTTCAGACGAGTCGATACAAAGAACATCTGCGCCTGCCTCAACGAGGGCGGGAACACGCTCGGCATAGTCACGAGTGTTGATTCCTGCGCCAACAACATAGCGCTTTGAGGAATCGAGAAGCTCGTTGGGGTTCTGCTTATGTGTATCATAATCCTTACGGAATACAAAATAGCAAAGTCTCTGGTCATCGCTAACGATGGGTAAAGAATTAAGCTTGTTATCCCAAATTATATCATTGGCTTCTTTAAGGGTTGTTCCCTCTTTAGCCCAAATGAGTTTATCAAAGGGGGTCATAAATTCGCTAACCTTAAGGTCGGGAGACATACGGCTAACGCGATAATCTCTACCGGTTACGATGCCAAGAAGCTTACCATCAGCGGTTCCATCCTCGGTTATTGCGATGGTAGAATGGCCCTTTTCCTTGCTGAGTGCGATAACATCGGCGAGGGTTGCATCGGGACGAAGGTTAGAATCGCTCTTAACGAAGCCTGCCTTGTAGCTTTTTGCGCGCTTAACCATAGCTGCCTCATCCTCAACCGACTGTGAGCCATAAATAAATGAAACGCCACCTTCGGTAGCCAATGCTACTGCCAAACGGTCGCCCGATACCGACTGCATAATGGCCGAAACCATCGGGATATTCATTGTTATTGCCGATTCCTCACCCTTCTTATAGCGAACAAGAGGGGTTTTAAGCGATACGTTTGCGGGAACGCATTCACTTGAGGAATAGCCGGGTATCAAAAGATATTCATTAAAAGTGTGTGAGGGTTCGTTGATAAAAATTGCCATGATGAATCTCCTTTTTAATTAGCTTTTGTTTCGCAGTAGATACAGCGATAAATTTTATTTTCTTTATCGGTTAGCTTAAAGATGTGATCAATCTCCTGCTCAACCGAGGTTATACAACGAGGATTTTTGCACCGAACAACATTCTTTAAAACTTCGGGCAAACAACAGGTTTTCTTTTCTATTATCTTTCCGCCTGCAATTATATTGATTGTTGCGGCGGGGTCAACAAATCCGATAACATCAAAATCCACCGGAACATCGCCATCGATTTTGATAATATCCTTTCTTCCCATCTTTTTGCTGGGAACATTTTTGATTATGGCTATGGGACATTCGAGCTTTTCAAGTTCTAAAAGCTTAAAGAGCCTCATTCCCTTTCCTGCGCCGATATGGTCGATAACGGTTCCGTTAAGGATAGAATCTACTCTCATTTCTTCGCCTCCTCAAGAAGTTTGAGTATTAGCGCCATTCGCATATACTTTCCGTTTAATACCTGCTTAAAATAGCAAGCACGAGGGTCGTTATCAACGGCAACGCTAATCTCATTAACTCGCGGCAACGGATGCATAACCGATAAATCACTCTTAGCATTCTTGAGCTTTTCGGTATCCAAAATATAGCTATCCTTTAAGCGGAGATAATCCTCCTCATTAAAGAAGCGCTCGCGTTGAACGCGGGTCATATACAGAATATCAAGCGAAGGCATTGCCTCTTCGAGGCTTCGGGTCTCGGTATAGGGAATATTGTTTTTGTCGAGGACATCCTTTTTTACATAGCCGGGAAGCTTAAGCTCATCGGGAGAAATCAAAACAACATTTATACCACTATAGCGCGACATAGCATTAATAAGCGAATGAACGGTTCTGCCAAACTTAAGGTCACCACAGAAACCGATGGTAAGATTATCGAATCTTCCCTTTTCGCGATGAATTGTAAGCAAATCGGCCAAGGTTTGTGTTGGATGGTTATGGCCACCGTCGCCTGCGTTTATAACCGGTATTGTTGCGCTGTTGGCGGCAACAAACGGAGCGCCCTCCTTTGGATGACGCATGGCTATAATATCAGCATAACAACTGATTGTCTTTGCAGTATCAGATACGCTCTCGCCCTTGGCGGCAGAAGAACTGTTCGATTCCGAAAATCCGATTACATTACCGCCCAGCTCATACATAGCAGCCTCAAAGCTGAGTCTGGTTCTTGTTGAAGGCTCGAAAAACAGCGTTGCAAGCTTTTTGCCCTTGCATTTTTCGCTATATTTCTGCGGATTTTCGATAATATCGCACGCGGTTGCGATGAGTTCTTCGATTTCCGATACCGACAAATCTAAAATGTCGATAAGGCTTCTCATAGACTTCGCTTCCTTTCAGTATTCTTTTAAAAAGGATTATTCCTTTGCACCGTTAACCTCAAGATACTTCTTTATACGGTCAACATTTTCGCGGTTGGCTTCGTCCTCTTCGAGGTATTCGATAATATCATAAACATCAACAACCGAGTATACGGGGAATCCAAACTCCTCGCCAACCTCTGCCATTGCCGACTTATCGGTTTTACCCTTTTCTTTACGGTCAACCATAACGAAAACTGCGGCAACCTTTGTTCCCTCAAGAGGGCTTAAAATTGCCATGCTCTCGCGAATGGCAGTTCCTGCGGTAATTACATCCTCAACGATAACGATTTCATCGCCTGCCTGCGGCTTCTGGCCAACGAATACGCCGCCTTCGCCATGGTCCTTCTCTTCCTTACGATTGAAGAAGAACGGAACATCAAGTCCCTGCTTGGAGAGAGCAACAGCAACCGAAACAGCAATCGGAATACCCTTATATGCGGGTCCATAGAGAACGGTTTTCTTGTTTCCTACCTTCTCGAAATAGGCCTTGGCATAGAATTCGCCAAGTTTTGATATCTGGTCTCCGGTTTTAATATCACCGGCATTTATAAAATAAGGAATTTTTCTTCCGCTTTTGGCAGTAAAATCACCGAACTTTAAAACTCCGGCACCCTCCAAAAACTGGATAAATTCTCTCTTATAGCCTTCCATTTATATTTCCTCCTCAAATTAATCAACAAACTCGCTTATACAACGCTCATAGGCTGCTACCGGGTCTTCAGCTGCGGTAATCGGTCTGCCAACAACTATGTAGTCAGAACCAATCTTTTTAGCCTCTGCGGGAGTCATAACGCGCTTTTGGTCGCCAATGTCGCCATCGGCAAAACGAACACCGGGAGTAACCGTTAAGAAATCCTTGCCGCAGGTATCGTGAACCTTACCCGCCTCAAGCGGAGAGCAAACAACACCATCAAGTCCTGCCTTTTTAGCACAGGCGGCATAATGCATAACAACCTTATCTATAGGCTCCTTTATGAGCAGGTCGTTCTCCATACTTTCCTGGTCGGTTGAGGTAAGCTGGGTAACCGCAATAAGAAGCGGACGAGTTCCGTCGGGACGAGTTAGTCCTTCAATAGCGGCCTCCATCATACGAACGGTTCCGCCCGCATGAAGGTTGCAAAGGTCAACATCAAGACCAGATAGAACGCTCATAGCCTTTTTAACGGTATTGGGGATATCATGAAGTTTAAGGTCGAGGAAAATCTTATGACCTCTTTTCTTTATTTCGCGAACAATCTGCGGACCCTCGGCATAGAAAAGTTCCATTCCTATTTTAACGAAGGGTTTTCTGCCTGTGAACTTATCGAGAAATTCAAAGGTTTTTTCTGCGCTTGAAAAATCGCACGCAATTATAACATCCTTACCCATTTTACTTTACTCCTTTTATTATATCTCTCAAATTATTGATTCCGTATTTTTCCATGGCCTTGGGCAAATCATTGATTATATTTCTGCAGGCATATGGTTCAACCAGGTTGGCCGCACCAACCTCAACGGCGGTTGCACCCGCTAACATCATTTCGATAACATCCTCGGCCGAACTTACTCCGCCCATTCCGATAACCGGAATATTAACGGCATGAGCAACCTGATAAACCATTCTAACGGCAACGGGGAAAATTGCGGGGCCGGAAAAACCGCCCATTTTATTTGCTATTATCGGTTTGCGGGTTTTAAGGTCAATACGCATACCAAGCATAGTATTTATAAGACTGATACCATCCGCTCCCGCCTCTTCACAGGCTTTGGCGATGGCGACAATATCGGTAACATTAGGAGAAAGCTTAACTATAACAGGTTTGGTTGTTACGGCTTTAACCGCTTTTGTTACCTCTGCGGCGGCGCTCGGGTCGGTTCCGAAGCTCATTCCACCGCCATGAACATTAGGACAACTAACATTTACCTCAAGCCAACCAACCTCAGGGCAGGCATCAAGCTTTTGGCAGGTATAGGCATAATCCTCAACGGCAAATCCGCTAACGTTAGCCATAACCTTTTTATGAAAAACCTTCGACATTTTAGGTAATTCTTCGCTTATAACCTTTTCAACTCCCGGATTTTGAAGTCCGACAGCATTTATCATTCCTGCAGTGCATTCGGCGATTCTGGAGGTTGGGTTACCAAAGCGCGGGTCCTTGGTTGTTCCCTTGAAGGAGAAGGTTCCGAGCATATTGATATCATAAAGCTCGGCAAACTCATAACCATAGCCAAAGGTTCCGCTTGCGGGAATTATTGGGTTATCTATTTCGATTCCGCAAAGATTAACACTTAAAGTTCCCACAAAATCTCCTCCTTTTCTAAAACAGGTCCATCCTTACAAATGCGCTTATAGCCTGTAACGGTTTTGCAGGAGCATCCCATACAAGCACCGAAGCCGCAACCCATACGCTCTTCAAAACTAAACTGTCCCGAAGTTTTTATGGAACGGTAAAGAGCCTTTAGCATGGGCTCGGGACCGCAGGTATAAACATAGGAATAATCGATTTCGCCGATAGCATCGGTAACAAAGCCCTTAATGCCCATAGAGCCGTCAACGGTTGTTACATAAACCTCAGCGCCGAGTTTTTCAAACTCTTCCTTATAAAAGACCTCATCTTTTGTATTAAAGCCTAAAACAACAGATACCTTTTTACCCTGCGCGATAAGCTCCTTTGCGAGCATATAAAGCGGAGGAACACCAACACCGCCGCCAACAAGCAGAGGTCTATCACCCGATTTTGATAAATCATAACCGTTTCCAAGGCCGGTTAAAATATCGAGCTCACCCGAAGCCATATTGCTCATCTGCTCGGTTCCCTTACCTACCACCTTATAAATGATGGTAACCGAATCCTTATCGCAATCGCAGACCGATATGGGTCTTCTGAGATATAAACCGTCAAGCTTTATATTAATGAACTGACCGGGAGCGGTTATTTCCGAAACGTCACCGCAAAGCTTCATAAGATAAACGTTATCCGTAAGTGGGCGGTTGGTTTCGATGGTAAAAATGCTCTGTTTCATCATAAACTCCTTTAAGACTTAAGCATCAATGGTTGAAATAGTTAGTGTAGTTTCTTCGAGAACATCGAGCAATACTCTAACCGTATCAAGAGCGGTAAAGATATTAACATTGTTCTCGGTTGCACACTGACGGATGGTTTGACCATCGTTAATCTGGCCGACAGAGCCGATATCGCGGGTATTTATAATATAGGCGATATGACCCTGACGAATGGCTTCCGGAACCTCATCGCTACCCTCGCTGATTTTCTTGAGCATATGGGTGCGAATTCCGTTTTCCTTTAAGAACTTTGCAGTTCCTGCGGTTGCCTGGATATTAAATCCAAGATTATAGAAACGACGGATAAGCGGCAAAGCCTCTTCCTTATCCTTATCGGCAATGGTTGCAAATACGGTTCCGTAGTTCTGCAGATGCATTCCCGAAGCCTGAAGCGCCTTATAAAGGGCACGATTAAGCTTATTATCATAGCCGATTGCTTCACCGGTTGACTTCATTTCGGGAGAAAGATATGCATCAAGTCCGCGAATCTTATTGAAGGAGAAAACGGGAACCTTAACATACCAACGCTTTTTCTCCTCGGGATAGATATTGAATATTCCCTGTTCCTTAAGGCTCTTACCAAGGATAACCTCGGTTGCGATATCGGCAAGCGAATAGCCTGTTGCCTTGGAGAGGAAGGGAACGGTTCTCGAAGAACGCGGGTTAACCTCGATGATAAATACGTTATCATTTTCATCAACGATGAACTGAATATTGTAAAGACCGATTATGCCGATTCCGAGACCAAGCTTCTTTGCATACTGAAGGATGGTTCCCTTAACCTTATCGGAAATACTGAAGGTGGGATAAACGCTTATCGAGTCACCACTGTGAATACCGGTTCGCTCAACAAGTTCCATTATTCCGGGAACGAAAACATCCTTACCATCGCAGATGGCATCAACCTCAACCTCTTTACCCTGGATATACTTATCAACGAGAACAGGCTTATCCTCGTCGATTTCAACCGCAGTCTTGAGATATTGACGCAGTTGCTCCTCGTTGGCAACAATCTGCATTGCGCGGCCGCCGAGAACAAAGCTCGGACGAACCAAAACAGGATATCCGATAGCGGCTGCGGCAGCAACACCATCTTCGATATTGGTAACTGCCTTACCCTGCGGTTGCGGAATATTGAGTTCCTCCAAAACCTTTTCAAAGCTATCGCGGTTTTCGGCGCGCTCGATAGCGGCGCAATCGGTTCCGATTATATCAACTCCGCGCTCCATAAGCGGCTCGGCCAAGTTGATTGCAGTTTGACCGCCCAAAGAAGCGATAACACCATTGGGATTCTCGAACTCAATAATGTTCATAACGTCTTCGGGAGTCAGCGGCTCAAAATAGAGCTTATCTGCGGTTGTATAGTCGGTTGAAACAGTTTCGGGGTTGTTATTGATAATAATAGCCTCGTAACCCGAATTCTTAATGGTTGAAACCGCATGAACGGTTGAATAGTCGAACTCAACACCCTGACCGATACGGATGGGACCTGCGCCGAGAACAACAGTCTTTTTCTTATCGCCGAGAACAGAGGCATTCTCACCTGTATAGGACGAATAGAAATAAGGGATATATGCTCCTGTATGGCAGGTATCAACCATACGATATACAGGGAACATGTTATTCTTTTTACGCAAAGCATAAACATCAATCTCGCGAGTGTTCCAAAGCTTTGCAATAAACTTATCGCCAAAGCCCATTTTCTTTGCCTCAAGCAGAACTGCTACATCATTGGGATTAGCCGAAAGCTTTTTCTCCATTTCAACAATTCTTGCAAAGGATTCGAGGAAATAGGGGGTTATCTTGGTAACATCATGAATCTTTTCGATTGCTTCGCCGCGACGCAAAAGCTCGGTAACACCGAAAATGTTATCCGAACGGAACTCGGAGATATACTCGTATATTTTTTCGGTTTCCATATCATCAAACAAAGGCAGATGATAATGGCAAACGCCGGTTTCAAGCGAACGAACAGATTTAAGCAAGCATTCCTCTAAATTAGAACCGATACCCATAACCTCGCCGGTTGCCTTCATCTGGGTTCCGAGAAGGTTGGGAACGGTAGTAAACTTATCGAACGGGAAACGCGGCAGCTTTGCAACAACATAATCAAGTTGCGGCTCAAAAGCGGCATTGGTATTAGCGATTGAGATTTCCTCGAGCGACATACCAACGGCAATCTTTGCGGTAACGCGGGCTATCGGATATCCGCTCGCCTTGGAAGCAAGCGCCGATGAACGAGAAACGCGGGGGTTAACCTCGATAAGGAAATATTCGCTTGTATTGGGGTTGAGAGCGAACTGAACATTACAACCGCCCTCAATTTTGAGCTCTTTGATAAGCTTGATTGCGCTATCATTGAGCATTTTAAGGTCATGGTCGTTAAGGGTTAAGATAGGAGCAACAACGATAGAGTCACCGGTATGGATACCAACCGGGTCGATATTTTCCATTCCGCAGATGGTTATTGCATGGTCGTTAGAGTCACGCATAACCTCAAATTCAATTTCCTTATAGCCCTTAACCGATTTTTCGATAAGAACCTGATGAACGGGAGAAAGCTTAAAGGCATTTATACCAATCTCCATAAGCTCCTGCTCGTTATTGGCAAATCCGCCGCCTGTTCCGCCAAGGGTAAATGCGGGACGGAGAACAACAGGATAGCCAATACGCTCTGCGGCGGCCTTGGCTTCATCGAGATTATAGGTTATCTCGGAAGGAATAACAGGCTCACCTATAGATTCGCAAAGTTCTTTAAAGAGTTCACGGTCTTCTGCGCGCTCGATACTCTCACTACTTGTTCCGAGAAGCTCAACTCCGCACTCCTTTAAAACTCCCTTTTTCTCGAGTTGCATAGCAAGGTTAAGACCGGTCTGACCGCCAATGCCGGGAACAATGGCATCGGGGCGCTCATAACGCAGAATCTTTGCAATATACTCAAGGGTAAGAGGCTCCATATAAACCTTATCGGCAATTGTCGTATCGGTCATGATGGTTGCGGGGTTTGAGTTAACGAGAACAACCTCATAGCCTTCTTCCTTAAGAGCTAAACAGGCTTGGGTTCCTGCATAGTCGAACTCGGCAGCTTGTCCGATAACGATCGGGCCCGAGCCGATAATTAAAACTTTTTTGATATCTGTTCTTTTTGCCATATAAAAGCCTCCTAATTCTGTTGGTCCATATAAACTATTTTTCCATCGCATACCGTAAGACAACATTTACCCAAAAGGCGCTCGCCTGTAAAGGGGGTTGCCCTTCCGAGAGAAAGAAACTCATCGGGATTAACGGTGTATTCTGCTTCGGTATCCCACACCGTAAAATCGCAGCCCAGAGGGATTCCAAAACGTTTACGCGGATTTATTGCCATCAGCTCGATTAATTTTTCGAGCGAAATGATATCTTTTTTAACGAGTTTGGTATAGAGCACCGAGAAGGCCGTTTCAAGGCCCACGATTCCAAATGCGCTGCCCGCAAGCCCTTTTCCCTTTTCCGCGGCCGAATGAGGAGCATGGTCGGTTGCTATCATATCGATAGTTCCATCCTTTATGCCTTCAATCAGTGCCTCGCGGTCGGCGGCCGAACGAAGCGGCGGGTTCATCTTAAATCGCCCATCCTCTAAAAGATTGCTATCATCCATAACAAGATAGTGCGGCGCGGTTTCGCAGGTAATATCAACGCCCTCAGCTTTGGCTTTGCGTATCAATTCAACGCTTTCTTTGGTTGAAATATGGCACACATGATACGCACAACCCGTTTCCCGCGCAAGTTCTATATCTCGCTTTATCGGGCCCCATTCGCTTTCGCTGCAGATTCCTTTATGTCCGTGTGCCGCGGCATATTCACCATCATGGATATATCCGCCGTGAAGAAGCGAATTATCTTCACAATGTGCAACTATTACTTTACCGAGGCTTTTGGCATTTAGCATAGCCTCGCGCATCATATCTTCGTTTTGAACTCCCCTGCCATCATCCGAGAAGGCGATGGCATCGCTCATGGCCTCCATATCAGAATGGCTCTCTCCCATCTGACGAACGGTTATCGAGCCATAGGGGTAAACATTGATAACGGCATCGCGCTTTATAATCTCGGTTTGAGCGGCAAGCGCCCGGGCGCTGTCGGGCACAGGGTTTAGGTTTGGCATTGTGCAAACCGCGGTATACCCTCCATGTGCCGCTGCACGACTTCCGGACAAAATCGTCTCTTTATAAGAAAAACCCGGCTCACGAAAATGCACATGCACATCGCAAAAACCGGGAAAAATCAAATATTGAGGGCAATTATAGCGCGAAATATCGGCAATGGCAGAAAAGCACATCGAAACACCGTCAGAAAACTGCGGTGTGAGGTTTGAGGATATTACTTGTGCTTTAATTTCTGACATTTTCCGTCCTCCTCGAAAACTTAATAAAAAGTATAGTAATTCACTTTTTATATTATTTAATATATATTATCATATGAGTTATATTTTGTCAAACAGAAAAAACGACTAAATACCGCTTTTTTGCCAAAGATTTTATATGCAATTTTATCAAAATGTTTATATTCTCAAAAAATGCAAAAAAAGCAACAAAAACAGGCGCTCTATACAGAGCGCCCATAATACTAGTCGGTTAAATTATCGAAATATCCCTGAACAAGAACGATAGGAGTTCCCTTATCGCCCGAACCGCTGGTTAAATCGCAAAGCGAACCGATAAGGTCGGTTAAGCGACGCGGGGTTGTTCCCTGCGAGGCCATGCTGCCAACAAGATTGCCATCCTTTTCGCGGATAGCGGCCTCAATAGCCTTTTTGAGTTCTTCACCCTTAAGGTCGGCATAATCGTTATCGGCAAGATACTTAAGCTTAAGCTCGTTGGGGGTTCCCTCGAGACCCTTGGTATATGCGGGAGAAACAATCGGGTCGGCAAGCTCCCAAATCTTTCCAACGGGGTCCTTAAAGGCACCATCGCCATAAACCATAACCTCAATGTTTTTGCCGGTTCTCTCAAGGAACTGCTTTTGCATATCCTCAACCAAATCGAAGCACTCATTTGGGAAAAGCTTAACCTTATCCTCGGTAGATTTATTGGAGCCGAGAAGGCCATATTTAGAGTTATAGCCGCTACCGTTTATGGGAGCATTTAAAATCTCATCAAGGCCAACAACGCGCTTTGCACCTGCTGCGCGAAGGATTCTCTTGGTTCTCTCGCGGCTATGGATATCGCAGTTGAGAACGTTTTCGGTATATCTTAAGATAACGCGGGGGTCATTGGCAAGAACAATCTCCGCCTCTGCGCCGCAGGAACGGATAAGGTCGCCATAATATTTAACATAGTCAACACCTGTAAAGGGATGACGATTCTCGCCAAAAAGCTCGCGATATTTCGCTTCAGAAAGGACATCAGAATAAGGATTGATTCCTGCTTCATCGAGCAGGTCAAGCGATACGAGTGCGTTACCAACCTCATCGCTGGGATAGTTGAGCATAAGAACAATTTTCTTTGCGCCCATTGCTATTCCGCGAAGGCATATAGCAAAACGGTTACGGCTTAAAATCGGGAAAATAACACCAACGGTTTCTCCGCCGAGTTTAGCCTTAACATCGGTAGCGATTGCTTCAACCGATGCATAATTTCCCTGTGCGCGGGCAACAACCGATTCGGTAACAGCAACAACATCGCGGTCGCGAAGGGCAAAGCCTTCGGCCTCGGATGCCTCAATAACACTATCTACAACGATTTTGCCGATATCATCGCCCTCACGAATAATAGGGCAACGAACGCCTCTCGAAACCGTTCCGATTTTTCTTTCCATAAAAATCTCCTCCAAGATATTGACTTTTTTGTCAACCATATTATAATACAGTTATGGTCATTAGTAAAATAGATAATACTTACAACAGTGATAAGTGGTGCTTATATGAAAACAAAGCTCGATTATTATAAAATTTTTTATGAAACGGCAAAAAACGAGTCCTTCTCTACGGCCGCCCGCAATCTATATATTTCGCAGTCGGCAATCTCCCAGTGCATCCGTCAATTAGAGAGCGACCTTAATACAAAGCTATTTATTCGCTCGCGCCGCGGTGTAACACTTACCAACGAAGGAAGACTGCTTTTTCAAAAAATCGAAAGCGCAATGCTCTCGATTGAGCAGGGCGAAACACTGCTCGCGCAGCTCCAGCACCTTGATGGAGGCTCGCTCATAATTGCCGCGGGCGATGCCATAACAAGCCACTACCTACTACCTTATCTTGAACAATTTCACGCGCAATATCCCGAAATCCGAATTGAGATGGCGAGCTCCTATTCCTCGCGAATGGTTGAACACTTAAAGGAAGGCAAAGCCGAGCTTGCTTTTATTAATCTGCCTGTAGACGATGACGAGCTTTGTATTGAGCCATGCACGGAAATTCATGATATTTTTGTTTGCGGACCCGAATATAACGCAAAGCAATCGTATTCTTGGAGCGATATCGCGAAGGAGCCCTTAATTTTGCTCGAAACAAATGCGGTTTCGCGCAGATATATCGATGAGAAATTCGCAAAAAAACATATAACACTCTCGCCCCAAATTGAGATTGCGGTTCATGACCTTTTAATACGTTTTGCTTCCATAAATCTTGGCGTTTCCTGCATAGTTCGGGAGTTTTCGGAGGATGCGCTCAATAGCGGCGCCATCCACCCGCTTCCGTTAAATCCGCCGTTACCGCCAAGAAGCATCGGTTGCGCTTATCTTAAGCACAATCCGCTATCCCCCGCCGCAAAAGCATTTCTGGAACTTATGGGATTAAAGTAACAAAAAAGCACACCAACAGGTGTGCTTTTTCTCTTTATTTAAAGTAACCGAAGCCAAATAAAAGGCCTGCCATAGAGGGAGAATAAACGCTCCATTTGCCCTCGGATTTAATCAAAAATACTGTAACCAAGCCGGCATTTTCATTATCATAGGATGATTCCTCATCGTCACCCTCATAATGAAGCTTTACCGAAACGGTAAACTCAACCGAAGCGGCACATTCGATATCTATTCCATCAAGCGGAAGGAATGAAGGCTCCTCGATATTGAGATTTTCGAGAGCCTCATTAAGCTGCTCCGGCGGAAAATATTTGAAATCAATCGACTCAATATTTTGCTCGACAACCTTTCCCCAATTTTGGGACATAAATTCGAGTGAAGCCTCAACAGATTCAAAATTCCCATCCTCTGTTTCTAATTTTCCATCCTTATAATATATGCCGTATTCGTTGTTTTCAGCCGAAAACTTTGCCTTACAAAAGCTTTCAAAATTAACGAGTGCAAGCTCATCCATTTCTACAAATTCGCCGCTAAACATATATCCTAAAAACTGCTTGGCAATCGGCTCAACCTCGCTCTTTACGGCATCAAGTTCCTCCTGCGATAATGCGGGAGACTCTTCCTCCCCGCAGGCGCAAAGCGAAAAAGCCAAAAGCAGAGATAAAGCCACAGACAAAACTCTTTTCATGTTGGTCCTCCAATTTTTATGGTTTATTACCACATTCGATATTATAATTATACCACTATAAAAGAAAAAGAGCAAGGCAAAGCCTTGCATTTATAATTTGTGGCATAGGCACACCGAACTTATTATTTTTCAAAAATCCCGAATGTGAATTTAGTGAACAATGAATAGTTAAAAAGTAAAATCCCGAACGCTTTCGCATTCGGGATTTTTGTCATTCGTGTCCGGAAAAGAACTGGTCAAAAACCGAGGGTTTTCCTATATTCTATTGTCGTCCAAGAAATTTTTGTCGTATTTTCATCCCAATCATCAAAATACTTTTCAACTTCATCCTTTGTGGCAGATTTTTCGTTCAGCTGATATATATTTGTTGAATCATTTTTATATGCAAGATTTGTTACTACACAGTCAAGTTCCTCAAAAGAAACTCTGCTTATCGCAGTGTAACTATTATATCTAATGGTTAAAAAACTGCCATCCGTTTTAACGTTTTGCAAATCGATATGCTCCAGAATATAGCCATTCACGTTTTCATTATCATATCGCAGAATGAGAAAAAAGGAGAGCGTCGCATCTAAAATCAACAATTCCTCTATACCATCTGCATCAAAATCAACATAAGCATATGCTTTTGGAGAAAATGGATTTAAAGCATTGGACTCAGTGTGAAATCTGAAGCTTTTCAAGCTTTCTTCTCTAACCTCATCAAACACCAAACATTTATAATTAAAACTCTCATCTCCGTCTAAAACCCTTTGCAAAGCTTCTTTTGCCACGGTGTTTTGATTTTCATTGCTCCTACAACCTACAATGGAGAAACACAATACTACGCACATAAAAAAGGCTATCATTTTCTTCATATAATCACCTACTTTAAGTGCATTATAGCATAAAAGTGGCAAAGCCGCAATACTTCTTCACTATTCACTATTACCTCTTACTTTCCAAAAATCCCGAATGTGAAGTTTAGTGAATAGTGAAAAGTGAATAGTTAAAAAGTAAAATCCCGAACGCTTACGCATTCGGGATTTTTGGAGGCACCACCCGGAATCGAACCGGGGAATAAAGGTTTTGCAGACCTCTGCCTTACCGCTTGGCTATGGTGCCTTATAAATATAGGACGCTTAAACGTTTTTAAGCGTCCCTTTTTATTGGAGCGGATTACGAGGCTCGAACTCGCTACCTCCACCTTGGCAAGGTGGCGCTCTACCAGATGAGCTAAATCCGCAGATGGTGCCTCCGATCGGAATCGAACCAATGACACGGGGATTTTCAGTCCCCTGCTCTACCAACTGAGCTACAGAGGCAAAAAATGGCGACCTGGATGGGGCTCGAACCCACGACCTCTAGCGTGACAGGCTAGCGTTCTAACCAGCTGAACTACCAGGCCATAAGGTGGTGGGAACAACAGGGCTCGAACCTGTGACCCTCTGCTTGTAAGGCAGATGCTCTCCCAGCTGAGCTATGCTCCCACATACCTAGCGCCGCTTGTCATACTGTAACTGAACTGGCGACAAGCAATATATTACCACAACAGTTCTCATTTGTCAACACTTATTTTTAAGTTTTTTTAAAAAATTTTTAGTCGACCAAATTGAGGATTTCTTGCGGTGAAAAAACATATTTTTTATCACAAAAATGACAGTTAACCTCTATCTCGGGAAGTTCCTTTGCCATTGATTCAAGTTCTTCCCTTCCTGTGCTTATAAGAGCGCGCTCAACTCGCTCACGGCTACAATTACATTTATATTCAGCTTCGCCCTCATCCAGCACCTCAACCTCAAAATCTTTGAGTGCGGTTTTAATAATTTGCTCGATGCTCATCCCGCTATCAAGCATTTTAGTAACCGGGGCGATTCCCTCGATTGATTTTTCAACTCGGTCAATTATTCCGTCATCGGCGGTTGGAAGCAGTTGAATTATATATCCGCCTGCCGCCTTAACCGTTAAATCGGGGTTAACTAAAACACCCAATGCACAAACGGTTGGTATCTGCTCGCTGATGGCATAATATGCGGTTATATCCTCGGCTATCTCGCCCGAAATAATCGGAACCGAACCGTTATAGGGCTCTTTTAATCCAACATCCTTTATAACATATAATGTTCCGCTTTTACCAACAGCACCCGCTACATCGAGCTTACCATTATTATTAAGCGGAATCTCGACTATCGGGTTTTGAACATAGCCGCGAACATTACCCTCAAAATCCGAAACGGCAATAAGCGAGCCCGCAGGGCCATCACCTGCGAGGCGCAGGGTTATGCTATTATCCTTACCCTTCAGCATATCGCCCATCATTGATGCGGCGGTTAGCAATCGGCCCAATGCCGCCGAAACAACGGCGCTCGTTTCATGTATACGAACTGCCTCATTTACTATATCGGTTGAATCAATACCAACGGCCATAACGGTTCCGTCGTTTGTTATGCATCTGATTATCTTTCCCATCAGTTCACCTTTTTTGCAACATAAATAATTCTTTCGCTCTCGGGATTCGGTTCGCTCTGCGACATATCATCATATACCGCTAAAACCTCAAATCCGGATTTTCGGAGCAACTCACGCAAGCATTCATCCGAATACACGCGCTCGGAGAAATCCTCACTCTCGCGGATATAATTATCTCCGTTTTTTATGAAAAAATCAAGATAAATATCGGTAATTTTCTCGCACTCATCATAGCTGTTTTGCCAAACAAAAAACATATCCTCGGTTTCGCGAACAAAGGTATTATCGGCCAAAACAGATTTATGCTTATATTCGGTATTAACATCAAAAATAAAAAGCCTTTCGGGCTCTAAAAAGAGGGATACCTTTTTAAATGTTTCAAAGAGGTCTGCCTCATCGGTTATATGATTGATACTATCAAGGCAGCAAACCGCGCCGTCGACCGTTCCGAAAAGGTCGAGTTCTTGACCCGACTGGCATAAATAAAGCGGAGCTTTTTGGCCATATTCTTTATTTCGAGCGATACCGAGCATATCCTCGGATGGGTCAACGCCGATAACATCCAACCCCATTTTTGAAAACTCGGATGAAAATCCGCCCGTTCCGCAGGCGAGGTCGAGAAGGAGGGTTGGCTCCCTATCAAGACGTTTAAAAAGACCCCGTAGGTATTCTGCGCGGCCTTTATAGTCGATATCTTGATTTAAAATGTCATAATATTTTGAAAAACAACCGTAGCCGCTCATATTACTTATTCATACGGCCGAACACCATCTCATAGCCATCGGCACCGTAGGTTAAAGAGCGGTTAACGCGACTAATTGTTGCGGTACTGGCTCCTGTTTTTGCAACTATTTCGCTATAAACCTTTTTATCGGTTAACATTTTTGCAACGGTAAAGCGCTGGGCGATTGAAGCCAGTTCTTTAACTGTACATACATCTTCAAAAAACTTATAGCATTCGTCAACATTTTTTAGGGTTAAAATAGCCTCAAAAAAAGCATCGGTTGAAGGGTTTTTAATATTTTGCATTTTTGCACCTCAGAATTTGCATTTAATAATGAAAAAAGCGGATACCCCGCCCTTTTTCTTAACTCTTTAACATTTTAACACTTAAAAGTCCAAAAGTAAAGCAAAATTTATTGAAAAATAAAAAAGATTATGATATCATTATCGTAATTTGGAGATGATTGCATGGGCGTTATTGTTAATTTTTTAAGTGTTATCGCAGGAAGCCTTATAGGTCTCATATTTAAAAAAGGTATTCCCGACCGAATAGGAGATACAATTACCAAGGGTGTTGGCCTCTGCGTTATGCTAATAGGCATTAAGGGAATACTTGTTGGCGAGAATACTCTTATAACGGTCATATCAGTCGTTGTTGGTGCCGCATTGGGCGAGCTGATTAATATTGATAAGGGCATAAATCGATTAGCCCATTTCGCGGAAAAGAAACTAACTCGCGGCGCTGAAAACACAGGATTTGCAAACGGCTTTGTTTCGGCAACACTTTTATTCTGCGTTGGCGCTATGACGGTTGTTGGCTCGCTAAATTGCGGATTAGGCATCGAGAACAACACCCTTTACACCAAGGCTCTGCTCGACGGAATATCCTCTATAATTTTCGCATCAAGTTTCGGATTTGGAGTTATTTTCTCGGCCATACCCGTTCTTATATTACAGGGCGGCATTGCCCTATCGGCGCATTATATTGCACCTCTGTTGACAACAACAATTGTTAATGAAATGACCTGCGTTGGCTCTCTGCTCATTATTGCGCTATCGCTTAATCTGTTAGGGCTTTGCAAGCTAAAGGTTGCAAACTATCTGCCCGCAATATTTATTCCCATCGCGCTTTGCCAATTCATGTAAAACTAAAGCCACACATTCGGCCGAATGTGTGGCTTTTTTATTATTCTATTACTGCAACAGTATCTTTTCCATAATATTTGAGCACGTCTGCAACGGCTTCGCTAATCAACTCGCCGCCCGCTACAATGTCTACCGCAGGAGGACAAACCGCAACGCCAAATGCGGCAACCTTCCCTACCGCCTCATCGGTGGGGACCAGCTTAAAGGGTTGCTTTGCTGCGGCACCGAGCGACATAACAACCTTCGGCTCGGTGACCACGGGCGATTTTATATTTATGGCCTCGCGCTTCTGAATCGAAGTCAAAACCTTTTCAATACGCGACAAATCAGCATTTTTGAGTTGTTCTGTTAGCATCAGAACGATAAAATTTCTATCGGCATACTCGGGGATTATTCCCTTTTCGGTTAAGATACTCGCAAACTCGCCGCCATTATAGCCGAAATCTGCGGTATCAATGGTGATTTTCAACGGTTCGTCGCCCAAAAGTTTATAGCCAAATTCCATAAGTTTTGTCTTTAAATCGCGCACAAGAGCCACAAAATCCGCCAATCGCTCACGGTAGCCGGATGCCAGATATTCATTGTTTACATCCAGCGATTCAAGAATCAAATACGAAGGGCTTGATGAGCCAAACAGCGCCATTGCGGCCTTTGCATGTGACAAAAGCAGTTCATTTGCGCTGGGCGATATATGGAGATAGGCTCCGCCTGTTAAAACCGGGAGGGTCTTATGCGCCGAATCGCAACACATATCCGCTCCAAGGTCGATAGGATGACGGCTCTCGGGCAAAAATTTCAGATAAGCGCCATGAGCATTATCTACAATGAGTAAAACCCCATAGCGATGACAAACCTGCGACAGCGCCCTAATATCGAGCATATTTCCAAGATAATCGGGAGAAGTCACGAAAACCGCAACCGGCTTATGGATGGCAAACTCAAGTCTTTCCTCAAGGCTCTCGGCGGTTATATTACAGGAAATATAAGAATCGCCTTTTTTGGGGAAAAGCCATTCTACCTCAAAATTCAGCAAAGCAGCAGCGCTCGCAAAGGAGCTATGGGCATTACGGGAGGCAAAAATACGCGGTTTTTTATCTTTAGACAAAAGAGCGCACAGATAGAGCATTGCTCTATTGCAGAGCGAGGAGCCCTCGGTTGAATAGAAGGTATGAGTTCCAAATAGAGCACCCGCGTTTTTTTCGCTCTCGGCTATGATTCCGTTTGCTTCATAAAGGCTATCGGCTCCGCAAATTTCGGTTATATCCTGCGATTCAAAGCCAAGCAAGCCCTTACCCTTATGACCGGGCATATGGGCGCGAATACAATCAGATTGACTATACTCCCTTATAAAATCACGAATCGGTGTTTTCATATTATCCCTCAAGTGCTCTATGAACTGCAACCATGATAGCACATTCCATTCGCTTGCGGAAAAGCTTACAGCCATATTCATAAATACCTTTTACAGAGCCCGTTGAATGATAGGCATTTGCGGCACAACCGCCCGAGCAATAAAGCTTTGCCCAACAATCACGACAATCGGGTCGAGCATAAACATTGCAGGAGGAAAACTCCTCAATAGCGGCAGTATTATTAACCCCTTCCCAAATGTTTCCAAGCAGATATTTATCATCGCCTACAAACTGATGGCAGGGATAAAGGTCGCCCCACGGGGTTACGGCCATATACTCGGTTCCCGAACCGCAACCGGAAATACGCTTATAGATGCAAGGGCCACCTTTTAGGTCAATCATATAATGATAGAAGGTAAAGGGTTTACCCTCTTTATCGCGCTTTATCATAAGCTCGGCCAGTTTTTCATATTGGTCGAGAACTATGGGCAGATCGGCCTCGGTAAGTTCAGATTCATCACCGGGAGCGCATACTACAGGCTCCATACTCAGTTCTGTAAATCCAAGGTCGAGCATCTGCTCAATATCCTTTAGAAAATCGGGGTTACGATGGGTAAAGGTTCCGCGCATATAGTAATTTTTGCCGCCTCTGGCTTCAACCAATTTTTGGAATTTAGGAACTATACGGTCCCAACTGCCGTTGCCCGCATAATCAACCCTATAACGGTCATGGATCTCTTTGCGTCCATCAAGGCTTAAAACGACGTTACACATCTCACGGTTGCAAAAATCGATAACATCATCATCAATAAGCAGACCATTGGTAGTTAAGGTAAAGCGGAAATTTTTGCCCTTTTCTTTTTCAATGCTTCTGGCATATTTTACGAGGTCCTTAACAACCTCAAAATTCATGAGAGGCTCTCCGCCAAAGAAATCAACCTCAAGGTTGCGGCGGGTTCCCGACTGCTCAATAAGGAAATCCAAAGCACGCTTACCAACCTCAAAGCTCATAACGGCACGCTCACCATGGTATTTACCCTGGCTTGCAAAGCAGTATTCACAGTTGAGATTGCAGGTATGAGCGATATGCAGACAAAGGGCTTTAACAACCCCTGCAGTTTTAGCTTTGAGCATTCCCGCGGCGGGCTCAAAGGTATCCTCGGTAAAGAGTTTGCCGCTATCACGCAGAGCCTCGACCTGAGCATAACATTCGGCAATATCCTCATCGGTTATATCACTACGGTCGGCATATTTAGCCTTTATCTTTGCGATAACCTCTTCTCTACCCTCGTTTTCAAATAGAGAAATGATATCATAAGCGACCTCGTCAACCGCGTGGACCGAGCCGGAGCAGATATCTAAAACGATATTATATCCGTTTAATTTATACTGATGTATCATCTTAAGACCTCTCAAAACTAAAATTATAAAAAAATGCCGCCGAAACGGCGGCATTCATAGAGGGTTACTTGCTTTCCTTTACAGCATTTTCACACTGCTGGTTAGCGATGCCACAGCTGGTCTTGCAAGCAGACTGGCAGGAAGTTTGGCATTCGCCGCAACCGCCATTTTTTGCGCTGTCGCAAAGGTTACGTGTTTCAATAGTTTTAATGTGTTCCATAGCTTGAAACCTCCGTATCATTTTGATAGTTAAAGTATATCACGACGTAATATCAAAGTCAATGCTTTATATTATTCGGCATCAGCTGCGGGAGCCCCTTCAGCGGGAGCTTCTTCAGCGGGAGCTTCTACTGCTTCCTCTGCGGGAGTCTCAACAACCTCTGCTGCTTCCTCTTCGGGAAGGAGAGCACGAATAGAAAGGCTTACGCGCTTCTTTTCGGTATCGATGCTAACAATCTTAGCCTCAACCTCTTGGCCGATAGTAAGCTCATCCTGGGGCTTTGCAACATGCTTATTAGCAATCTGCGAAATATGGATAAGACCATCGATTCCGGGAATTATGCGGGCAAATGCACCATAAGCGGTCATGCTGACAACGGTTACGGTAACAACAGAGCCTTCTTCATAATTCTGGGTAAGTATAGTCCAGGGATTCTCATCAGCCTTCTTATAGCCAAGAGAGATTTTCTTCTTCTCGGCATCAAGAGCCTTGATATAAACTTCGATTTCATCGCCAACCGAAACAACCTCGGACGGATGCTTAATGCGCTGCCAGGAAAGCTCAGAAATATGAACCATTCCATCAACACCGCCGATATCAACGAAAGCACCATAGCCGGTTATGCTCTTAACAACACCATTGAACTTATCGCCAACAGCCATTGTCTCCCAAAGCTTGGAAACCTGCTCCTTGCGCTGTTCGCGGAGAACACTGCGGATAGAGCCAACGGCGCGACGGCCACGGCCAATCTCAATGATGCGGAAGGAAACTTCCTTGCCCTTAAGGTCCTCAAGGGACTCTCCGCGGGTTGCGGTTGCCTGGCTTGCAGGAATAAAGATTCTTGCGCCATCGGTAGCAGCCATAACGCCGCCCTTAATAACATCGGTTACGGTTCCGGTTATAATCTCGCCGGATTCCTTAGCCGAAACAACCTTATCCCAACCTGCGATAGCATCATAACGACGCTTGGAAAGCATTGCGGTTCCTTCCTGATCATTGGTGCGCATGATGATAAGGTCAAGAATATCGCCAACCTTTACTGCAGTAGTAAGGTCGATGTTTGAATCGTAGGAATATTCGTCTGCCGGTATATATCCAGTAAGACCTCTGCCGATGTCTACTAAAATTTCGGTCGGCTTAACGGCCAATACTTCACCCTTTACTTTCTGGTCCGAATTAAGGCTATTAAGGGATTCCTCGAATGCCTCCTCATCGGTCATTTCTTCGAAACTCTTGCGAACAACTTCTTTTTCCTCGGCTTGTTCAACCGGTTGTAAAATTTCTTCCATGGTTGTAATAACCTCCTTTATAATGCCTGCCGGAGTTGATGCACCGGCAACAACGCCTATCCGCTCGGAACCCTTAAGACGGGAAAAATCAATTCCGTTTTTAGTTTCGGTGAAAACGGTATTGTTGCAATACTTACTGCAAACATCAACAAGCTTGGCGGTATTGGAGCTATGCTTACCCCCAACCACTACCATAGCATCGCTGTTTGCGGCGAGCATTGCCGCCTCTTCCTGACGGTCAGCAGTTGCACTACATATTGTATCAAAAATTGAAAGATTTGTATAGACCTTTTTTAAATTTTTTTTGCATTTTTCAAATATTTCTTTATTAAAAGTTGTTTGAGATACAACAGTAATATCTTTTTCGAGCAAATCTTTGCGGTTTTCCAACAAATTATTTAGTTCTTCTTCGTTGGCAAAAACAAAATATTCGGTATTTGTATGGCCTATAATGCCCAGAACCTCTTGATGAACGGGGTCGCCCGCTATTAAAACGGTTCCCTTCGCCTCGGACACAATTCTATGAATCTTTGAAACGAAAGGACAGGTTGCATCCGCCACCTCAACTCCGCGGGCTGCCGCTGCCTCGTATACCGAGCGGGCAACACCATGGGAACGAATAACAAGCGTTTCATCGGGCATAGCCTCATCGGGGGACGAAACTATACGAACTCCCCTCTCCTTTAGGCTATCAACCAACTGACGATTATGAATTATTTCGCCGAGGGTGCAAACCTTTTTACCCTCGGCCAATAGTTTTTCAACCATATTAACGGCTCGGTCAACGCCAAAACAGAAGCCCGCCGTTTTTGCAAGTGTTATTTTCAAAATTTCAACTCCCACAAATCTGTTATCGCGGTATGTATCTTATCGCAAACCTGGGGTATTTTTTCCTTCGAGAGTTTGCCCTCACACAGCTCCTCGGCCTTAATCGGCTCGCCAAAACGAAGGGTTACCTTGCGGAGCGGATGGGTGCCCTTTTCTTTATAAATCGAAACAGGCAAAACATCAGCACCTGTCTTTAGGGTTACCAATGCAACTCCGGGCTTTACCTCGCGGGGAGGCTTACAATCGCGATATCTTGTTCCCTCGGGGAAAATTCCAAGAACCTTTCCATCATTAACGATTTTGCAGGCGGTTCTGATTGCGGTTAAATCGTTTTTGCCGCGGTCAACCGGGAAGGCGCCCATAAGTTTGAAAATTTTGCCGAGAAAACGGTTTTTAAAAAGCTCTTTTTTTGCCATAAAGCAAACCGCTCGCGGACAAAGCGCAACCAGCAAAACCAAATCGAGCATTGAGGTATGATTGGCGCAAAGAACAAATGCACCCTCTTTGGGAACATTCTCCTTACCGACGCACTTTATCCTAAACATCAAATGAGCGATTGGGGTAA
>SVPK01000010.1 GCA_015065875.1 Oscillospiraceae bacterium
AATTCGCCCCAGGAAACCTCCGAAAAGGGCTCGCATTTTAAAAATCCGTTAACATACGATTTGGTATCGGTTCCAACCGATAAATCGCGAAAGCCTGCAAAGAAAATAAGCAGCAGGGTTACAATCGCGAAATAAACCTTTTTTCCGTTTTTAATTCGGTCGGTAACCATCGGCAAAAATAAAATTGCCGGAACGAGAACGAGATAAACCATTAAAAAGCCTCCGTTAATGGGGTGGGTAAAAAATTATTTTTTATATTCTTCCGAAAAACTCATAAAAACAACATCATGGTGTGAAACTCTTTTATCCTCGGGCGGCGGGGTCATATAATCGCCGTAAAGGAAGGTAAGATACGCATCGTATCCTTCGGGGATATATGCGCGAACACCATCAAAAGAAACCTCGCGGAGCGACTGAAACCATTCGCGCTCAACCCGCTCCTTTTCGCCATAGATGCTTAAGAAGTTAAAGAGATATTTGGTATCGGTTTTGGCGCTATAGCGGGTAATAACGCGATGGAGTTTTTTCTTTATGCGGTTTTTACTAAATAAAGTATGCCCCGCAAAAATGAGGGGGAGCTGATAAAAGGGGCGCATATGCCCATTCTTTTTATAGCTCATATATTTGAGGTCGGCCATTTTCTTAAGGCGAACACATTTTTTATATTGCTTTAAAAATAATTTTCGGTCATCGGGGATGGCATCGAAGGGGAAGATATCCATATAAACACCTTGGTGGATATCTAAATGAGCATCGCCGCCGTGAACAAAGGCGGTGCCGTCCTTGCGAACCTTGCCGAAGCTATAGGGATAATTATCCTCAAGGCGCTCATCGCAATAGGTATATCCCTCGGGCAGATGCTTGCGAAGAACCTCGCGAGCCTTTTCGTAATCCTTGCGGAAAAGGCCGATATCGATATCATCGTCCCACGGGATAATGCCCTCATGGCGCACTGCGCCAATGCAGCTTCCCGCGATGAGGAAGGGGCAAATACCGTGTTTTTCGAGGGTTTCGGTTGTAACCTTTAGTATCTCAAGCAGAGTTTCTTGTAGCTTTTTAGTTTGTGACATAATAAACCTCTATTTGTGTCGTAATATGTTGATAAGCTTTTTAAATAACCTTGATTTTTGAAAAAAACGAATGGTTTTTGAGCGAAGGCGCTTTTTGAAAAGCGCTTTTTTGATGGCCTTTTTAAAGCCCTTATTTTCATAGTTTTTAGTAAACTTTGCACGGGCTTCGGGTTTTTCAGTAGGGGAGCGAAGGTTGCGGTTGCCCGCGAAGGCCTCGGATAGAGGGCGCTCCTCGCTTTCCAGTAATTCGCCGCAGGAATCGAAAAACGCACCACCCTTATCAGTATTAATAAGTGCTATCGATATGCCGTTTGGCTTTTTGATTTTAGCCTCCGGAGAGAGTCCCCAAAAGTCGCCAACGGTTATATCCGAGCAACGCTCATTTTTTGAAAAAGAGCAGTTATGGCAGCTATCGCGCAGGGTAAGATTATAGAGAAAACCGAGATAATAGTCGTCATCAAGGCTCTCACTGTAATATATCGGATTTTTATCCGAATCGGACACGCGAATATAGCTTCCCGCCTTTTCACGGAAGGTTATGTATTTGCCGCCATCGGCTCCCATTGTCTTTAGATGCTCAAAAAGCAACCTCTGCGAGGGAACACCATGGCATATAAGGTCGGCTGTTATTAGGTTTTCGGGATTTTTGCCGAGATACTTTATAAGTCCGCCAACCTGGCAGGGGGTTCCGATAAAGAGAACCCGTTTATCGCCCTTTAGAATCTCTTTTATCTCGCGGTAGATGGAATCGATATGCGACTGAACATATTTAGAGCCGCGAAGGAGCCAAAGGTCATCCTCGGTTTCAACCTTTATATGCTTTATGCCCTCACTCATATCGCTGCCGCAACCGAAAACAACACCGCCCTCCGCGAGTATCTTTCGGGAGAGAACCGAAGCCAGTCCGCCCGAGGAAGCATTTTCGTATTCCTCGAGGGTAGCGCTTTTGGTTGCGTATGCGGCTCTCGGCATATAAAGCGGAGGCATATCGTTTTGGGGACAAACGCGGGCACAGGCTCCGCAGTTTATGCAAACCGATTCATCTATCTGCGGATAGATATGGCCCAGTTTGCCCTCGACCATCGATATACAGTTTTTAGGACAAACATTCAGACAGGCAAAACAACCCGAACATTTTTCTCTATCGCATATAGTCATATTATTCACTCCGTTTTAAGTGCTTCTCTTAAAAAATCGAGATTTTCTTTTCTTGCCTTCTCGAGGTATTCATTGGCCGCTTTAAAATCAACCGAATAAAGCTCGATATCATCGGGCGGGGTTTCTCTAAAACCGCGGTCCGAAAGACCGGCCTTTTCGAGCATGGGGGTTATGCGGTTGCCTGCTCCTAAAATAATCGAAATAAAGGGGCAGTTAAGGTTTATTGCGAAGGCCGTTCCGTGGAAGGAGGTTGCAACCGTAAACTGCGCGTTTTTCATTATCCTTATAAACCGTTCGGGACTTGCGGTATCAACCCTGATAAAGGGCGCGCCAACCTCAAAATGGTTTTGCGGGTGCGCCGCAACAACGGGAAGTCCTGTTTTTTCGGAAAGCGATTTAACATAATCGATAACCCAGGCCTCGGATAAAACGGTATAGAAAAAGATATATTTTTCGGGCAGACCCTCGAAATCCTCCGATATGCTTTCCCAATGCTCGCGCTCAACGGCGAGGGTTGGGTCGGCTAAAACCGCGGGGCGGCTGCCACAGAGCTTTTCTATCAAATCGGCACAGCGCTCCTCGCGAACCGATAGGCTCTTATAGCGGGAGAGGGCATCGCCGATAAATGCTAATTGTTCATCGGTTAAGCGGTCGATATGCTCGCCCATACTGGCCGAATAGGTTATCTTTTCGCCGCCGATATCGGGCAGATAAAAGCATTTACGCTCCTCCGCCTCGCCGCCTAAATTGAGGTTTAGGGTTTGGTCGCTTCCTGTTATAAGCAAATCGAAGTTTTCTTTTTCGATATCCTTAAAATTTTTATGGGTATAGGAACGGGAGGTAAGATTCATGCGGCTTTTTCTGAAAGCATCAAAGCCCTTTTTGCGGCGAAAGAAAGCACGCGGCTTTAGGATGTTTCTGATATCATGCTTTATCGCGCCCATAGAGAGCGGAAGGCGGAAAAACTTTCGTCCCGCTAAACTGCCACTGGTTGAAAAATCGATAACTGTGCATTCGGCGCCTGCATCGCAAACTGTTTTTTGGGTTGCATAGGTCTGCAAAGCCGCGCCGTAGTTGTAGGCGGCGTGGATAGTCAAGAGTCCAACCTTTTTCATTCAATCACCTTTTAACCTTAAAGAAGAGTTTATAGTAAAGCTTAACAAGTGTGGGTCTGATTTTTCCGTAGAGTTTAATTCTTGTGGCCTTCAGCTTATCGCCAAAGGATAATAGCTTATCCTCTTTAAGCATAGCCTTTGCCGCCTTTGCGGTTTCGTAGCTACGGTTGCGAAGGCAGAGGAAATAATATTTTTTAAGTATGCTCTGCCCTTCGAAGAATAGGGGGCGGAAGCGGCCTATTACCGAAAGACCGACAACCGGAGCATCCTTGGTTCCCATTGCGGCTCCCGTAACGGTTACCTGCTGCGAATGAACGCGGGACAGAACACCGTCCTTATTTGTATGAACGATTCCAACACCGCCCGATAAAAAGCGATACCAAAGCTCCATATCCTGCATATAGCGGATATCCTCGCGGAAATTGCCGAGGGTATCGAAAACCTTTTTGGGGATAAGCAGCGCACAACCGCTTATCGAGTAGCCGCCAAACATAATGTTGAGCATATGCTCGCCCGAATAAAAGCCATCCTCAATCTCGCGTTGCCAACGCTCGAGAGGACGGGAATCCTTATCGATAAACGAGGTATGACACATAAACATATTATCCTTGTTTTCCTCGGTTATCAGGGCAACCTGATTTTCGATTTTTTCGGGTGTGTATGCGTCATCGTGTGAAAGCCAGGAGAAATATTCGCCTGTCATCTCGGCAATGCCGCGGTTGAGCGCGGTCGAAACACCGCCGTTTTCTTTGGCGATATATTTTATCTTATCGCCGTATGAGAGAACAACCTTTTCGGTTGCGCCATCATCGCGGGAGCCATCGTTTACAACGATTATCTCAATATTCTTGTATGTTTGAGCAAGCGCGCTGTCGATTGCCTCGGCAACGTAGTTTGCGCCGTTATAAACCGGGATAATGATTGAAACCTTTGGATTCACGAGTGGTTTACCTCTTTCTTAAAAATTCTATTATGTGAAGCATCAAAATAAGGCAGAAGGTCATTCGCCATTTGGCGAGGCGGAAAAACACCTTCCAATGCAGGGGGAAATACTTCATCGTAAGAGCCTTATATGCGGCTCTATATTGTTCGGTTTTTAAAATTCTTCTTAAAAACGCGGCCTTTTTGAAAATATTCTTGGGGGCCTTTGTTTCATTAAGGCCTATTCCAATCATACTAAAGGCGATTCGGTTTTTTAGCGCCTCGCGGCAGGCCTCGTCATCACCAATTCTTTCCTCAATAAGCCTAAAAAGATTTTGCCATTTGTCATAAAGGTCGGCTTTATAGCGTGTGGTTATCGAGGTTTCGTTATCCTTGCGGTAATGATAAAAGGGCTTATCGATATATGCGAAGCAATCAACCTCGCGATATATATCTATCTGGTAGAGTCCGTCCTCAAAAGTGCCGAGCTCGCGGATATCAAAAAAGCGATATTTTTTGCAAATATCTGCCTTAAGCAGTTGCATACAGGGGGTGACAAGAATATCGGCATTTTGCGGAACCGAAAGCTCCTCGCCAACGGGGCCTATAAGGCGGCGATGAATTAAATTTTTAACCTCATCCCCGCGATAAACGGTATCATTTTCAAAGATATGGCTTATATCGGTATGGTCGGCAAATTCTTTAGCATAGCAACACATAACTGCGTCGGAATTTTCCGCTTCTGCTACGGCAAGCATACCTTCGAGCGTATCGGAATCTATCCAGTCGTCGCTATCGACAAACATAATAAAATCGCCGCTTGCACATTCGAGTCCCGCATTGCGGGCGAGGGATACCCCTTCGTTTTGTTTATCTATTATTATGATTCGGTCGTCCTGCGCTTTATATTTTTCCAAAAGCGAAAGCGAATTATCGGGGCTTCCGTCGTTTATGCAAATAACCTCAAGGTTTTTATGGGTTTGGGATAGAATACTATCAAGGCATTTCTCGAGATAACGTTCGGTATTGTAAACCGGAACAATAATGCTAACCTTTCTATCCGCCACCTATAACACCTCGCCGTAAATTTCTTTTAATTGCGATGCAACCGCATCAATGGAGAATTCTTTTATTTTTTCTTTATTTTCGGCGCCGAGCAGCTCGCGCTTTTCGGCATCCGATAGGAGCGCGCCTATCGCCGCCGCAAAGCCTTCTGTATTTTCGGGAGAAACCAAAAAACGTTCGTCTTGGATTAAATCGGTATTGCCGCGAATACGCGAGCAAACCGCGGGCATTCCCGCCGCCATTGCCTCACAAAGCGATACCGGCAGACCCTCATGAAAAGAGGGGAAAACAAAAAGGTCGGCTAAAAAGTAAAACCGCTTAACATCATAGCGATACCCTGTTAAAATCAGGCGGCCTTCCATTCCGGTTTCGCGGGCGAGGGCTAAAAGCTCGTCCTTTTTTTCGCCTTCGCCGCAGATGATATAGTAGATATCCTCGCCGAGCGATGCGAGCGCACGAAGGACTACTGAATGGTTTTTATTATCGTTAAGCTCGCCAACCGAGAGAACGATTTTTGCACCCTCGGGAATGGCTAATTCCTCGCGAAGCCCTGCGGCCTCGGATTTAAATTCCTCTATTTTCTCAAGGTCGAGACCTATTCCGTTAGTAAAATAGGCGGTTTTTTGGTTCCATTTCTTTAAAACTGCATCCTCGCCCATATTTATGGCGATGTTGCCGCTCATTTTGCCGCAAATCCATTTTTCAATCGGCTTATAAATTAAGCGGCTCTTAAGAGAACTACCCTCATAGAAGGACATTCCGTGAGGGGTAAATATGTATTTTGCGCTTTTGTTTGCGCGAAGCGAAAGACGGGTTAAGATTCCGCCCGTTTCGGTATGGCAATGAACGAGATCAAAGCCGCCCTCGCGAAGCAGAGCCTTTATGGCCTTAACATTTTTAAGATTATCGATTAAGCTTGCGCGCGAAAAGGGGATATGATGGGCTTTGATTCCGCCGCTTTCAAGGGAAGAACGGAATTCGCGGTCGTGTTCGTTGGATTCGAAGTTGGCGGCAACCTCAATTTCAAATCCCAAATCTTGGAGTGCGCGAAAATTGGCAGCGCAAAACCTCTCAATAACCGAACACATCGGCGCGAGCATCAATACCTTTTTCATTAAATCAAGCCCCTTAAAAATTCAAGTTCACGCGCCGAATAGCGCTGGTCAATGGTTATCGGAATAATATAACGCGAGAGATAGCATTCAAAAAGACCCGCATCGTTTTCCTCTAAAATATAGCTCCACCAATGACCCTGGAAATGCTTATTTTCTAGCATTCGCGGTAGTAGAGAATCATCCTCAACAACCAACGGATAAACCATAGGAACGCAGGAATCATCATAATAAATGCGCGGGTTCATTTTATTAACGTCGCCAAAAAGGCGGCAAGCGGTCATAAAATTCTCTTTCCGCTTTTTTTCGATTCGCTCATAATCGGCGCCATCCAAAATCGCGCGTGTCAGAGCCGACATTTGCATAATATCCTCGCTATCAATGCGATGCTCATTTATACTGCGCGATTCATAGGTTTTGCCCTCGCAACCATATTCGATGCGTTGCAAAAGGAAGGCGGCGGTATCAGAGGAATGGCAAAGCGGGTATTCCTCCAAGTAGCGCTCGGCCCCCTCGCCGATAACATAGGCGCCATCGGCAACACCAACGAACTTGCGCGCCGAATAAACATTCATAGCGCCATCGATAGGCTTCGCGAAAAAGGCCTGCGAGTTATCGATTATGGGGAATTTATATCCCGCGGCGAGGCTTTTCATTCGCTTGCCTGACATAATTCCAAAATAATTTACAAGCAAAACGGCCTCGTTTTCGCCGGCCTCGATATCGAGAGGATTAAACTGCTCATCGATATGATAATATTTAACGGCGATACCCTTTTTTATGAGAAAATCGCGAACGGTATCGCATTGATAAACGGGAACCCAAACGGTTTCGCAACCCAAAACTCGGGCGGCGTGATATATCGCGGCGCGACCGCTATTGAGTCGGGCAATGTTTTTATCGCCGCGGTAAAATTCGCGTCCCTTTGGAAATTCAAGCTCTAAAAAACTTCCTATCTCCATATTATTCTCCGCTGTTAAGTTTTTTTATCTCGGCATCAACATAGTCCCAATCGTAGCCGCAGTTAAAGATATAATCAACAACCGACATATATGGCAAAAAGCCAACCTTTTTCCATTGCTGGCGGTATTCTATGGGCTTATAGTCGGTATAAACGAGATTCACTCCGCGGGCGAGGAAATGCTCCTCATCCTGATAAACGCGGGCGCCGTTACCCGAAATATATGTGTCACCGCCGAGGGCGCAGCAAATATCAATAACGCGCTCCTCGCGAACGGTATCGATTTTCATATCCGAGGTTCGGTAAAACTCGGCCGAAAAGCCGAACTTCTTGGCGATATGGGTATTAAGCGCGATATTAAGGTCGGCAATGTTATCGTAATCCTTCGAGAGAATATCGGCAATCTCGGGGAAGGTTTCGGCAAAATGGGGAGCCTTTCCGTAGTTCATCTCGATGGTTTTGAGTTGTTTTTGCTTCCAACCAAGCTCATCCTTGGGGCGAACCTTGTTTATCGGGTCGCCAAGGCTCTGCGCTACCGGGATTTTAAGGCGACATTCGCCCTGCGGGGTTTTAACTCGGTTCCAATGATGCATATTATCGTTGGAAAACTGGCAGTCATCGAGATAAACGAACTTATCCGACTGCGCGATTTTATAAAAATATCCAAGGTAGGGTATGTAATCGGGTTGATGAATGGAAATAATCATTGTTTGGTAACCTCTTTGGTTTCAGTTTCTTCTTTCGCCTCTGCTTCGGCGGCAATCTCATATTCGATTTTCGGCGCGCGAACGCTATCATCGGGACGGCCAAATCCGAAAATGAGGAAAATGGTCATAAAGAAAATCTTGGTATCCATAAGGAGAGACCAATGGTCAACATAGTATAGGTCGTATTCGGCCATCTCGCGGCGGGTTGAGGTTTTTTCCTCGTTTATAGCCTCCCATCCCGAGATACCGGGCAGTAGACTCTGGCGCTTTGCCTGCTCATCGGCATTCATAACTACCATCTCTTTTGCAAGCAGGGGGCGCGGGCCGATAAACGACATTTGACCAATAAGTATGTTAAAAATTTGGGGAATCTCATCGAGATTGGTTTTTCTGATAATCTTGCCCCATTTTTTAAGGCGAACCTCGTCGGGCAGGAGATTACCGTCTGCATCGCGCTCATTGGTCATTGAGCGGAGCTTGAAAACGGTAAAGGGTTTGCCCTTATAGCCGATTCGCTCCTGCTTAAAGATAACGGGCGATTCGGGCGAACAGCATTTAACTATAAGCATAGCAATAAGTAAGAAGGGTGAGGAGCAAACCGCTAAAAAGAAAGAAAAAATAAAATCAAAAAATCGTTTAATAAAGAATTGGAGCTTTTTCATTCTCTGCCTCCTTAATCCGCAATGCGTCTGAAACCGCATTGGAAGGCCTCAGCATGGTCAACTCCTGCTTGGGCACCGCGATAGAGTGCCAGTCCGCGAAGGGCTTCGTCACTGCGCGGATGGGGATAGGGACGCATAACTCCGCGATAGAGTGCAAGTGCGGCAATCTTTTTCTCGATTCCCTCTTTGCCAATCTCAACAAACATATTGGGAACAAATCCCATAGCGGCGGGGTTTATATTCCATTCCGAAGATGACAAAACCTCCATAAACCAAAGCTCGCTTATCGGCTTTATATCGGTTCTGCGTTGGAAAAGCCGAAGCGCCGCCTGACATGCCAGAGAGGTATGCAGGTGGTCGTTATTGGTATCGGAGGGGTGATGAGTTATGATAACATCCGCGCCCGATTCGATTATCGCCTTTTCGATAAACTGAACGAGCTGCAGATGGGGAACATTATTGAGTTGTATATTCGGGAATGAGCCGCAATAGCGATGGCTGATTCCGATAAGGGCAGAGCTTGCGGCAATATCGGAGGCCAGCTCATCATCCTCGGGGCGATGGGCGCGGGCGGTAACCTCGGCCGAAAGGATACAGGCATGAACGGTGTGACCCTGTTGTGTGAGTTTATGTATGGTAGCTCCGGCGCCCAAAACCTCATCGTCGGGATGAGCAACAACAAGCAAATATGTCATAAATATTCCCTCTTTTCTTGTGACTGAAACTATAGCGCACGTGTGCGCGCAGAATTATAATCGTATATATTATAATACTATAATATATAGTTGTCAAACAAATTGTATAAAAAGCGCAACAAGGGCAGTTCCGTTTTTGGCGGAACTGCCCTCGTTTATTGGGATAAAAGATTAGAATAAAGCCGCTCTGAAACTGCGTTTATGCGCCCCTGCTCTGCTTGGTCGCAGGTTTTAAGAGCCTTGGTTTTCGGTCGTCCCCAAATGCCGAAAAAGCGGGGGCCTATCCAGCGGTTGCCCTCGGGGCTTTCATAAAGGCCTTTAAGGATAGAAAGCGATGCCCGCTTTGGCTTCATAAAAATTATTTTCATCGGATATTTGATTATTGCAAAAACGAGTTTCGGGTAATGCGCCGTTATGCCCGTAAAGCTTATGCCGGGGTGTGCAACCGTTATGTTTTCGCTCTCGAGCGAGAAAAGCGAAAACATAAGTCTGCGCTTTGCATTTCCGTAAACTCTACTGGCTCGGGTTTGTTTCGAAAAATCTATATCATTATCGTCGGTTTTAGAATAGTTGTGGGCTATGCTCCCAACCGCAACAATCCGCCCGCCTTTTTCTCTGATTTGGGGCAACAATTGCCGAGAGAGATAATAGGGAGAAAGATAGTTTATCTGAAAAACATTATCAAAGCCGAGGCTTGTTTTATGCCTTGGTATGCTATATGCGCCCGCGTTTAGGATAAGATAGTCGGGAGGGCTCGATTTTAGCGCCTCTGCGACCGATTTAACATCCGAAAAATCCTCAAGGTCCAGCCGCAAAAAATCTATGTTAATATTAGGAAATTTTTCGAGCAGTTCCGCCTTCAGAAGGGAGGCCTTTTGTTCGTTGCGGTCGAGCATAAGAATGTTTCCGCCGCGCTCTGCGATATGATAGCAAAGAGCTTTGCCGAGCCCACCCGTTGAACCACTAATTGCTATCGTTTTGTGCAAAAAGTCTTTTTTCAAAAGTATTTCCCCCTCGCCATCGTTTTTAATCATTTTATCATAAAACGAACCGAATTTAAATACCAATTTAAAGGGTCTGTTGCAACAAACACTTTAAATTGCTAAAGTGCTATTGACTTTAAATTCCAAAATGCTATAATTATAATGTAATTTTGAGTGTGAGCGCTACGCTTTTGCAGCGTTTGCATTATTTTAGGAGGAAAAAACAATGAAAAAAATTAGCTTGATTATGCTGCTTGCCCTTTGCATTACCATCGGCGGAGTATATGCTACTTGGGTATATTCCCAAAGTGATGACGTTGCCGATATTACCGGCGCAACTGCAGTAACCATGACCGAGGCAACCTTTACCGGAACCTATGGAACCTATAATGTTGATACCAACGGTCTTACCATGGTTGTTGACCCGAAGGAAGGAACAACCCATACAACCGCTCTTAAGATTGATGGCGACCTTGTTATTAAGTTCACCCCCAATACTTATGCACCGGCCGATGTTAAGACAGGCGGAGTTCCCTCTACCTTTGCCTTCTCGCTTTCTAATGCTAACTGGCAGTATGAAGGTCAGAACATTATGACCGTTGATACCGAGAAGCACAACATCGTTTGGGCTCCCGATGGTTCAGGTGCATTTACCTATACCATCCCCGCTGCTGACCTCGCAAACTACATAAGTCTCACCGAGTTCACCCTTGATACCAAGGCTGAATACGATGCTTATGACCTCGTTCTTACCAATGGTCAGATTGTTGTTTCTGTAAGCGATGGCAAAAATGCCAGCACAATCGTTAACAACTAATAAGTTTTAAGCTTAATAATTTAACCGGGCATTATCCTGTAAAAGTGCAGGATAATGCCTTTTCTGCGGAAGTGAAGTAATGTCAGGATTCGATTTATATGTATTTATCCTGTGCTTTATAGTGTTTGCGATGCTTGTTGCGATGTTTTCGTATCTTATCGCAACTATCGTTAAACTAACTATAAGGCTAACCAAAACAGGTGAGCGGGATGAAGAAATAAAAACTGAATATCTGAAGGAAAGAAAAAAGGGATGCCTGCATAGACCGATTGGTTGCGTGGTGTCTATTTTCCTGTGCGTTGTTATGGTTGCCGCCTTCGCTTTCTCGATGTATGTTAATTTGAGCGAGGACACCTATTTTGATAGTGTTCCAACCCTTAAGGTTATAACCAGCAGTTCAATGGCTCGCAAGAACGAAAACAACGATTATCTTTTCGATAATAAGCTTGATAATCAACTGCAGGTTTTTGATATGGTTCTAACATATCGGGCGCCAAAAGCCGAAGAGCTTAAGGTTTATGATATTATAGTCTATGAGGTCGACGGTAAAATGGTAATTCACCGTATCGTTGATATCGAGGAGCCGAATGATAAGCATCCCGGCGAGCGATACTTCCTATGCCAGGGCGACTCGCTTAACAACCCCGACCGTTTCCCGGTTTACTATTCGCAAATAAAGGGAATTTATAAAAACCAAAAGATTCCGTTTGTTGGAAGCTTTATTCTCTTTATGCAATCGCCGGCGGGCTGGCTGTGTGTTCTGCTTGTTGTATTTGCGGTTATTGTAACACCTATGGTTGAAAAGAAGCTTCGCGTTGCCGAAAATGAAAGGCTTAAGCTTTCGGGCATAACCGAAATTGAGCCGGAGATTTGTGAGGCGCAGGATGAGGAGTAGCTTTTTGTCGAAATTTCTGCCTCTTTTATGCCTGCTTTTGGTTCTTTCGTCGGTTGGCGGAGTATTCGCTATTTGGCAATATGCCGAGGACCCTTCGGCATCGGTTGCCGATAATGTTCCCTTTACCCTTGGTGAATTTAAATGGGAGGGCTCCGAAATTCTGCCCGATGATGTTGAGGGTGAGGACCATGCCTGGCTAATCAAGAGTCTTGTTAGCGGAACCCTAAATGGAAGGGTTATTGGCCTTGATAATCCCGATTCGGCGCTTAATGAGTATATAAGCGACCGTCTCGCGGGAGGCCTTGGATGGAAACGCGATTACTTCGGAAGCATGGCCGTAACGGGTGATGAAGAGATGGAGGCGCTGTTCGGCGCCGCCGCCGAAGGCCTTTCGTTTATAATTCAGGTTAAGAGCAATACAGAGTATTATATTTATACAACCAGTGTTGACCTTGGCGAGCGCGGCGAGCCGAACTGGCTCGGAACAAGTAATAAAACTCCCGGTAAGCCGAATGTCCCGCTTGGAAGCTATGTTGAATATGTTTATAGAACCAAGATAACCCGTCCATCAACAAGCGCGCCTTGGGATATAATCGAAACCAAACGCGGAAAGGCGATATCTGATTGGTATGATGAAAATCGCCGCAACGCAAACATAACCCAAATCCCCGCATTCGACCCCAATACCTGGGTTGAATCATAAATAAAAAACGACCGCTTTCGCGGTCGTTTTTTTAGCCTAATAATCATTTAAGGTAAAATTATCGCAGTTGCCGCAGGGCGATACCTATGGTATAATTACCGTAAATAAAGCATTTTTGGGGTGTTTTTATGGAATTTAATGTTGATAAATGGATGGAAGAATTAACCTTTGAGGAAAAATGTAAATTCTTAACCGGATATTTGGCGCTCTCTTCGGCTAAAAATGAGCGCGTTGGAATTCCCAATATCGAAATGAGCGATGGCCCTCATGGGGTTCGTCGTCTTGTTGGTCACCCTAAATTCCCGCAGGATTGTAATATAAAAGGGGGAGATTGTTGCTTCCCAACCGCTTCGGCCGTTGCTGCTTCATGGAATAGAGAGGTAGCATACAATGCAGGCGAGGCTATTGCCGAGGATTGCAAGCAGGAGGGTATTGACCTGCTCTTGGCTCCCGCAGTTAATATGAAAAGAACTCCGCTTTGCGGCCGAAATTTTGAATATTTCTCCGAAGACCCTGTTCTCTCGGGCGAAATGGCCGCCGCTTTTATAAAGGGTGTCCAGGAAAACGGAATAGGAACAAGCCTTAAGCATTTTGCCGCAAATAATCAGGAGCTCGACCGTTCCTCTATTTCGGTTGAAATCGATGAGCGAACCCTTCGTGAATACTATCTCGAGGCCTTCCGCATCGCTATAGAAAAGGGCGAGCCCGAAACCGTGATGTGTGCTTATAATAAGCTGGGCGGAATTTGGTGTTCCGAGAATGCATGGCTTTTGCGCGAGGTGCTTCGTGATGAATGGGGCTATGAGGGCCTTATGGTATCCGATTGGGGCGCTGTTCATAATGCTCCGCGTGCATTTGCAAACGGAATGGAGCTTCAGATGCCCTGCAATAAATCGATATACGAGGATATGCTCGAAGGAATCGAAAAGGGCATAATAACCAAAGAAGAGATTGAAAAAATCTGCCGAAAGGTTCTCTCTTATTTGGCTCATCGCCTCTCAAAGCGCGAGGGCAAAAAGGACTATGACCGCGCCGCTCAACATGAGAAGGCGCGTGCCGCCGCGGCCGAATGTATAACCTTGCTTAAAAACGAGGATAAAATCCTGCCTATCGACCCCGCAAAATATAAAAAAATCGTTGTTTTCGGCAATCCTGCCGAAAAGCCGATATATATGGGCGGCGGCAGCTCTCATGTTTCTATTGAGGAGAAAAGCGTTGATATTCCGCTCGATTTTATAAAAGAATACTGCGCCGAAAAGACCGAGCTTTTGTTTGAGCCTATGTTTGATTGCGAGCTATCTATTTGGGATAAGCGCGCCCGTATTCGCGAGCTTGGCGCCGAGGGCGGCCTTGCTATCGTATTCGCGGGCGATGAAATTTGGCATGAAAGCGAGGAATACGAGCGCCGCAGACTAACCTTCCCCGATAGGGTAAATGATGTTCTTGAATATGTTAATCAGTATTTCGAGAATGTTGTTGTAGTTATGCAGTCGGGCGCCTGCACAACCGGAACAGGCTGGCAGAACGGAGTTAAAGGACTTATTCAAATGTGGCTTGCGGGCGAGGGCGGAGGAAAAGCAATCGCCGATATCCTCTTTGGAAGGGTTAATCCTTCGGGTAAGCTTTCCGAAACCTTTATGAGCCGCCTATCCGACCATCTTTTGCATTTTAGCGATACCAAAAAAATTCGCTATGCCGAGGGTATGGATGTTGGCTACCGTTATTACGACCGCAACCCCGCTGATGTTTGGTATCCCTTCGGTCATGGCCTTTCCTATACCGAGTTTGAATATTCGGACCTCGAGATAACCCCCGATTATTCAACCGATGAGGAGGGCGAGGTAACCGTTTCGTTTACCATCAAGAACATAGGCAACCGTTTCGGCAAAGAGGCGGTTCAGATTTATGTTCGCCCCGAGGATAATACCGTTTGTCGTCCCGAAAAGGAGCTAAAGGAATTTTGTAAGGTTGCGCTTGAGGCGGGCGAGAGCAAGCGAGTAGAACTAAAGCTTCCCGCTCGCGCATTTGCATATTTTAATCCCTTCCTCCATCGTTGGCATGTTGAGAGCGGAACCTATAGCATTTTGGTTGCCGCTTCGAGCGCCGATATTCGCCTTGAGGGTAAGTATATTGTTCATAATGAAAAGGATTATACCGTAAGCCAAAAGGGCGGAGCGATGGTTCTCTAAAATAAAAAAGAGCAGGAGAATTTCCTGCTCTTTTTTATTTTATGCTTTTATCCTTAAGGCTTTTAACTATAATAACCAGAATAAGCATTATGATATAAAGACTGCCGATGGTTATGAAAACTGCGGTCCATCCAAAGTGGTCTTTAACAAATCCGAAGGCAAAAGCCTGAACTGCGGCACCCATATATACCGCCCAATCGAGTATTCCCACCAATGCGGAGGAATAGGCGCGACCGCCGATATCTCCCGCAATAGCCCAGATAACACCCGTTACCATTCCCGAAACACCAACAACAAAAAGCATGGTTGATGCGAGGGCTTGGGTTCTTATAAAGGGGAATGTAATCATTCCGCAAACTGTAACTATCGAGGCGATTATAAGGATAGGCTCGCGCTTTCCTTTAAATACCTTATCGGTAAGAAACGGGAACAAGAACATAGCGCAAGCATGACCAATCGGAAGTAAAATCGAGCTAAAAATACTGCTCTTAATTGAAAGATTAAGCGAATCCGAAAAATAGGTTGGAATCCAGGTTAAAAGGCCATAACGTCCAACACCCGCGATAGCGGCAATAAAGCAAAGCAGAATAACCTTGGGTTGGGTTAGTAGCACCTTATAGGGATAGAAATAACCCTTTCCTTCAAGCTCGGCTGAGGGCGCAGAATCATCATTTGATTCCTCTTTGAATGCGGGAAGCCCAACATCCTCGGGGCAGGTATGGAAGAAAAGCCAAAAACCGATAAGAATTAAAACCATCGGTATCATCGGATAACGGAAGGCGGCTCTCCAACCCCATTCGGGATTCATATCAAGGCAGAGGTAGATGGTTAGGTAGGTAACAACCTGAGCGGCGCCCGAAAAAGCGGTTGTAAGACCTGAAGCGAAGCCTCGCTTATCCTTGGGCCACCATTTGTTTAAAACACCAATTCCATTAGCCCAAACCATTGATTGGAAGTAACCGTTGAGACCCCATAAAACGGCGATAACGGGAATCGAATGTTGGAAAGAAATAATGGTGTTTATGGCGGCACTGGCCAAAACTCCGAACATCATAAATTTCTTATATCCAAAATAGGCGCCGAGACGACCGTTTATGAGTTGACCAAAAGCATAACACCAAAAAAGAGCGCCCGAAACGATTCCGAGAGCGGCCTCGGTTGAGCCAAGCTCTGCGGCCATCTGCTTCATAACGAGGTTTATGTTTTGGCGACCGTTATAAAAGAACAGGTATGTAATGCCAAAGCTTAAGAGCATTTTCCAGGCAAAGTTTTTAAACTTGCTGTATTGCTCGGGGGTATAACCGTATGTGTTTTTTGGTTTAACCTTTGTCATATTGGCCTCCCTTATGCAAATATAGCCTTATCGGCTTCGTCAAAGGGAAGAATTTCGGCGGTAACGCGAGCATAATCGTCGAGGTTATCGATTTCGTCTACATAGTAGTTTTCATAATTAAATGCACGAACATTAAGCGCAGGGAAAATTTCATTGAGCGCATTTTCGGCATAGCATTTATCCTCGCCCTTATGAATAAACTCAACAACCTTGCCAACCCAAGCGGCAACGGCGGCTTTTTCGAGCTTGTAGAAGGGTTGGAATGCAAAGCAATCCTCATCGAAAATATTTATCGAAACCTCATATACCTTGCCATCCTTTATTCGGCCCTTAAAATCCTTTTCGGGCAGGGCCTTTTTAAAGTTAACGGTTGCGGTATTTTTATCCTCGCAGGCGAGAACATCGCGAACTAACTTTCGGTTAAATACGAGGTCGCCATGCAGGAAAACCATATCATCATTCATATATTCACGAGCGAGATACATCGAATAGATATAGTTGGTTTTATCATAGATATCATTGCGAACAAAGGTAAAATTGAGCTCGGGGAAATCGGCAGCCTCTTTTTTAAGCTGCTCCTCAAAGGGGCCGGTTGTAACAACAAAGTCCTTAATGCCTTCGGCGCTTAACAGTCGAAGCTGACGGTGAAAAACTGTTTCGCCGTTTTTGAGCTGTGCCATAGATTTATGGTTGTTTTTTGTGAAATCACCCATTCTGTTTCCAAGGCCGGAATTAAAAATAATCGCTTTCATTTTATCGTTCCTTTCGCTACATTTTCATACCATTATATGTTATCTAAAAATCAACAAAAAGTCAACAAAAGGCGCAATAAATCTGCAAAAAGCCGCTTGAAAATCAACTTATGTTGATTTATAATATACAAAAAGGGTTTCGAGGTGATACAATGTCGGTTGGCGCAAACATAAAAAAACGAAGATATGAACTGAAAATGTCGCAACAGGAGTTGGCCGATGCTATGGGTTATAAAACCAGGTCGACCATTGCAAAGATAGAATCGGGCGAAAACGATGTTTCTCATCGAAAGCTACATAAATTTGCCGCCGTTTTGGATACAACGGCCGAAGCGCTATTATCGGGTAGCTTTTCGGCTACATATACTGCGGCCGAGGGCGAAAGCATTAAGGGAAAAAATACGGTTATAGTTTTAGCGGGCGGAAAATCCGGTCGCAATCGCCAGAATATTCCGAGCCAGTTTATAAATGTTAACGGCCGTCCCATACTTATGCATACCCTTATGGCCTATCAAGAACATCCTGCCATTGGGGATATATATGTTGTTTGCCTCAAGGGTTGGGAAAGCATAGCGAGAGCCTATGCAGAGCAGTTTAAGATAACCAAGCTCAAAGGGATTATAACGGGCGGTAACAGTGGTATTGATTCGCTTAAAAACGGAATCGATGGCATAAAGCATAAGCTCTCCCCGAATGACCTTATAATAATTCAGGAATCAACCCGTCCGATGGTAACGGGTGAGCTTATATCGGCGCTTATCCGTTCGGCAACCGAAAAGGGTAGCGCAACCGTTTGCCATTCGATGAACGATTATGTTCAGTTTGATACATCGGCCGACCGCGCAAAATACGTTGACCGTAACGCGGTAATCGCTTTGCAATCGCCCGAGGCGCATAAGCTTTCGGTTATCGATGCGGTATTTAAAAAAGCTAAGCTCTCGGGCCATACTATGAACGAGACCTGTTTTACCATGCTTATGTATAATCTCGGGTATAACATTAACTTTATCGAGGGAAATATAAACAACATTAAAATAACGCGCGAGGAAGATATTGCCGCCTTTGCCGCACGGGTAAGGGATTGGAGTTAGTCGATATTTTTTGGGTTGTATGTATGTAATTTTTATTATAAAATAGGCTTGATAGGAGGCGAATGCGATGCGAGAAGGAAAAATCCCCTCTGAACGGATACTCAAAGAATTGGATGAAATGCTACGCAAAAATGATTATAGGTCGGCGCGTGAGCATCTGGATTTTTGGCTCTCGGAGGCTAAAGAGCGGCGCGATGAGCGCGGGGTTTTATTGCTCCTTAATGAGCTTATGGGGCTTTGCCGAAAGCTCGGAGAACGCGAAAATGCGCTTTATTTTGTAAACGCGGCATTTGAACAGATAGAAAAAATGCAAATCTCTCAAAATATCGGCGCCGCAACAACCTATCTCAACAGCGCAACGGTTTATAAGGCCTTCGGTCTCGCAGAGGATGCAATACCGCTTTTCAGTAAAGCAAAAGAGATATATGAGGCAAACCTTATGCCCGATGATGACCGTCTTGGTGGGCTTTATAATAATATGGCGCTCGCTCTCGCGGACCTTGGCCGTTTTGCCGAGGCCGAGAAACTGAATTTAAAGGCACTCGCAGTTATGGCGAGAATAGAGGGCAAAGAGCCTGAACAGGCGATAACCTACCTTAATATGGCCTCGGCCGCCGAAGCGGAATTGGGGCTTATGGGTGCCGAAGCGAGGATAGCCGAGCTTATCGAAAAGGCCAAGGAGCTGCTCGATAGGGTAAAGGAAAGAGACGATGGCGGCTATGCCTTCGCCTGCGAAAAGTGCGCCCCCGTTTTTGGGTATTACGGATATTTTTTATATGAAAACGAAATTAGCGAACGCGCGAGGAGAATATATGAAGGGTCTTGAACTATCGAGAAAATTTTATAGCGAGGTAGGCGAGGGGATGCTCAAGGAGCAGTTCCCCGAACTGATGCCGCTGTTGGCGGTAGGCCTTATCGGTAGCGGAAGTGAATGCTACGGCTTTGATGATGAGGTATCGCTCGACCATGATTTTGAGCCCGCTTTTTGCATCTTTGTGCCCTCGTCGCTCGACCGAAAAACCATATTCTCTCTTGAACGCGCCTATGATAAGCTCCCCGAAACCTTTATGGGCTTTAGTCGCCAGCGGGTTTCGCCGGTTGGCGGAAGGCGCCATGGGGTTATAATAACCGAGGATTTTTTTGCCGATAAGGTTATAAAGGGCGATGGCAGGCTTTCTCTCTATGATTGGCTATCGGTGCCCGAATTTTCGCTTTATGAGGCGGTAAACGGCGAGATATTTTTAGATAATCTCGGCGAGGTTTCGGCCATCCGCGAGCGGCTTTCATATTATCCCGAGGATATCCGCCTAAAGAAACTTGCGGGCAGAATTTTGCTTGCGGCGCAGGCGGGTCAGTATAATTATGGGCGCTCGATTTCCCGCGGCGATACGGGGGCGGCGCAGCTCGCGGCTATTGAATTCGCAAAAAATATTATGGCGGCAATCTTTTTAATCAATAAAACCTATATGCCCTATTATAAATGGAGTTTTCGCGCTCTGCGGGAGCTGCCTATGCTTTCCGACCTTGGCGGTTCGCTCGAATATTTAATTTCGAGCGGCAACGGAGAAGGAGAATCGGCGAAAAAGGCGGCGCTAATTGAGGATATTTCTAAAAAAATAGCCTCCGCCTTGGGCGAAGAAGGCGGCTTCCTTGAGCCGATTGCCTATATGATAAACGATAAAATAGGCGATAATAATCTGCGAAATATGCATATTCTTTGCGGGGTATAAAAAACAGAGGGAATTATCCCTCTGTTTTTTATATAATCGATGTGGGCATCGTCCCCTACAAGATAAAAACCGTCTGCCCTTTCGGGCAGGCGGTTTTTAAAATTTTAATCGTTAACGAGAAAACTTTCGTTATAGATTATTCCTTCGCTGTCGCTCGGGCAGAGATAGCGGTCAACCGCAATCTGTTCTGCTGTTCTTGTGCCTTCCAAGAGAGCAACGGAATAAATGGTTCCTGCGAAGTATTGTTGGGTTCCGGTTCTGTTATCGTGACCAATTCTAAAGCCTTCTGTAACCTCGGGGAGTTCAACCGTAAGTGCTATGGTTTCGCGGAGGGTTCCGTTAACATAGAGCGAGGCCGAAAGTCCCTCAATTGTTACTGCAATATGGGTCAGCGAATCAGAACGAATATCGGTATTAAAGATATAGCTATAGGTCTTCGAGCCGATACTATAGTAGAGTCGCGGTCTGCCGCCCGTATAAATCTCAAGATTGAGCTGGTTATTAAGGCTTCCGTCGTAGTTTCCGAAGATAACACCTGCGCGCTGGTTATAGCTCTTATCAAGTTGAATCAGAGCCTCAATAGTGTGCGGCGTTGCAAAAAGGGTGGAGAGAGCGATTCCCGATTTGCTCTCGGCAGGACGCAGAGCAGAAGCATTAGCAAATACTCGATGCTCAATAATATCGGTTATCTGCGGAGTTGTTCGGCATTCAATCGTTTTGCCGCAAACTGTGCAACGGTCGTAGCGAATTTGTCCTAATTCGCTTTCCTCGTCGCCATAGATAATAGTTTCGAGGGTGTGGCCGTTTTGCTCGCAGGCATCGGCGGCGAAAATCGCACTATAAAGTAAGGTAGCATCGCTTGTATCAACTGCGAAAACATCGCCTGCAATCTGTTCGGCTGATCTCGCGTTACTAAAGAGGTTGATGCCATAGATGGTTCCCTTGAAATACTGGTCGTTTCCGCTACGGTTATCGCTTCCTATCTTGAAGCCGCCGGTTATTTCGGGAATTTCAAAGGCGAGAGCTTTTTGCTCTGTTTCAATTCCGTTGATGTAAAGTGTTGCAGTCAGTCCGTCAACCTTAATTGCAATATGGGTCGGGTTATTGCCGCGGATATCGCTATCAAAGATGCAGTCAACATAGCTGCCGTCCTCGGCGGTGTAGTAGAGTCGCGGTCTGCCCTCGGAATAAATTTCGATATTAAGTTGATTCTCTTTCTTGCCATCGAAGTTTCCGAGGATAACACCGCCGCGTCCCTCAAAGCCTTCACATAGGTTTACTATAGCCTCAAAGGTGAGGGGGGTTGAATCAAGGTCGCGACCAATAATATAGGGAGTCTGAACCGAGAAGGTTTCGCCGCGCGGAATAACCTCGGTCGGGGTTGCGGGCTTTTCGGTTTTGAATACCTTGCTGTAAAGCAGGCCTTCGGCCTCGGCCGATACCGATTTCATATCGGCTTTAATCTCATCGGCAGTTCTTGCATCATCAAAGAGATTAACATTATAAATAGTTCCCTTGAAATACTGGGTGTTGCCGATTCGGTTATCGCCGCCAACGCGGAAGCCTTCGGTTTCCTCGGGCGGAGCAATGCGAAGCGCCTTGGTTTCGGTAAGAACACCATTTATATAAAGGTTGGCCGAAAGGTCCTCGATTGTAACTGCGATATGAGTGGGCTCATCGCCTCTGATATCGGTATCGAAAATGCAATCAACAGGGGATTTCTTTTCAATAGCATAATAGAGTCGAACTCGACCCGAATAGTAAATTTCAAGGCCCATGGAGCCGAGCGAGAGGTCCTCATAGTTGCCGACTATAACGCCGCCGCGGTTATGATAAACCTTGGGTAGCGAAACGGTTGCCTCAAGGGTCTTGGGGGCTCCTGCGAGGGTATCGAGGGAAATCGAAGAATCGGCAGTAAATTCAGTTCCGAGATTCTGGTTCGAGTTATCAATTACCTCTGCGAAGTATCTCGAATACATAAGTCCCTCGGCCTTCGGGTTGATAGAGAGTGCATCTGCGCTGATTTCCTCTGCGCTTCTTGCATCCTCAAACAGGCCTACCGAGTAGATTTTTCCCTTGAAGTATTGCGAATTTCCGCCGCGATAGTCGCCGCCGATTTTGAGCGAGGTTATGTTCTGCGGGGGAGCAACTGCGAGGGTTGCGGTTTCGGCGAGAACCGAGTTGAGATAAAGCTTAGCGGTTGTTCCCTCGAAGGTAACCGCGATATGAACTGCGCTATCCGAGCGAATATCGCTTGCGAATACGTGGGATGCGGTTTTGCCGTTGTTAGCAAGATAGATACGAAGCTTGCCGTAGTTATATGCCTCAAGGCTTATAACATTCTTGGCAGTATCGCTATAGTTTCCAACTATAACACCGCCGCGGGTTGCAAGAGCCTTATCGAGCTTTATGGTAGCTTCGATGGTGTTCGGCGAGCCCGCAAGTTCAGTAGCGACATCAGAATCGGCTGTAAAGGTTGTTCCTGCGGGACGAACGGTATCAAGCGGAGCATCGGCATCTACCGATGTAAAGGTATGGGAGTAGAGGAGGTTCTCATCGGTTGCTACCGAGGTCATATCGGCGATTATTTCATCGGCGGTTCTAACATCGGCAAAGATATTAACATTGCTGATATAGCCCTTAAAGAACTGGGTATTGCCGTTTCGGTTATCGCCGCCAACCATAAAGCTATCGGTTGAGCCTGCGGGGGTCTTGCCGAGGGTTTTGGTATCGGTGGCCTCACCGTTCAGATAAAGGGTAACCTTGTTTCCGTCAATCGTTAGGGCTATATGAACCTTGCCCATTCCTCGGATATCGGGGGTAAAGATGCAGTCGATAGGAGTCTTATCCTCGGCGAGGGTATAAAGACGGAGACGTCCGTTATTATTAACCTCAAGGTTTAGAACGCTATCGCAGCCTTCCTTATAGTTACCAACTATAACACCTGCGCGACCTGTAAAGTTAGCGCTCATGTTAACGGTCGCTTCAATGGTCTTGGGCGAGGTAGAAAGAGTTCCTATCTCGTGTGCCGAATCGGCAGTAAAGGCTGTTCCAACATTCTCTAAAACAGCGGTATTGGTAAAGTTTCTGGTTGCCAAAACTCCATATCCGTCGGGGAATACTGCAACCATATCGCGTTTTAGCTCTTCATCGTTTCGGGCATGGTCAAACAGGTGAACCGAGTAGATGGTTCCTCTAAAGTATTGATAGTTGCCTCCGCGCATATCGCCGCCGATAAACATTCTTCCCTCAATTTCGGGAACGGTATCGGCGAGGGTAGCGGTTTCCTTCAGAACCGAATTGAGGTATAGCTTTGCAACGGTTCCTTCAATTGTAACTGCGAGGTTTACTGCTTCGTCAGAACGAATGTCGGTGTTGAATATGTGTTCAAAGTTTTGGCCTTCCTTGGTAAAGAACAGGCGAACACGGCCGAAGGTGTAAACCTCGAGGTTCATTCGGTTTTTCGATTTTTCCGAATAGTTACCAACAATAACTCCTCCGCGGTCGGCAACATTTTTGCCAAGCTGAAGTGTTGCCTCGAGGGTCATCGGGGTGCTTTCAACATCCAGCGCGCTTTGGAGACTCTTGGTAGTGCTAAAGGTTTGACCGATAGTATTCTCAAGCGAGATAACGCTCTCCTCGCCCGGATATACAAATTCGCGAACATCAACCAACTGCGAGCAGGCAAGACAACTGCGGTGTGCAATTCCGTTTTGCTCGGGGGTTGCCGCTCTAATTATCTGCCAATCGCTCTGGCGATGAATGGTATCAATGATAAGTCTTTCATCGCAGTTGGCGCAGGGATGATAGGTATAGCCATCTTCATGGATGTCATCGGGGATATATTCGAGAATCTCATCCGAATATTCATGCTCTGCGATGCCAACGGTTGTTTCGTCGGCGAAGGTGAAGAAAACGCTGTCCTCGTTGCAGTTGGTTTCCTTGATTACAAGCGCGAAGTTCGACTGATAGGCCATTGAGCCGCTATGAACATTCATCGAGTTGAGAACCGATACATAGTAGCGCTGGCCGTCCTTAACATAGGATAGGTGCATATCCTTGCTGTGAACATGGCCAAAATCGTTTTGGTTAAAGGCCTTGAATCCGATATCTGTACCAACCGAGAGGTCGCCGAATGCGGCTGAGTCAAATCCCGGTAGGTTAACATAGATTTTATTTTCAGGGCTCTTAATCTTATGGAACGAATCAATGATAACCGATTCAAGCTGGTTGCGGAGCGGATATTCACCCCAACGAACATTGTTCCAAATAAAGGTTATCGGGCCTTCGGAATTATGCATCTCGCGAACCTGTTTTGTGAAGGGGTTGTTTGCCTCATCCCAGTTAGAAACATCGCCGCCGAAGGGCGAGAAATAAAGCTCGAAAAACTTATCGTTTTCGCTTCCGAGATAAACAATCTGTTCATCTGCCGGAATCTCCTGCTCGCGACCGCTGTTTATCATATCTATCTGCTTTGCTATGCGGGATATCATAAGGTCGCGGAAGATATAAACCTCTTCCTGTCCGCAGTAGTCGGCGAGGAAATCGAGATAGTTTTTGGAAACACGGAAGATTTCGGCATGGTCGGAAACTATGGTTGCGGTCTGCAACTGGTTGAGACCGTTTGTTCCGTTATAATTTATACCGTCGAGGTTGGAGCTCGAGGTCCAAACTGCGTTGCGGTGCACCTCACCGTTCATATCGATATAATGCGAAACCGCACAAAGCTTGGTATGCATCATATCGGCTCCGCCCTTAGCATCAACGGCCCATTTGCAGGCGCGGAAGGTCATATAATCGCCGATAACACCATCGGTAACATATGTGCTGTCGCAGGGGGCGTCGAGCATTTCGGTGAAATAGGGCTCGTAGAGGGGCGAGGTTGCGGAATTGGGATATCCGTCTAACTGGCCGATAACCGTAACATCAATTCCCATTCGTGCGGCACAAAGCAGGAGATACGAAATACGAACAAAGCCGTATTTATCGTAATCCTGGTCGTGTAGTGCGCGCATATAGCCGAAATAGGGGCTGTTGCGGTCAAGGCAGATTGCGGTATGTGCCGAGAAGCGATAAGCCGAAATCGAAATAGAAACATCCTCTTGCGGATTGGCTCGCTTATAGCACATAGCCTGATAAATTAGGATTCCTTCGCCGAAGTTTCCGTTGCCGGCGGGGTTATCCTTGTGATAAATAAAGCTATCAACCGTAACATCCTGTCCGTTTATGTTGGGGATGAGGGTTGTGTTCTTGCTCATAAAGTTTGAGCTGTTGTCAAGACGCGGTAGGGTGCCGTATACACCACTGATAACACCGTGGTCAGCCTTCTCCGCGAGGGAGAAAATATGCTCAACCTTAACCTCAGGATGAACTATTGGGGTAGGCTCGGTTGGGGGGGTGTATTCCTGAACATATGTCGGTAGTTCAGGAATGGGGTCACTAATCTCGAAAACGGTAAGCAGATTATAGATAGCGCCTGCCCAGTACGCGTCATCGAGAACCTCCGCCTCGGTATCAACAAAGTTTGCCTTGTTAATATAAAGGTCGGCATTAAGGGTATTACCCCAAATAATCGGGCCGCCCATATTATCGGTATTGCCCGTAACGGTTGCGCCGTTTAGGGTCAAAACGGTATCATAGGTAGTTTCATAGATGAATCCGCCCTTGTTTGCATGGTTGCGGATAGCGGTTGCATTATAAATATCCAAAAGGCTATGGTTTGAAACATAGATAGCACCGCCCAAAGTGCCCGATTCGTTTTCTGTGAAGGTGCAGCTATGCAGAACCGACCTGCTTGCACCGGCATATGCAAATATTGCTCCGCCCTCAATAGCAGAGGTGTTACCGGTAAATTCGGTTGAATAGGCGCTTATTGTGGAAAGGTCGATAAGCGAAATCGCACCGCCCTGTGAACCGGCAGTGTTCTGGGATATGTTGCTGCCGTAGAGGGTTATGTATGCGGTATCGCAATGAGCAAATCCGCCATCGCCAACTGCCGAGTTGCCCGTAGCGGTAACATTGTTTAAAACGGCCGAGGAATTGGAATACATTCCTATTGCGCCGCCGTTTGCGCCCGAGTAGTTGTTGTTAATCTCGGCACCGTTAATCTCAAGAGCTGCATAAGCATTGGTATAAATTGCGCCTGCATTATGTCCCGAACCGTCAACCGTGATGCGGTTGTCGTTTAGCTTAACGTTGCCCATAAAGGTATGGGTGTAGCTGGAGAGGTAAACCGCGCCACCCTTTTCTGTTGCAGTGTTTTCGGTTATATCAACATTCTGCAATATAAGGTTCATTGTGCCGTTATCCTCGCCGGGAAGCGGGTCGCCGTTTTCGTCAACACCATAGGATACCTTGCGGTCGGTAGCATAAATCGCGCCGCCGTTAAGGAGCGATACATTCTTCGAGAAGGACGAATCCGAAATATTAACGGTTGAATCCATAAGGGATGCACTATTATAGGAAACATAAATCGCGCCGCCGCGCAGGCCTGCCGTATTTTCGGTAAAGGTAAGGTCGTTACCGTTTATGATTGCGCTATGGGCCGAAATTGCGCCGCCGTAGCCCTTTTCCTCGTTACCGGCTATATTGCCGCTAAAGGAGGAGCCTTCGGCATTTAAGACGCCCTCATAAATCATATAAATCGCGCCGCCCTCTGCGGTAGAGGTGTTGTTTTCGAGGGTGGAATTCAAAAGATTTACTGTCGCTCTGTAACCGATTAAGATAGCACCGCCGCTTGCGGTTGCTTCATTATTCTTGAAGGAGCTGTTCTCAATCGTAACATTAGTGCCCTCCTCGATGGAGAGACCCGAAGCATAGGCAGCTACGGCGCCGCCGTTGGCTGCAATGTTCTTTGTGAAGGTGCAACCCGAGATAACAGGCTCCTGAACAGGAGAGTCATTACTGCCGCGGGTAAGATAAATTGCGCCGCCCTTGCTTTTTGCGGTATTACCTGTAAAGGTTGTGTTATAAACCAAAACAACTCCGCCGCCGTAAATTGCGCCGCCGTTGGATTTTTGAGAAACATTGTTCTTAAACAGCGTATCTCCGTAAACAACGGTTGCCGCAAGAGTTCCGGAGAAGATGGCGCCTCCGTTATAAACAGAGGAGTTGCTATCAAAGGTTACGGTAGTGTTGCCGCTCTCACCACCTATGTAGTTGGCAACGCTTGCACTGCTCGGAGAATAAGCAACACCGCCATAGGCAGAATAGTTATTTACAAAATTACCGCCATAGATATGCATTATTGCATAGTTATAAATAACACCGCCTCGAGGCGAATAGCAGTATTCAAAGTTGCCGCCATAAATATTGAGTCCGCCACGGTTATAAATGGCACCGCCGAGGGTTGAGTTGCGTCCATCCTCACCTAATTCGGTAGAGATGATTTCATCGTTAACGGTGTTGCCCTTGAAGTTACCGCCATAGATGTTTAAAGAACCGCTTTCAACTATCGCCATGGCACCGCCGAGTCGGTGGGCATAGTTAATGGAAAAGCGCTCGTAGCCGGTTCGCTCGTTGCTAACCTTACGTGCGTTAACTATTGAGATGTTGTCATAAATATTAACCTTTGCACTGTTGCATAGGAATAAAATCGAACCCGAAACAGAACAGGTAACCTTATTTTTATTACCATCAATGGTTAAAAGATTTTCGGTAGCCGAAATGGGATTACCGAGGGTTAAAACCGCGTTGTTTCCGCCAAAGAGAAGTTGGCTCTTGCCGTTTTTATCCTCGCCGATAACAAAGATATCGCCTGCAAAATCTTCGGCTCTGGTCAGGCGGTAGGGGGAGGTTGAGAAGATGGTTACCGCCTTGGTAATATAGAAGGTTCTGTCGAGGGTGAAATCGGAGATAATACGGATGTTTTCGGCTCCGCTGTTTATCGCTGCCTCAAGCTCTGCAGAATTAGAAACCGAAACATAGTCTTTGAAGTTGCTATAATCCTCATTACCGTATTCATCGCATTCGGGAGCGGCCGTTGTTATCTCATAAACCTTTAATTTGTTAACAATAGCTGCGCTCCAATATGCGCTGTCAAGGGTAGAAGTCTCGGTATCCTTAAAGTTGGTTTTGTTGATATAAAGTTTAGCGCCTGTCGAGTTACCCCAAATAATCGGGCCGCCATCGAGAGCGGTATTGCCCGAAACCGCAATTTCGCTTAGGGTAACAATCGTTCCCGTAACGGTCTCATACAGGAAGCCGCCACGGTTAGCAGAGTTATTTTCTGCAACCGTATTATAAATATCGAGCAGGCTAACGCCCGAAACATATAATCCGCCGCCGTAGGTATCAGCGCTGTTGTTCTTGATTTGACAGTTATTAATGGTTGTTTGATTTCCGTTCGTATAAACCATTAATGCGCCGCCGTTCGAAGCGGTTTTGTTGCCGTCAAAGGTGGTTGAATAAATATTGGTAACTGCGCCATCCTGGAGAACAACTCCTCCGCCTCCGCTGGTTGAGGTGTTGTTCTTTATGGTGCTGTTATAAATATCGATGGTAGACTTGCTATATATAAATCCGCCCGCGGCAGAGGCAGTATTGCCCTCTGCGGTTACGTTATAGAGAACGGCCTCGCTCGCAGAATTAAACATAGCCGCGCCGCCGTTGTAGTCGGAGGAGTTGCCTTTAAAGCGAACACCCTCGAATAGGGCATAGGCGCCTGTTGTATAAATTGCGCCGCCGCCATAGCGGCTGCCCGAAGAATTTTCGGTCGCCGATGCATGGTTGTTTTCAAAGTCAACATTAATGAATTCTGCGGCCGCCTTATTAAGGTAAACCGCGCCTGCGTTGTTATTGGCCGAGCCGCCCGAGAAGGATGAGTTCTCAATGCGGAGGTTTATTTTTTCTTTGTTTAAATCGCTTGTCGAGGCACAAACAGCTCCGCCGTGCATGCCCGATTTGTTATTTACAAAATCGGTGTTTTGGATATGAGTAAGTGCGCCCTGGCTTAAAATCGCGCCGCCGTTGCCTTCTGAAGTATTGCCCTCAAAGAGAACATAACTATCACAAATATTTGTAGAACCGCCGACATAAAGGTAGCAAGCGGTGCTGGCGGCCATATAAACTGCGCCGCCCAAAGATGATGCCGAGTTGCCTATAATAGAGGCATTATGGATATTGGTCTTGCGATAGTTATAGAGGAAGCCTCCGCGTGCCGCATGGTTACCCTCGAAGGTTCCGCCATAGATGTTGGTATTGCCGAAGGAGTAGATAACACCACCCTGGGTGCTGTTCCAATCGGGGTTATCATCGCCCTCGTCGCAAACGCTGTTGTTTTTATATTCGCCGCCGTAAATGCTTAAAGTGCTCTTGGCGTTTATAACAACAGGGCCACCGATTCTGTGGGGATAGGAGAGTCCGTATGCTTCGAGCATGGTTCTCTCGTTGCCAACCTTATGGCAGTTTTTAACGGTTATAGCATCTCGGAGAACAAGATGAGCGCCGTTGCAAACAAAGAAAACGGTTCCGGTAACATCGGTAGTCATATTATCCTTGTTACCGTCGATGGTAAGCGAGTTGCCTTCGCCCGATGGGCTAAAGGTAACGGTTATTTCCTCTTCGCAGGCCGTTCCGTCTGCGGCTTCGCCAACTATGAAAATATCGCCGCCAAATCCGGGAGCACGGGTTAAGGTGCGGTTGCCGGTTGCATAGATGGTGGTATCGGAGTTTATGTAGAAGGTTCGGTTAACCTGGAAATCACTGATAATGGTAATCTCCTTGAGTCCGGCCGAAAGTGCGGTTTGAAGCTCAACCGCGTTGGTGATGTTGGGGTTAATGATGTCCTCGGGGTCGGTAATTTCGCTCTCGCCGTAGTTAATAAAGCCCGGAACCTCATCGGTTGTTTCACTAACGGTAAGCTTATTAACTATGGCCGAAGCCCAATAGGCATCGTCTAAAACATCGGAATAATCAACATCAATATAGGTGGTTTTGTTGATATAAAGCTTGGCACCTGTCGAGTTGCCCCAAATAATCGGACCGCCGTCGCTTGCGGTATTGCCCGAAACCGAAAGTCCGTTTAGGGTAACGACCGTTCCTGTAGTTGTTTCATAAAGGAAACCGCCACGGAAAGCCGAGTTGCCCTTCGCAGAGGTGTTATATGCGTTTAGGGTGCTCGCCTTTGAGATATAGATAGCGCCACCATAGTTATCGGAAGTGTTATCGAGGAAAACGCAGCTATGGAGCAACGAGTCCTCGGTGCCGGTATAGATAAGTAAGGCACCACCGCTATTGACCGAGTAGTTGCCTTCAAAGGTTGTAAGATATGCTTTAATGGTCGATGTGCCGGTAATGAAAGCAGCACCGCCCTGATTGCCCGATTTATTTGTGCGGATTGCGCTGTTATATATTTCAACTTCGGCATTGTTTGTATATATAAAGCCGCCGTTTGAGGCTGCGCTGTTTCCTGCAGTTGTTATTTTATTTAAAACAACCTTACTTGAGGAATGAGCTTCAATACCTGCGCCATAGTTATCCGAGGTGTTGTTTTCAAAAGAGCCGCCGTTTATTTCGACATAGCTTCCTGTAGAATAAATCGCGCCGCCGCCATATCGGCTGCCCGAGGCATTGGCGGTAGCATAGGAATGGTTGCCCTTAAAGGTAACATTCTCCATATATGTAGAGGAGCCCTGAACATAAACTGCACCACCGTTAAAATCGGTTTTGTTGCCCTCAAAGGCGGCATTGGTTAAGGTTAGTTTAGCACCTGTGGATTCGTCGCCCTCAATGCTGCAATAAATTGCGCCGCCGTGGCTGCCGGCGGTGTTACCGCTAAAGGTTGCAGAATCGATATTAACCGATTTGCCGCTGCAATAAAGAGCGCCGCCGAAGC
>SVPK01000074.1 GCA_015065875.1 Oscillospiraceae bacterium
CACGACCGCCGCCGTTTTTGTGGCACTCGTCAATGGCCGACTGAATAGCAGGGGTGTTGACTTTAACCCCGTCCGCCATAGCACCGAAATCTTTAATGTTATAAAACATAGCAAAACCTCCCTTTGCCGTGATTGTATCATTAAAAGCGGATGCAGTAAATACATATAACGAAATATTTGCACAAAACGAAACTTTAACTTGTTAAAGCGCTGCTCCACGAACCACATAAATTAAAAAAGAATGCCCTTCCGCTAAACGCGGAAAGGCATTTTTTGTTTGAAAAAACAGGGACAAGAATATCTTTGGGTGTTCTTCCCCGAATACCCAAGATTGTTCTCGAACAATTGCATTATTCCCACTCGATAGTTCCGATGGGCTTCGGGGTTAGGTCGTAGAGAACGCGGTTGATACCCTCAACCTCGTGGGTGATGCGGTCGGTTATCTTATGGAGAACCGCATAGGGAATCTCCTCAATAGTGGCCGACATAGCATCCTTGGTGTTAATGGCACGAATGATTGCGGGCCAGCCTTCATAGCGACTTTCATCGCGAACGCCAACGCTCTTAATATCGGGAACAACGATAAAATACTGCCAAACCTTTTCGGCGAGACCGTTTTTATCAAACTCCTCGCGCAGGATAGCATCGGCCTCGCGGAGCGCATGGAGACGGTCGCGGGTTATGGCGCCGAGGCAACGAACTCCGAGTCCGGGGCCGGGGAAGGGCTGGCGGTAAACCATTGCGTGCGGCAGGCCTAAAGCCTCGCCAACAACGCGAACCTCATCCTTAAAGAGAAGCTTAATGGGTTCAACAAGCTCGAACTTAAGGTCCTCGGGCAGACCGCCAACGTTATGATGCGATTTAACTGCCTTCTTGCCTTCTGCCTGCTTGATGCTCTCTAAAATGTCGGGGTAGATGGTTCCCTGTGCGAGATAGGTTATATCATCGAGCTTGCGAGCCTCATCGGCAAAAACATTTATAAACTCTGCGCCTATAATCTTTCTCTTTTTCTCGGGGTCGGATACGCCTGCGAGCAAATCAAGGAAACGGTCGGTTGCGTCAACATAAACGAGGTTGGCATCGAGCTCGTCCTTGAAAATCTTTATAACATTTTCAGATTCATCCTTACGCATAAGGCCATGGTTAACGTGAACGCAAACGAGCTGCTTGCCGATAGCCTTTATGAGCAGAGCGGCAACAACCGAGCTGTCAACTCCGCCCGAAAGCGCGAGCAGCACCTTGCCGTTTCCAACCTGGGCGCGAACGGCGGCAATCTGCTCTTCAATGAACTTGTCGGCCAACGCTTTGGTTGTTATACGTTGCATATTATCGGGTCTTTTATTGGTATCCATTGTGATTCCCCCAATTAGATTTAAAAATGATATTAAAGTATAGCACAAACAAGAGTCGTGTGCAATATTTTTTTGAGGCAGTTTTTTATTTTTTTTTATATTTTTTTGCGATAACTTTTAAGCTTTTCGCTATAGGGGGTTTCAGGGTCTAAAACCTCGAAGGTATGTAGCGAGCCGCCCTTTATAAATACGTTATAATCGCCATAGCGATTGCGAAGGATTTTATCATATTCTTTGGGGCAGGCGATGGTTATATCCTCAAACGGAAGCTCGACCGTTTCGGCAAAATCGGCCTTATCCCAAATAAATTTATCCTTATAACCATAAAATCCGGTAAGACCTATGCGCGAGGAATTACTATACATACACATAGCTTTATGACGCTTGTGAGCAACCTTTTTATAAGAGGTAAATCGGCCGAAAAGCTTCCAAGAATAGTAGCAAAGGCCAAATATAATCTTCTGCTTTGCGCCGGTTGCGGCAACAATCCCCTTGCGGCGGCGAATGGTTTCGGTATAGCCGCGCTTCAGGAAGTTTGAAAACGCACCGTTTAACTGTTGGCGGCGCTTTTGAAATGTAGTTTCGGGAGCATCATAAATCGGGAAAATATCAACAAAAATTCCGAAATTATATTTTTCGTCATCAAGGAAAAGCTCATATTCCGCGTGGGTGCAGGAGGTTGTTCTGCTATCGCGGATGCGGGCATAACCGATATTAAAGCCATCCTGCGTTTCATAGCTTTGGAGGGCATAGTATTCGGGAAGCTCGCTTGATACTATCTCGCAAAAGCGATTATAATCGGTATAATACATACCGATATCAACATCATCGTCCCAGGGGATATAGCCCTTATGGCGAATTGCACCCAAAAGGGTTCCCTCGATGGCATAGTATTTAATATCGTGCTTTTGGCAGATGCGCTGTATCTCTTTTAGAATATCCAGCTGCGCCGCCCAGAGCTTTTTTATTTCCTCTGTAACCAAATGGCCGCAGCGCTCCTCGGATTTAAGATTAAACATATTATACCTCCCAAAATAAAATATGGGTTATTCCCATTCCGCCCGCTCGGGGCTATCGGTTATATCAAAAACAACGTGTGAATTAGGGATAGAGGCTTTTATGCGGCCGGATACCCTTTCTAAAAGCTCATAGGGCAAACGGGCAGAAAAATGTTCGCCAAAATCATTGCTTTTAACGGCGCGAAGGGCAAAGGTGGGCTCCTTGGTATCGAGAAGCGAAGCAAAGAAAAGAGCGCCCCCTATGGGAATGCGAGCGTTTATTATTTCTTCGCGGAAAATGGCATCGGCCTCGCGCAGAAGCGAAAGCTTCTGCTCGGTTACCTCTCCGATAACCTTGGCCGCCAGGCCCTCAATCGGGAAATGCTGACGTGCGGCAAAGGCCTCGGGCAGACCGAGTTCGCCGGCAATCGCGCGAACCTCATCAAAAAATAGGTCGCGAAGCGGGAATACAAGTTCCTCTTCCGCGCTTGGGAAAGCGGGAATCGAGAGCTTGTCCCCATCCGGGAGAAAATCGGCCAAAACAACGCAGTGGTCGCCGGTTTCTTTTTTTGCTTCCTCAAAGAAAACCCTGGCCAATTCCTCGCTTGCAATCTTGCGCTTGGCGGCGGGCTCGGTTATACCGATAAGCTTTCCAAAAAATCGGGGCTCGGCCGAAACGGTTTTTATATTAAGCCCATGGGTATCGCCGAACATGGCCTTTATTCCGGCAAGCTCGTCCTTACGCATAAGACCATTATCGATAATTATGCAGGTTAAACGGTCACCTATAACCTTATGGGTTAGCATTGCGGCGGTGGCCGAGGCAACTCCGCCCGAAAGCGGAAGCAAAACCTTGCGGTCGCCAAGCAGTTCCTCAAGCTCGGCCGTTTTTTTGCGAACTATTGCGGCAGGGGTCCATTCGGTATGACATCCGCAGATGCGGTATAAAAAGTTTTTAAAAACCTCGATTCCTTGAGCCGTTTCGCTTAATTCGGGATGGAAAGCAACGGCATAAAGCTTGCGGGCGGCGTTTTCGGCCGCGGCAACGGGAGTTTTCTCGGTTTTGGCCGTTATGCGGAAGCCTGTTGGAACGCGGGTTATTGTTCTTTCGTGGTTTATGTAGCATTCGGTTTTAGAGATAAGGTCCTCAAAAAGCGAGCAGGTGTTATCAACAACGAGAGCAACCTTGCCCGATTCTCTCGCGGCAGGGGCACTTTTTCCGCCCAACGCATCGGTTATAAAGCGGGCGCCAAAGCCGATGCCGAGCATCGGGAGCGAGAGACGAAAAATTTCGCCATCAAAGCTTTCGGGCATATCCCTATCGTCATCGCCAACCAAAATAATTCCCTTGTATTCCTCGGCATTTATCTCCTCGGCGCTTATGGTATAGGGCATAATCTCCGAAAAAACCGAGCATTCGCGAACCCTGCGGGCAACGATTCTCGAATATTTTCCGCCAAAATTTAAAATAAGTATCTTTTCCATATCAATACCTCGCGGCATAAAAATATCTTTTCTTTTAGTATACCAAAGCCGCTTTTTACCGTCAAGACCGCCTTGATTTTATTTTTAACTTAATATATACTAAAAATATAAGAACATTACATTAT
>SVPK01000011.1 GCA_015065875.1 Oscillospiraceae bacterium
CCCAAATACTGTATTCGGCCGAATGGTCACCCTCTATGGTTACATCATAGTAAAGCAACTGCCCTGTTGGGTTGCCCTTTTCGGCGCCATACATATAAACCTCGTTTATGCATTCGGCCTTTTTTCGACAAAGATAAACACTTTTCCAAATTCCGCCCGATAAAAGGCGCGGCATAATATCCCAACCAAAGGTGCTGGCCGCTTTTCGGAAGGCGAGGGCGCCATAATGGTATGAAAGACCGGTTGTTATCCCGGCGCCGCATTTATATTCGCGGCTTTCAATAGCGGAAGGCTTTATATGAACCAGAAGCTCATTTTCGCCTTTTTGCAAAATATCTTCTATAAAGAATATGGCGGTTTCGGTCATCATATTATCCGAGGAGCCAACGTAGCAGCCGTTGAGATAGTAGTCTGCCGCGGTATCAACCCCCTCAAATAACAAATAATCGCGCTTGCAGGGATTGCCCTCAAATGTGAAATTACGAACATACCAAAGATGGCGGTTTTCGAGATACTGCGCCTTTAGGATGTTGGTATCATAAAACAGGTCGCAAAGCTGACCCGCCTTTTGCATATCGAGTTCAAAATTTCCGGGAACCGAGCCATCTATGGGGGTTAGCCCCTTTTTCTTTAAAAAACGCTCGCTAAACGAGCCGTTTTCCGTTTCCCAACCTTTGCAAATCGAGTTTTCTTCGATATAAAGTCGCCAGGTGCCGTCAAGGCATTGCTTATGTTCAAAAAATTCCATATAGCATCCCCCTTTTAATTCTTTTTTATCATACTTTCGGTATAAAATCAAGAACTTGAAAAGAGTCATTAAATATGTTACTGTAAATATATAAAAGAATAGGAGAAATCGTTATGGATATAAATAAAATTTTATCAAGCGTCGACCATACTCTTTTATCCCAAACCGCAACCTGGGCGGAGATAAAGGGAATATGCGATGATGGCATTAAATATTCGGTTGCAAGCGTTTGTATTCCACCTGCCTTTGTCAAACAGGCGAAGGATTATGTGGGCGAAGGCCTTAAAATCTGCACAGTTATTGGTTTCCCAAACGGCTATAATACAACCGCCGTTAAGGTGGCGGAAGCGGTCGATGCCGTAAAAAACGGAGCCGATGAAATCGATATGGTTATAAATATCGGCGCGCTAAAGGATAAAAAATACGATTATATCCTTAATGAAATTCGCGAAATAAAATCGGCTATCGGCGATAAAATATTAAAGGTTATAATCGAAACCTGCTTGCTTTCTGAGGAAGAGAAGATAAAAATGTGCCATATTGTATCGGCCTCGGGCGCCGATTTCATTAAAACCTCAACAGGCTTTTCCTCGGGCGGGGCAACGCGCGAGGATATAGCCCTTTTTGCGGCTCATAAAGCGCCGCATCTTAAAATCAAGGCGGCGGGCGGAATTTCCTCGCTTTCCGATGCCGAGGAATTTTTGTCGCTCGGAGCCGAACGCCTGGGAACAAGCAGAATTATTAAAATAATTAAAAATACCGATAGCGGTATGGGCTATTAAGGAGAAAAATATGAAAGCTTATCCAACCCCTCATATAAACGCAACCCCCGATGATTTTGCAAAAACGGTTTTAATGCCGGGCGACCCGCTTCGCGCAAAATTTATAGCCGAAACCTATCTTGAAAATCCCCGCCTTGTAAACAATGTTCGTGGAATTCAGGGGTATACGGGCGAATATAAGGGAACCCGCGTTTCGGTTATGGCAAGCGGAATGGGAATGCCTTCGATAGGCATATATTCCTATGAGCTTTATAACTTTTTCGGGGTCCAAAATATAATTCGTGTTGGCTCGGCGGGCGCGATGAGCGATAAAATTCGTGTTCGCGATATTGTTATCGGTCAGGGCGCCTGCACCAATAGTAATTTCGCCTCTTCCTATGCTCTGCCGGGAACCTTTGCGCCTATTTGCAGTTTTGATTTGCTCGAAAGAACGGTAGAAATCGCAAAGAGAAGAGGTTACCGCTACCATGTTGGAAACCTTTTATCGAGCGATACCTTCTATAACGATATAGACCCAACACCCGCCTGGAGCAAGATGGGTGTTTTGGCGGTTGAGATGGAAGCGGCGGCACTTTATATGAATGCTGCTCGAAGCGGCAAAAACGCCCTCGCTATATGCACCGTTTCCGACCATCTGCTTACAGGCGAGGCAACCTCGGCCGAGGAGCGCCAGGAGTCCTTCCGTGAGATGATGGAGCTTGCCCTCGAACTTGCAAAGGATTTAGGCTAATGAAAAGAGTATTCTTGTTTGTCCTCGATTCCTTTGGAATAGGGGCAATGCCCGATGCCGCCCGCTTTGGCGATGAGGGCGCAAATACCCTGCAAAGAATTTGCGGCAGTAAAAATTTTAGCGCATATAATCTTTGTGCTTTGGGGCTTTCCTCAATCGATGGAGTATGTATAAAAAGTCAAAAATCTATGCCTTCGGCGGCAGTTGCCCGCCTTTCTGAGCGCTCAAACGGCAAGGATACAACGGTAGGTCATTGGGAAATAGCGGGACTCATATCCGAAAAACCGCTTCCAACCTATCCAAATGGCTTTCCGAGCGAGCTCATAGCCGAATTCTCGCGCCGAACGGGCAGAGGAGTTATCTGCAATAAGCCATATTCGGGAACTGCCGTTTTAGATGATTATGGCGAGCGGCACAAAAAAACAGGCGAGCTTATAGTTTATACCTCGGCCGATAGCGTTTTTCAGATAGCGGCCCATGAAGAAGTAGTGCCGATAGAGGAGTTATATAATATCTGCCGTATAGCCCGCGAAATGTTAGTGGGGGAACACGCGGTAGGAAGGGTAATAGCGCGCCCCTTTATAGGCGAGAAGGGAAGTTTCTGCCGAACCGCTAATCGCCATGATTTTTCGCTTCCGCCCGGGGGCAAAACCCTGCTCGATTATATATCTGCGGCCTCGCTCGATGTTTTCGCGATTGGAAAGATAAATGATATCTTTGCGGGAAAGGGTATAGGTGAATACGTTTATACCGAGTCTAATGCTGACGGAATGGAAAAAGCGCTTTTGGCTCTCGCGCGCGAAAAGGCGGGGCTAACCTTTATAAACTTGGTTGATTTCGATTCAAAATACGGTCACCGCGAGGATATCGATGGCTATGCCGCGGCGATAGCCGAGTTCGACCGATTCTTACCTCGATTTATAGGCAAAATGCGGGAGGATGACCTGCTTATAATAACCGCCGACCATGGTTGCGACCCGGGCGACGGCAGTACCGACCATACGCGGGAATATGTTCCGCTTATTATCTATGGCGATAAGATAAAACCTCGAAATTTGGGAACCCGCGAAGGCTTTTCGCTCATTGCGGCAACGGTTGCCGAATATCTTTCGGTGCCGTATGGCGGCGCGGGTGAGAGCATACTAAAAGAAATATATAAGGGTTGATTTTATGAAAAAAGAAGAGCTTTGCAGAAGGGCACGCGAGATAAGAGAAAACTCATATTCGCCCTATTCGGGCTTTAGGGTTGGCGCGGCTCTGCTTACTAAGAGCGGAAAGGTTTATTCGGGTGTTAACATCGAAAATGCCTCCTTTTCACCAACCATTTGTGCCGAGCGCAGTGCTTTCGCGGCGGCCATCTCGGCGGGCGAGCGAGAGTTTGAGGCCATTGCCGTTTGCGGGGGAGAAAATGCCTTTCCGCCCTGCGGTGTTTGCCGCCAGGTTATGAGCGAGTTTTGCGGCCCCGATTTTAAGGTTTTCGTTTTATCCGAAAACGATTGCCGCGAATATACCCTCGGCGAGCTTTTGCCGGAGGCCTTCGGGAAAGAAAACATGAGGGGATAAACCGAAATGAGAATGTATGATATTATAAAGAAAAAGCGCGATGGCGGCGTTCTTACATCCGCCGAAATCGAGGCCTTTATAGAGGGCTATGTTGGGGGAGAGATTCCCGATTACCAAGCCTCGGCGCTTATGATGGCGATATATTTTCGTTCTATGACCGATGAGGAAACTGCCCTCCTTACCGATGCGATGGCGCGTTCCGGCGAAACGGTTGACCTATCGCGCTTTGGCAATCTTTCGGTCGACAAGCATAGCACAGGCGGTGTTGGCGATAAAACAACCCTTATCGTTGCGCCGATTTTGGCTTCTCTCGGCGCCCGTGTTGCAAAAATGACAGGGCGCGGCCTGGGCCATACGGGCGGAACGGCCGATAAGCTCGAATCAATAAAGGGCTTTAGAACAAGCCTTTCGGTAGAGGAATTTATATCCCAAACCGAAAAAATCGGCATAGCGGTTACCGCCCAAAGCGGAAACCTTACCCCTGCCGATAAAATGCTCTATTCCCTTCGCGATGTTACCGCAACGGTCGATAGTATCCCGCTTATAACCTCCAGTATTATGAGTAAAAAGTTGGCGGCGGGCTCGAAAAATATCGTCTTGGATGTTAAAACCGGCAGCGGTGCATTTATGAAAACCGAGGAAGACGCTAAAATACTTGCGGAAAATATGGTTCGCATCGGCAAAAAATGCGGCCGCAATGTTTCGGCGCTCATAACAAATATGGACCGCCCATTAGGCTTTGCGGTCGGCAACGCGCTTGAGGTTGCCGAAGCGGCAAAGGTTTTGCGCGGCGAGCAAAAAGGCGACCTTTATGAGGTTTGTGTAGCCCTCGCTACCGAAATGGCGGCATTATCCCTCCGTCTCTCGCCCGAGGATGCGAAGCAGGCGGTAATAAAGGCGATAGCCGATGGCTCGGCATATAAAAAGATGAAGGATTGGATATCGGCGCAGGGTGGCGATACCGCCTGCATCGATGATGCTTCGCTTTTGCCGCAGGCGAGCTTTAAGAAAACGGTTTATGCGCCATGCGAAGGCTTTATAGAAAAAATGGATGCCGAGGCTATAGGAACCGCAGTCGTAATGTTGGGCGGAGGAAGGCTAAAGAAGGAAGATACCATCGATTATGCCGCAGGCATCATTCTTAATAAAAAAACAGGCGATTATATTAAGTCCGGAGAACAGCTTTGTGTTCTCTATACAAATAATGAGGCTTCGTTAGTTTCGGCCGAGGCAAAATATCTTGAGGCGGTTAGCTTTTCGCAGAGAGAACCCGTTTTTCGCCCCGAAATAATCGAAATTGTTCGCTAAAAGTAAAAAAATGCAATTGTTTTTATAGCGCCGCAATAGTATAATAACGGCAGAACCCAAAGGGAGGAAAAATTATGGAACTCAAAGGAAAAAAGATAAACTTTTTAGGTGATAGCATAACCGAGAGCACAGGTGCTTCTTGTGTAGAAAACGGCTATGTTAATCAGATTGCCGAGCGAACAGGAGCCATCTGCCGCAACTATGGTATAGGCGGAACCCGTATCGCAATTCAGAAAACTCCTTCTCTGAATGCGCGTTATGACCTTTATTTTTCATCTCGCGTTGAAGAGATGGACCCCGATGCCGATATAGTTGTTGTATTTGGCGGAACCAATGACTTTGGCCATGGCGATGCAAGCCTTGGAATGTTCTCCGATAGAACTGCCGATACCTTCTATGGCGGACTGCATGAGCTTTACCTGAAGCTTATCCAAAAATATCCCGAGAGCAAAATAGTTATTTTAACCCCTCTCCATCGCGCAAACGAGGATAATCCTCGCGGCGATAATAAAGCAACCCCCTATGGTGTTTTAAAAACCTATGTTGAGATGATTCGCAACGTTGCAGAATATTATTCTCTGCCTATGCTCGACCTTTATAAAACGAGCGGAATTCAACCTAAAATCCCCGTTATGAGGGATACATATATGCCCGATGGTCTGCATCCCAACGATAAGGGCCATAGCATCCTTGCCGATAAGGTTATTAAATTTTTAAAGACTTTATAAGAGGTGCGCTATGGAACTTAAGGGTAAAAAGATTAATTTCCTGGGTGATAGCATTGTTGCAGGCGTTGGCGCTTCGGGCGGCGAGGATACGTATGCCCGCGAAACCAACTTTGTTAATCTTATCGCCAAAAAAACAGGCGCCCAATGCCGAAATTACGGTAAGGGCGCAACCTCTATCGTTAAACTAACCTGGTCCGAGCGCGTCGATTTTAACTATCGTGCCGATTTTATGGAGCGCGATGCCGATATAGTTGTTATCTTTGGCGGAACTAATGACTTTGGCCATTGCGAGCGCATCGGAACCCCGCAGGACAGAACCATTGATACCTTCTATGGCGCGGTATATAGCCTCTTTTATAAGGTTGTTGAGATGTTCCCCAATTCGGCTGTCGTTGTTCTGACCCCCTTCCATCGCCATGGCGAGAATCTTTTCCGCGTTCCGGGCGCTCCGCTTTCGGAATACAGAAGAGTTCTGCTCGAGATGGCAGAGGAGTTTTCGCTTCCTGTTCTCGATGTTTGGGCAGAGAGCGGAATCCAACCGCAGCTTGAGCAGCATAGAGAAATGTATATGCCCGATGGTCTGCATCCCAATGACCGCGGCCATGCGCGACTCGCCGATATGGTAGTTAAATTTTTAGAAGAGCTTTAAAGCTTATGCCCAAGGCTTGTGCCTTGGGCATATTTTTTTTGACTTTATAGCGCATAAATGATATAATCGGGTTGACAAATTAATAAACGCCGTGGGCGCCTTTATTAGGCTTAATAAGGAACAGGGGTGCAATTCCCCGACGAACTCGTCGCCGTAACGGGCAAGGAGATATTAATAGGTCACTGCATCTTTGCGGGAAGGCAATATCTCCGTTTGAGCCCCCAGTCGGAAGACTTACCCATAGCGGTCGATGCAGAGTGTCACGAGTTCTTGACGGGTCATCAAAAGTCCTTCGCGGTTGGTCAGAGCCGCGGGGGTGCTTTGCTGATTCTTCCTTTGTATCGATTTATTGTCGATTTTAAAAAAGGGAGATTTTTTTATGAAAAAGAAACAATTACTTATTATTGGCATCTGTGCGGCTATTCTTGCGCTGCTTGTAGCCGCAGCTCTTATCATTCCGTCGCTGATTTCTGACCAAGCGAACGATGAAGATAACGGCTCAACCCCGTCAATCAGCGATCAAAGCGGTTCGCCTGAGGCGGAGCAAAACAAGAATGAAAAAAACATAACATTTACTGTTGTATATGAAAATGGCGAGAGCAAAAAATTCTCGATTACAACCGAGAAACAATATCTTGCCGAGGCTTTGCTCGATGAGGGACTCATAACTGAGGCTGAGTTTAAAACAGGCTTCTACACCATAATTGATGATGTTGAGGCGGTTTGGGCGAACGATAGTGCTTGGTGGTGTATAACCAAGGACGGAGTTATGACCGAAAAGGGAATGAACGAAACCAAAATAGGGGACGGAGATAGCTTTGAAGCAACCTATACAAAGGGCTAAAAAGAATACCCTTCGCGAGATAATAGTCCTCGCGCTTTTTGCCGCTTTGCTACTTATATCAAAGGAGGCGCTTGCGGCGCTGCCCAATATAGAGGTTGTAACGTTGTTTATAATACTATTAACTCATAATATTGGCCTTAAAGCGCTCTGGTCGGTATATACCTTTGTTGCGGTGCAGTTGCTTTTATACCCTTCGGGTGTATGGATGATTTCATATTTGTATGTTTGGGCAATATTGGTTTTTATCATTTGCGCTCTTCGACGTTACGGCAACGCTGTTTTATATACCATAATCGCCGGCATTTTTGGAATCCTTTTTGGGGTTCTTTGCAGTATTCCCGCCTTTTATGTCGGCGGATTCGGCTATGGAATCAGTTGGATAATAAACGGCCTTTCCTTCGATGTTGTGCATTGCGTAGGCAATATAGTAACAACCGCCGTTCTTTTCTACCCGCTTAATAAAGCGATGCAAAAAGCAATGAAATAAATAAAAGCCTTAACCGTTTGGTTAAGGCTTTTTGTTTTACATTTTAGAGCCCTTTGAGCCCTTTGTTCCGCCGAGGCTAACACCCGAAAGAATGTTTGATTCAAAGGTAAAGTTGAGCGAATTTTGCTTGCGGCTGCGCTTAAATGCGAGGTCAACCGCACGGGAGAGAAGGTCTTTATAATTTATATCGGTTTTCTCCCAAAGATAGAAGGCCAGCGAGCCGGGGATAGTGTTTATTTCGTTAACATAAACCTTATCGCCATCGGCGGTATCAAGCATAAAGTCGATTCGGGCAATTCCCGCACCGCCTATCGCCTTAATAACCTTACAGGCGAGTGTTCTTATCTCCTCGGTCTTTTCCTCGGAAATTTGGGCAGGAATTATGCGCGAGAGCGATTGCATTCCTTTGCTTGCGCCGTTCTTTTTACTGCCGCCCGAGAGATATTTATCCTCAAACGAGAGAATGGCATCATGCGCTATCGGCTCCTCGCAACAGGAAGCAATACAATCATCATAATCGCCGAGGACCGAGCAGTTTATTTCGCGAAGCCCCATTATCGCGCGCTCAACAAGAATCTTATCGGCAAAGCTGCAGGCGAGGTCAATTGCGCTTTCGAGCTCCGCGCGGGTAGCGGCCTTGCTGATTCCAACACTCGAACCGAGATTGGCGGGTTTTACAATAGCGGGAAGTCCAATCTCTTTTTCGATTTTCTCGAGTAGCGCTTCGCGGTCTTCAAAATATTCGCGTGAATAAAAACGAACGCAGGGCAAAACAGGCAGACCCGCCGCGGCGAGAACATCCTTAAATACCGCCTTATCCATTCCAACCGCCGATGAAATTATATCGCATCCAACATAGGGCAGACGCAAGAATTCAAAAAGGCCCTGAATGGTGCCGTCCTCGCAGTTGGTTCCGTGAACAATCGGGAAGGCAACATCAATTCGGGTGGCCTTTCCAAACATTCCGAAGGATTTCATTAAAACCTCTTTGCCCTCGCGAACCAGGGTAACTGCGCGAAGCTTTTTGAGCAGCGCAGGGAGATTTTTATAGTTTTCAATATCGAAAAGCTCTTCGCCCGTCATCATAACTCCATCCTTGGTAACATAAACGGGAATGAGGTTATATTTTTCGCGGTCGAAGCTATGCATCGCCTGAACGGCCGAGATAATCGAAACCTCGTGTTCAACCGAGCAGCATCCAAAGAAAACAGCAACATTTATCTGCATTAATATCCCTCCTGGGGTTATTTTAAATAGTTATCGGGCAGGTCATTTTCAATAAGCGTAACCGTGTTGTTGTCCGCAATCTCGCGCAACCTTTCCATCGCCTCGGCAAAAGAGGAAACAATAAATAGATTTTTCTCCGAAAAAGCGGTGGTTTTAATGGCATCGCTCATTGGGATAGCGCGCTTTTGACCTACGAGTATAATTATATCGCATTTTTGCGCCGCCGCAAGACCCAAATTATAATTACATTCATATTCGCGCTCGCCAAGCTCAACAAGACCGGGGGTAATAATTACCTTTTTCATACCCTCAAAGCTCGATAAAACATTAACCGCCTCAAGGCAACCCTCGGGGTTGGCGTTATAGGCATCGTCAATCATTAGCGAGCCATTAATAAAGGGCTTGAGTTCGAGTCTATGCTCGGTAGGCTTTAGTCGCGAAACGGCATATGTTATGGCTCGGTTTTTAAGGCCGAGGCGCTTTGCAACCGCCACACCTGCAGTTATATTAAGAACACTATGGCGACCAAGCAGGCGGGTTTCAAGCGGGATGCGCTCGCCATCACAAACGACCTCGAACTTAGCGCCAAAGCTACCGTAGGTTATATTATCGGCATAAACATCGCAATCGGGGGTTGTTCCGTAGGATGTTGTGTTATAAGCGGCGCCGCGGGCGCGTATAATTTCATTGTCGTAATTAAGGAAAACCTCTTTTGCTGCGTCGCAGAGTTCAAATTTAGTATCGGCAACGGCCTCGATACTGCCAAAGGTATCAAGGTGTTGCGGGCCAACCGAGGTAACAACACCTATTTGCGGCTTTGCAATATCGCAAATCTCTTTGATGTCGCCGCGTTTTTTCGCTCCCATCTCGCAGAGGAAAACCTCGGTCTCGGGGCGCAAATGCTCGCGAACGGTTCTGACTACACCCATAGGGGTATTAAAACTGCCGGGTGTTGCCGTAACATTAAGACTTTCTCCCAAAAGACTTGAGAGGATAAATTTAGTTCCTGTTTTGCCATAGCTTCCCGTAATTCCAACCGTAGTCATAAAACTGCGGGAGGCGAGAATTTTTTTGGCCTCGTTTATATATTTTTTAGCAATGGCCTTTTCTATCGGCGAGGTAATCGCGAGTATAATAAACGCGAGGGTAAAGGGCAAAAAGCAGAGAATAAAAAGAAGCCCAAAAAGCAGGGAAGATACCCAAGAGTGGCAGAAAAAAGCTGCCGCGGCAACCGCGAGAGATATTATCGCCCCCGCCGCATACATTCGCTTAACCCTGGCGGTTACAACCAAAGGCTTTATCGAACGGCGGTTTTTCTTTATACTGCCCGTGGCGAAAAGATAAGCCGCGAAAAGCGAAAGCGCCGCGGAAACAAAGGCTAAAACGGTATATCCCGCGGCCAATGCAAAGCAAAGAACAGCGCCTAAAATCAAAGAAAAAATTCTGCCAAATGCAAAAGGCTTGTTTTCTTTAAGCCAACCGAAGTAGCGCGAGGCAAAATATGAATTTTGTTGCAGCATTTGGAGCTGCCTTGTGGCGCCAAGTGTAGCACAAACCGATAAAGCAAGAGCTACAACGGCCTTTAAAATAATAATTTCCATTATTTAACCCCTAAAAAACTTTTGATAATAGCATGTGCCAAGCTCGGGTTTTCAACAAATGACCAATGCCCCGCGCCCTCTATAACGCAAAGCCCGCAATCGGGAATTGCTTTTTCGATAATCTTTGCATCCGAAAGGGGGGTTGCGGTATCGTTTTCGCCCCAGATAAGCAATGTTGAAGCCTCGATTTTGCCGAGGATATCGCGTATATCGGTATTAACCAGATTAACGAGCGTCTGCCGCATTACCGGCGGAGCGGAATTATAATCGGCCGAGCCGAAATAACCGCGAGCCCTATCGAGTAGACCGGCACAAGGCTTTTTAAGCCCCGGCAGGGTGCAAAAGCCTTTGATTATTTTAAAACTGCGCGCGCGCAAACGAGTTTTTATGCTCTTTTTAGGTATGAGTCCGGCCGAATCAAGTAAAACTAATTTTTGGGGAGAGAGTATTTTATCGGCCGCCATCTTGAGGGTTACCCTTCCGCCATGGGAGTGGCCGAACATAATGGGGTTGCCGAGCGATAATTCCTCACAAAATTTTTTAATTAAGGAGGTGTAGTCATCGAGGGTCCAGGGTCTATCGGGGAGCGAGCTTTTGCCGCAGCCGGGGAAATCGAGGGCAACGCAACGATAACTGTGTTTTATTGCGTTTATGATTCCGCGGTAAGCGTCAGAGGATGAACCCCAACCGTGAAGCATAAGGCAAACAGGACCTTCGCCTTCGTCGATATAGTTAATGTCAAGGCCGTCGATATTAATGTTCAAACCTGTCATCTCCCAAAATAATCGTCCATTTTACTTATTATACCAAATAACCTGCAAGAATAGAAGGGTAAATTTGCTTAAAGCTGAATAAATTTTAATTTATTACATATTAAAATTAGTGGTTTACATTTTGACTCGGGTGTGTTATACTAATAAAAACATATACTCAAAGTGAGGTTAATATTATGAAAAAAGTTTTAGCAATACTTTTCTCGGCTCTTTTAGTTTTCTCTGTTTTCGCAATTTCTGCTTCTGCAGCAGGAACCCTTGGAACCAACGAACAGAAGGTTATCGATTTCCTCGGTTCTAAAGAAACCTATAATGTTGGCGGCAAGGATTTCACCTTTAAGATTCCTACCAACTATGTTAACCAGGCAAAGGCTTATTTTGCAGGAACCGAAGGCGATATAACTCCTGAGCAGGCCGATAATATTATCGATTTCGTTAAGGCCGGCGAGGCTCTCGTTAAGGAAACCCTCGAAGCAGATGCTTCTTATTTAAAGGGCGATACCGTTGATTTCGTTCATTTCCCGACCGCAACTCGTAAGTCCATCCTTGATAAGGGTCAGAAGGCTTGTGAGGTTGTAGGCCTCTCGCTCGTATTCGATGGCGAGCATGTTGTTATTACCGATGCTTCCGGTGCAGTTCGTTTCGATGATGATGCCATCATCAAGACTACCGGTGCTGACTTCAACTATACCGCTCTTATCCTTGTTTGCGGTGCATTCATGGTTGTAGTTGCAGGTGCTCTCGGCGTTGCTAAAAAGGCAAGACTTTTCTAAGCCGTGCAAATTAAAATCAAAGGTTTAAAGTGGCTAACGGCGCGAATTCTTGCGCCGTTAGCCTTTGCTTTAATAGGATATTTGCTGATTTATGCAGCATTTGGTTCCATCCTGTCAACTGCTGACGGAGTTTGGAACTTAATAACAGGCGGCAATAAATACGAAGCCCAGGAGCTTATGCTTAACCGTCTTGATGGGTATACCGAATCGGTTCCCTCAAGTGTTATAACCTTTCCAAAATATGGCGATTGTTATGGCGAGCTTCGTATTGAATCGGCCGATATAACCGCGCCGCTTTACTATGGCGATAATGATAAGCTGCTTAAAAAGGGAGTTTGTCAATATATCGGTTCAATGTATATCGGCAGCGGAACTACCGTTCTCATTTCGGGGCATAATAATACTTACCTACATACTCTCGGTCAGGTAGAGGTTGGCGATATAATCGAAATAGATACCAACTATGGCAGTTATGTATATGAGGTTGATTCGGTATCGGTTGAACTCGCAAACGATAGCAGCTGGTATGACCTTGATGCGCAGCATGAAAATTTAGAGCTCTATACCTGCTATCCCTTCGATGCTTTGGGAATAACCAGGTATCGCTTCTGCGTAGGCGCGAAATATATATCGGGCCCCAAGATTCTTTATAATGAATAGGTAAGTGTTTTATGAGAAGGGAAATTTTAAGAAAAATAACGGCTTCGGTATGCTCGTTCGGCTCGGCGGTTGTTTTGGCGCTCTCGATTTTATTATTGCTTTTAGGCATCGTTTTCTCGCGCTCATATTTTTCGTTGCTAACGGGCGGCGATTATAAGGGAGAGGTAGAAAAAGAGGTGCTCGGCGAGCTTGAGAGTTATGCAATCCCGGGCGGCTTGCCTCAAGACTTTTTCAATGAAAAGCTCGATAGAGAACTGCTCCGATTGGATGTTGACCGTGCGGTAACGGCGGCATTTGGGGGCGAGAGTGTTGGATTCGAATCCTTTAAGGCCGCCGCCGGCAAGAGTATTCTCGATTATGCGAAGGAAAACGAAATAACGGTTGAAGCAGGCGAGGATAGCACAGAGGAAAACATCTCCCGATTGGTTGACCATTGCGTTTCGGCATATAAAAAATTCGTAAATTCCGAGATAATAAAATTAAGCGGTGCATTTTCGCGCTTTTTATATCCCGGGATTTGGGTTTGGGTTTTGGCTATAGCAGCCGTCGCGGGGGGACTTATCTTTGCAACCCTTAAAATCGGCGGTATAGCCTATTTGAGAATGGCCCTCGGCGGAGCCGGACTCATGCTTGCGCTTTTCCCCGCATATATGCTGATTTTCAGAAATGTTTCGGGTCTCGGCATCTCCAGTGCCTCAATGTATGCCCTCGCAACCGGAATAATATATTCGCTACTGATTTCAATGCTTGTTTTTGCGGCAGTTTTATTGGTGCTTGCAAATATTCCGTATAGAAGAAAAAAGAAGTCCGAGGAATAATCCTCGGACTTCTTTTATTTAAACAGATGATAATAATAAACGGGTAGGGCACTCCAACCGTGGCATAGGCTTCCGGCACCGCTGAAGTCGGCCTCGCCCTTTGCGGTTTCCCAAAATGTAGTTGCGCCTGCATCGAGCATACGTCCGAAAATCTTGCGAATATCCTCTAAGATATAATTTTTGTTTTCGCGGTCAAATGCGAGCAGGGCATCATATTTATAGGTTAGCATCGAAAGGGTTGTGTCAATTAGCGTGGGGTCGTTTTTAATTGAATCTGCGGTGCGGGCGTCGCCAAGGCCAATAAGCAAGGCAAACGAGTTGCCAAGCTGCGAGCGTAGCTCGGGACGGTCGTTTCGGAGAATAAAAGAACCGGTTGCGGGGTCATAGAAATCGCGCTTAATGGCCGATTTTGTAGCATCAAAATCGCAATCAAAATCAACTCCTGCCATCTCGCAAAGCGATAAGAATTTCTTTCCCGCAAAAACGAAGGCGCAGTTCATTATCAGATGAAAATTATCCTCGTAGATGTAGTTGGGAGAGGAGGGAATTTTACCTTCGGAGCCTTCGCTCCATTCGTAGAAGTTCCAAAAAGGAGCGGGTAATGAGCGGATGAGCCCATTTGCTTCAACCCTCGATTTAAGGGTATTCATTATGGTCAGCATGGCAGGCATAGTGCTTTCGAGAATGCTCTTGTCGCCGGTATGCTCGATATATTCATAAACCGCAACAGGATACATAACCGAAAAGAAGGGAATAGGAGCGCCGCCAACCGATGGGCAGGTAATCTCTAAAAAGCCATCCTCGCGCAAACTTTTGGCAACATATTCGAGGTTTGCTCTCGCAAAGGCATCATTTTGGAAGGCATAGTAGCCGCAAAGCATTTGATTGCGCGCATCGAGGAGGAAAAGGGCTTGCTCTCGCCATGGGGTGTCCTCATAGTGTGCATTCATGCAAAGTCGCATCGTTCGAATGCCGGTTTCATAAATCTTGCTATCGAGCGGGTTTTCGGTATGGAAGGGCTTTTCCGTAAGAGGGTAGAGATAAGGCTTTATACCAACCTCGAGCACCTCGGCCTCCTTGGGGAGGAAGGCCTGCAGATAGCGCCCCGAAATGCGGTTGAAATACTGCGTAAACTCATGGGTTCCTGCGGCGAGGTCGAACGAAAGCGAAAAATCTCGACCACCGATTATGCGGCGAACGGCACCATCAGCGATGTGCTGTCCGTATGCTATCGTTGCGGTAACGGGAGCGGTCGCCTTAAATTTTACATATAAGTATCCGGCAGTTTCGCGACCAAGGTCATAAAGGTTTTTATCCTTATCAATAAGAACCGCCTTGGCAAACTCTTGTTCCTCGGTTTTAAGGACAGGGCGAGGCATTAGATTTTTAGAATGGTCGGTTTCTATGCATTTAATATCACACTTATAGTCGCCAACCCGCATATGCGAGGAAAGACCAATCTGCATAGTGATGAATTGCTTGCTGTATTGAACATATCTGTTATCGTAGCCACCCAGCGTGTCGGCGCTGCTGTGGGTAATATTTTTATCTCCCGAATCAAGCGAGAAGATAACGCCGGCGCCATCGGGTATATGGGTAAGCGAACGTGTGCCCTCGTAGCGAACGGTAAGGGTGAACGTATTCTCTCCCGCCTTGCAAAGGGCGGTTATATCAAGCTCATCGTAATATTTGTGGTTTGGATAGTTTGGGAACTGTCCAAAGCCGGCAAGTGAACCGTTTACGAATAAAACATAATCGGTTTCGGCACAAACGGTGAATACGGTTCTTTCGCCGGAAAAGGCAAATTTCTCCTCGAAAACAGCATATTCGTTGCATTTCGGGGAGTCGTTTATCCATATCCATTTAGCATCTTTGCAAAGCATAGTCGTATCACATCGCTTTCATAGTGTTGATAACTGTATAACATAAAAACTTTTAAATTGCAACAAAAAAAGGCGGAAAAATCCGCCTTTTTTGTTTTAGATGCATTTTAGTATCATCTCGAGTATTCTCTTGGCGCAAACGGCGATATCGCCGCGGGTAATTCTGCCTTCCTCGAGCGCGGCCGATAGAACTGCGTTGTCGCGGTTGGGCATCTTAATATCGTTACCTGCGATAATTTCCTCCTCGGGAACCGCGAGGGTAACCCAGTCGGTTGTTATCATTCCCTTATAGCCCCATTCTCCGCGGAGAATATCGGTTATAAGCTCGTAGTTGGCCGAGGTATAGATTCCGTTTAGCTTGTTATAAGAGGTCATAATAGTCCAGGGGTCGGCCTCTTTAACAACAATCTCGAATGCCTTAAGATAAATCTCGCGAAGCGCGCGCTCGGAGATAATCGAATCGGATTTATTGCGGTTGGTTTCCTTATTGTTGCAGGCAAAATGCTTAACCGAGCAAGCAATTCCGAGTGATTGCATCGAGCGAACCTCCTCTGCCGCGATTTTACCTGCGAGCAGCGGGTCTTCGGATAGGTATTCAAAGTTTCGTCCGCAAAGGGGATTGCGGTGGATATTAATAGCGGGAGTAAGCCAGATATTAAGGTTGTTTTCATCCATCTCGCGGGCGCCGCCGAGCGCAACTGCTCTTGCAACCTCCAAATCCCAACTGCAGGCAACGAGGGTGGCGCAAGGCCAACTTGTGGCGCACATACCAAGTCCTGTGCGGAAGCGAACTCCCGCAGGTCCGTCGCTTGTGTTGGAAAGCGGTATTCCGAGGCGGTCGATTCCGCCCATACCGCTCGTATCGGCAACGCTCTTGCCTTCGTGACCGCCTGTAATAAATATGAGCTCGTCATCGGTCATCTGGCAGATGAAATCGTCGAGGCTCTGTTTGCCCTCGTAAACATCCATAAGCATAAAGGGCTTGTCGGTCGGCTTATAGGTGTATTCAGGACGGGAAGCATGAGGACGAACGGTGGGGAAGGAAGGCATATTTTCAAAGCTTCCGTCGGCGAGCATACGTCTTTCAAGCTCATGCGGACGGCAATGAGCGGCGAGCTGCTCGGTTATCTTGTTCTCTGCGAGAGAATAGATATAATCTGTATCGGTAAGATTTCTAACCGAATTACCGATAAACACCTTATAATCGCCCTTTTCGAGAACATATGCCGATTCGGCAATTTTTCCGAGGTCGTCAAAGCTTGCCATCTGCGAGATGGGATAGGTAAGGGTAAGGGCTTCGCTCTCGCCGGGCAGAAGCTTTTTGGTCTTTTGGAAGGCGGCAAGCTCATAGCGCGGCTTGCCGAGAACTCCCTGAGGAGCGCTGTAATAAACCTGCGCGACCTCGCGACCGGCGAAGTTGCCTGTATTGGTAACCTTAACCTTAACGGTTATATTGTCGCCATCCTGTTTTGCGCTGATGTTATCGAAACTAAAGGTGGTATATGAAAGGCCGAAGCCGAAGGGGAAGCAGACCTTTTCGGCCGCTCCGGGAACGGTTTCAAAATAGCGGTAGCCAACATAAATATCCTCATAGTATTTTAGGTAGTCGTCCGAATCGTGGAAATGTTCGGCTGAGGGATAATCTTTGAACTCGCGTGCAAAGGTATCGCAAAGCTTGCCGCTCGGGGTCTCATCGCCGCAGAGCAGGTCGGCTATTGCGCCGCAACCCTCGAGTCCACCCTGCCAAGCAAGCAGAGCACCCTTAATTCGGGGGTTATCGATTATCCAGGACGTATCAATCATACCGCCAACGTTTAAAACAACGATAACGTTATCGGTCTTGGCGCAAACGGCGTCAACTAAAGCCTTTTCGGCATCGGTGAGATAAAAGTCGCCCTTTTCTGCTGTGCGGTCGCGGCCTTCGGTTGAGGTTCGACCAAACATAATAATTGCAACACCATCGAGATTTACAACATCATTCACCATAAATTCGGGAATCTCGGGCTCGTCGGTAACCTTCTCATATATAACCTTATGGCCATAAAAGTGTGCAGGGTAGGTTAGCATATTAACCTTACCCTCGCGCATTTTTTCGGTAAATGCTTCAAAAAGGGTTGAGATATGATAGCTCCAAACCTCGCCGCTGCCCTGGCCGCCCTTTTGATAATCAAGACAGGCGCGACCAAAAAGCGAAACGGTTTTTCCGCGCTTTAGAGGAAGAATATTATCCTCATTTTTAAGTAGAACCGCGCCCTGTGCCGCGGCCCAACGGGAAAGCTTTCTATGCTCGTCGCTTGCGGTTAAAATGGTCTGCGAGAGAGCGGGGAAGGTATTCATACGGGAAAATCTGTTCATAAAATCATCTCCTTAACTTGAATTTTAGGATATTTTATGCTATAATTCAAGCCAAAAACAGGCAATTAGTAGACAAAAACTGCTAACGAGGTGAAATATGGCCGATTTTGTTCAATTACATTCAAAATATCGCAGTGATTTAACCGCAACGCTAACCTTCCCGCCACACCTTCATTCCCATATAGAAATGATATATGTTTGGGAGGGGGAGAGCAATGTTAGAATCGATGGAAATGATTATCGTATAACGGCGGGCGATATGCTGTTGATTTTTCCTAATTGTGTTCATAGCTTTATGGATGGCAGAAAGGGAAAATATTTTTGTTCAATCTTTCCCTGCGAGGCCGTTCCCGCTCATAGCGATATATTATTGGCCAAGCGGCCGCAGAACCCCTTTATATCTAAAAATGCTATTAGCGATGAGGTTAAGGCCCTGCTTGGAATACTATCGCGTAGTGGCGAGAACGACCCCGGTCTTTTTTCGGGGGTTATGACGGCGATTCTCTATAAGGTTCTGCCCGAGGCCGAGATAACCGAGAAGGCGCCTTCGGATACAACGAGGCAGATTCTTGATTATTGTCTTGCGCATTATCGCGAACCTCTAACCCTAAAGGAACTGTCTAAAGATTTACATATAAGCACCTCGCGTCTTTCGCATATATTCGAGGAAAAGGTAGGGTTGCCTTTTAGATATTATGTAAACTACCTGCGGGTTCTTGAAGCCTGTCGCCTTCTGCTTTCGTCGCGAGAGAGCATAAGTGCGGTAGCGCTCGCCTGCGGTTTTGATTCGATTCGTTCCTTCAATCGCAACTTTTTATATATAATAGGAAAAACCCCAACCGAGTATCGATGTGAGGATTTTCGAGCCGCAAGCCAAATTTTTTAAAAAAAGTGCTTGACAAATCGGTTTCCGGTGTTATAATGGAGTTACTTTAACGAACCAACGCTTTAAATCGATAAAGCGAAAGTCAATAGGAGGAACAAAAAATGAAAAGATTATTTGCAGTAATTCTCTGCCTTGCAATGATGGCTTGCTGCTTCGCAGGATGTGGTGAATCGAGCGCCCAGTATACGGTTGGTATATGCCAGCTCGTAACCCATGATGCTCTTGATGCCGCAACCCAGGGCTTTAAGGATGTTATCGTTGAGGCTTTAGGCGCAGAAAATGTTGAATTTATCGAGCAGAATGCCGCCGGCAGTGCCGATACCTGCGTTACAATCGTTAACGATTTCGTAGCCAAGGATGTTGACCTTATGCTCGCTAACGCAACCCCCGCTCTCCAGGCCGCATATAACGCAACCGAAACTATCCCGATTCTCGGAACCTCGGTTACCGAATATGGTGTTGCCCTTAATATTAATAACTTTAGCGGAACCGTTGGAAGCAACGTTTCGGGAACCAGCGACCTCGCTCCTTTAACCGAGCAGGCTCAAATGATAATCGACCTCGTTCCCAATGCTAAAACCGTTGGTATGCTTTACTGCTCTGCAGAGGCCAACTCTGCATACCAGGTAAAGGTTGTTCGCGAGTATCTTGAGGGTAAGGGTCTTACCGTTAAGGATTTCAAATTCGCCGATTCTGCCGATGTTGCCCAGGTATCTGAAGCAGCCGCAAGCGCTTGCGATGCAATCTATATTCCTACCGATAATACCGCCGCTTCCTGTGCCGCAACCATTAATGGCGTTGTTGCTCCCAAGAAGGTTCCGATTATCGCAGGTGAAGCCGGAATCTGCAAAGGCTGCGGAATTGCAACCCTTTCTATAAGCTATTATGAGCTTGGCCGCAAAACCGGCGAAATGGCTGTTAAGATTTTAAAGGGCGAAGCCAAGATTGAGGAAATGCCTATAGCATATGATGAGAAGCCTGTTAAGAAGTATAACAAGGCTCTTTGCGAGGAGCTTGGAATCGCCATCCCCGAAGGCTATGAGCCGCTCGAATAATTTGGGTTGACGAGAACCTCGATTGATAGTAAAATAAATGTGCCGCCGCTTGTTTTGCGTTGCGGCACATTTGCTATATTATAATAGGAGAAAGAATATGGATTTTATGAATTGGCTTAATGCCCTTCCGGGTGCCGCCGCGCAGGGAATGATATGGGGCATAATGGCTATCGGCGTTTATGTTACATATAAGATTTTGGATATGGCCGACCTAACCGTTGATGGTTCGATGGTTACGGGTATGGCAACCTGTGCTATGCTTATGGCATCGGGTTGGAGCGTTTGGCCGTCAATGCTTATCTCGATTTTAGCAGGTATGCTAACAGGCTTGGTAACAGGTATATTCCATACCGTTATGGGCATCCCTGCAATCCTTTCGGGAATTTTAACCCAACTTATCCTTTGGTCGGCCAACCTTAAGATAATGGGTAAAGCAAACCAAGCATTACCCGCTCGCAGCTTTAATGTTTTGTTAACCCAGCTTCGTAAATATGAGGCAATAGTATACCTTATTGTCATTTGCATTGTGCTTATCGCAGTGCTTTATTGGTTCTTCGGAACCCGATATGGTATGTCCATTCGCGCAACAGGTTGCAATGCAAAAATGTCGCGCGCGCAGGGCATAAATACCAATAAAAACAAGGTTGTCGGTCTCGCGATATCTAACGGAATTGTTGCTTTCGCAGGTGCGCTTCTCGCGCAGTATTCCGGTAAGGCCGATATAAATGATGGTCGCGGAGCCATTGTTATCGGCTTGGCCGCAGTTATTATCGGCGAAGCCATTGTTTCTCGCATGGGTCAAAACTTTATCATTCGTTTAACAGGTGTTCTCGTTGGCGGTATAATTTATTATATAGTATACCAAACCGTTATTTTCATCGGCCTCGATACCGACCTGCTTAAGATGCTTTCGGCCTTGGTTGTTGCCATATTCCTCGCTGTGCCGAATATGAAGAAAAAGTATTTCTCAAAGGCGCATAAAAGAGCAAAGGAGGCGGCATAAATGTTAGAACTCAATAATATTACCAAAATATTTAATGCCGATACAGTTAACGAAAAAATCGCGCTTAACGACCTTTCTCTTACCCTAAATGATGGCGATTTTGTAACCGTAATCGGAGGAAATGGCGCAGGTAAATCAACCCTGCTTAATGCTATAGCCGGAACCTTCCCGATTGATGAGGGAACCGTTACAATCGATGGCGCAAATATAACCAAACTGCCCGAGTATAAGCGCGCAAGATTTATCGGCCGCGTTTTCCAAGACCCCATGACCGGAACTGCCGCAGATATGTGGATAGAGGAAAATATGGCTATCGCCATGCGTCGCGGACGTTCGAGAGGAATGCAATGGGCAATTAAGGATTCGGAGCGCAGAGTATATCGCGATATGCTTAAAACTCTCGACCTCGGCCTTGAGGACCGCCTTTCAACCAAGGTTGGCCTTCTTTCGGGTGGTCAACGTCAGGCTATAACCCTGCTTATGGCTTCGATGAACAAGCCAAAGCTTCTGCTTCTCGATGAGCATACTGCCGCGCTCGACCCCAAAACCGCCGCAAAGGTTTTGGATATAACCAATAATATCGTTAACGAAAACAAGCTTACTACCCTTATGATAACCCATAATATGCGCGATGCCATTCGCCTCGGAAACCGTCTTATCATGATGCATGAGGGCAAGATTATCTATGAGGCTTCGGGCGAAGAAAAGCAAAAGTTAGAGGTATCCGACCTTATGGCTCTTTTCAGCAAGGCTTCGAGCGGCGAGTTCGCAAACGACCGTATGCTTCTCTCTTAAATACCTTAAGGGCACCGTTTTTTGCGGTGCCCTTGATTGGATTTTTAGTAATACTGTTATAATTTAGGTTTAAAACCCGTTTGGAGGGTAAAATTATGAGAATTGTTATAAAAATAGGAACCTCAACGCTCACCCATGCAACAGGCAATCTCAACATTCGCCATGTTGAAACCCTTTGCAAGGTAATAAGCGACCTTAAAAACGCAGGCAACGAGATGATACTTGTTTCCTCGGGCGCTATCGGAATGGGTGTTGGTAAGCTATCGCTTCGCGAGCGTCCCCGTGATATGGCGGGTAAACAGGCGGCCGCCGCGGTTGGTCAGTGTGAGCTGATGTATACCTATGATAAGCTCTTTTCGGAATATGGTCATGTTATAGGTCAGATTCTTATAACCGGAAGCGACCTTCAGAATGAAGAGCGCCATCAAAACTTTAATAATACCGTCAACCGCTTGCTTGAGATGGGTGCGTTGCCGATAATTAACGAAAACGATACCGTTGCAACCGATGAAATCGCGGTTGGCGATAATGATACTTTGGGTGCTATCGTTGCGGTAAGCACAAAGGCCGATTTGCTTATAATCCTTTCGGATATTGATGGCCTCTTTACCGCCGACCCCAAAACCGACCCCGAGGCAACCCTTATCTCGGATGTTCATGAAATAACCGATGATATGCTTTGCTCGGCGGGCGGAGCAGGCTCGGCGCTCGGAACAGGCGGAATGCATACAAAGCTCAGTGCCGCCGCGCTTTGCATGGAAAATAATACCGATATGGTAATCGCCTCGGGCGATAATCCTAATCTGCTTTATGATATAGCCGATGGAAAATCGGTTGGAACTCGTTTTCATAAGAAGGGATAAAAAATGACCGTTATGGATTTGCTCTCAAGAGCAGTTTTGCATAAGGCCGAGCTTGCGGCTACCGATAATGATAAGCGTAATAATGCGCTTTTATGTATGGCCGATGCTCTGCGAGAGAATACTGATTCGATTCTTGCCGCAAATGAATTGGATATTGCGGCGGCCGAAGGAAAAATAAGCGAGGTTATGAAAGACCGTTTGCGTCTAACCCCCGAGCGCATCGCCGCAATGGCCGATGCGGTTGTTGAGGTAACCCGCTTGCCCGACCCGCTCGGCAGAATCCTTCAAACCGTAACCCGCGAGAACGGGCTTAAAATCGAGAAGGTTTCGGTTCCGCTCGGTGTTCTCGCAATGATATATGAAAGTCGCCCCAATGTAACCAGCGATGCCGCCGCTCTTTCCATAAAGAGCGGAAATGTTTGCGTTTTGCGCGGAGGTAAAGAGGCGATAAACTCTAATAAAGCAATCGCGGCCGCGCTTCGCAACGGTTTAGAGAAGGCGGGGCTTTCGGCCGATTGCGTATGCCTCGTTGAGGATACCTCGCGCGATAGCGCAACCGCACTGATGACCGCGCGTGGCTATGTTGATATGCTCATTCCGCGCGGCGGAGCGGGACTTATTCGCTCCTGTGTTGAGAACGCAAAGGTCCCCTGCATCGAAACGGGAACAGGTATTTGCCATATTTATGTTGATGCCGCGGCCGATATGGAAAAGGCGGTTTCGATAGTTAAAAATGCAAAAACAAGTCGCCCCTCGGTTTGCAATGCGGCAGAGGTTTTAATAATCAGTAGTGCCGCCGCGGAGGATTTGCTTCCTGCAATTAAAAAAGCATTGGTTGATGACCGCACCGCAGAGGGACTCGTTCCCGTTGAGCTTCGCCTTGATAGTCGCGCGGCAAAAATTATTGATGGAACTGCGGCGGGAGAAAACGATTTTGATACCGAGTTTCTCGATTATATTATGGCCGTTCGCGTTGTTGATAGCCTCGCGGAGGCGATAGCCCACATCGCCGCCCATTCAACGGGTCATAGCGAATGTATAATAACCGAGGATAGCGAAAGCGCCGATAAGTTTGTATCGGCGGTTGATAGCGCCGCAGTATATGTTAACGCATCAACCCGCTTTACAGATGGCGGCGAGTTTGGCCTCGGATGTGAGATGGGCATCAGCACCCAAAAGCTTCACGCACGCGGACCGATGGGTCTTTGCGAACTGACCTCGTATAAATATATCATCCGCGGAAACGGACAGATAAGGTAGGATTTTTATGAAAATAGGATTTATCGGTTGCGGAAATATGGGCGGAGCATTGGCTTCGGCCGCCGCAAAATCGGGCAGAGAAATATTGCTGGCCGATAACGATTTTGAAAAACGCGATTCGCTCTGTGAGCGCCTGTCGGCAAAGGCTTCGGATAACGCCGAGGTTTGCTGTGAATGTGATTATATTTTCCTTGGTGTAAAGCCGCAGGTTTTGCCCGCGCTTTTAGAGGAGATAAAACCGTATCTCTCGGCGCGAGGAGAAAGATATATACTCATATCAATGGCGGCGGGAGTTTCCTGCGCGCAGATAAGTGATGCGCTTGGCGGCAGTCCCGTTATTCGCATAATGCCCAATACCCCCGTTGCGGTTGGCAAGGGAATGATAGTTTATTGCGGAAACGAGCAAATAACCGATGCCGATAAGGCCGATTTTCGCGCCTTTATGTCGGCGGCGGGTGTGCTCGATGAAATAAGCGAGGAGCTTATCGATGCGGCAACCGTTGTTTCGGGTTGCGGTCCCGCTTTCGTTTATATGTTTATAAAGGCGCTCGCTGATAGCGGCGTCCAATGTGGACTCTCGGAGGAAAAGGCTATGCTCCTCGCGGCTCAAACCGTTTTGGGCTCGGCCGAGAACCTTATGAAGAGCGGTCGCACCGCTCAAGAGCTTATAACTGCAGTTTGCAGTCCCGGCGGCAGCACTATCGAGGGAGTTCGTTCGCTCGAGAGCGATAATCTTTCGGGTATAGTATCGGCTGCGGCAGAGAAATCCTTTAAGCGAACCAAAGAGCTTGGTAAAAAATAAAAGCAGGGATTAAGAGAACCACTCTTAATCCTTGCTTTTTTTGCTTTCAAAAATTTTTATCATTCCAAGGAAGGTGCTCATATCGGCCGCCTCGTCCGAAACGGGGGTAGCGTTAAGCCCCTCTGATTTTAAAAGTATCGCAGTTGCCGCCCGAAGCTCTGCGCGACCGGCAACAAAAATATTTTTCTTATGTGTTTTTATTATTGCCTCAATCTCGCCGCAGAGAACCACACCGAGAAAGAAGGAATAAATCTCATCGCGGGATGCAGATAGCAGATTTTTAAGTATTCTAACCTTAAAAAGCGCCTCATTAATTCCATGCTCACGGCAGTAGCGGTATCCGCCAATTAAATAACTTTCCTCAAGACTTGCCGATAGGTCAACCGCGTCGCGCAGAATTGTTCCTTCGCAGAGCGAGGCGGTCATCTCGCCTGTTAGCAGTGTCTTAAAATCGGTGATTTTTCCGTCTTTTAGGTTAATGATTTTTGAATGTGAGCCGGGCAGAACAAAAACGGCATCCTCGCCGTCATATAATCCGAAAACCTCGCATTCCTCTCCGCGCATCATATCGGTTTTTTCAATATCACCAAGGATTTTAACCCCGGGTATAAAATAAAAGGGGAGGGGGCTTATATCGGGAAGTCGGACCTCTGCGACCGAGTTGCCAAGGTCATCTATGCCTGCGGGAGCCTCAATATGCGGCAGATTATAAAGCCCGAATTCGCCGGTTATCATACCCGCCGCGAGAATACATTCGGGGGCGGCGCTGTTTTGCGAGAGAAGTCTGTCAATCGCCTCGCGAACGGCGGCTTCGAGAGTTCCGGGCGCCTGCATATTAGCGCGAGCTCCTGCCGAGATTTTTATTTTATCAATTAACTTTTTATTGGATATTAGGGCAACGCGGGTGGTTGTTGTTCCCCCATCAATAACTATATAACTACTCATTTTCGCCTCTCAAAGCATCGGTATATTTTTTAGCCAGCGCTTGTATGCCGCCAAAATCTCCGCGCTCTATCATATCCTTTGATACTATATTACCGCCGATTCCAAATCCGCAAACGCCCGCTTTCAGATAGTCCTTCATATTATCGGGGTTTATGCCGCCAACCGCAAGATATTTAATATGCGATAGCGGGGCTTTAACCGCTTTTATGTAATCGGGCCCTAAATTTACGGCAGGGAAAATCTTAACATAATCCGCGCCCGCATTATGGCATAGCTTTATTTCGCTGGGAGTTACTGCGCCCGGCATCGAGATAAGGCCGAGCTTTTTGGTGTATTTAATAACGGCTCTGTCGGCATCGGGGGAGATAATAAATTTACCGCCCGCTTTTTTTGTAAGTTTCACCTGCTTTTTGGTTAAAACCGTTCCCGCGCCGATGAGCATTCTGCCCTCGAAATGGTGCGAAAGGAGGGCTATATTGGCGGCAGTTTCTTCGTCGCTTACTTTTCCGTCGGCGCTAAAGGTAATCTCGAGCATACGTATTCCGCCCTCAAACATAGCTTCGGCAAGGGGCAGTAGCTTATCGCTCGCAACACCGCGAACAATAACTATTATTTTTTCCTTTTCGATGAAATCTTTATAATTCATTTCAGGCTCCTTAATATTTTTCTAAAATTGCTTTGCAGCCTTCCTCAATATCGCGGTATACACCCTCGAAATCACCGCTATACCAAGGGTCGCTAACATCTCCGCCGCAGGTGAAATCCTTTAAAAGACAGAGCTTTTCGCTACTGCCTAAAATTCGTTCGGCATTTCTTATGTTGTTGCGGTCCATGCAGATAAAAATATCGTATTTATTAAGGTCGCTTTTCTTTAGCTGAACCGCGCGCTTGCCGCTCGGGTCAATCCCGTGACTCAAAAGCTCCTCTCTGGCGGGCGGGTAAACAGGATTGCCGATGCCGTTCCAAATCTCCTCGGTGCTGGTAGCGCAAGAGGAAATAAAAAACTCATCCGCTCGGCCAAGGTCGCCAACCATCTTTTTAAGTATAAACTCCGCCATCGGGCTTCGGCAAATATTGCCGTGGCAGACAAACATAATTTTTATCATCAAATCACCAAGATTATTTTACCATAAAAAGGTGAAAGAGTATATAGCTTTTTTCGCTTGCTTTTATTTTTATTTATGGTATAATTTGGTTAGCCGAAGCCGAAAGACTACGGCTAAAATTATATTAGGGGTTTATATTTGTGGATGGAATAAAATCTTTTTTTACACCGGTTGGCGAGTTTTTAACAAGAATCATAAACTCGGTTTATGCATTTTTTAATGACGATATGTTTAGCATTCCGCTACCCGGCGGTAAAAGTCTCGGACTTTCGCTTTTGGTTGTTATGCTTGTAGGAATGGGTATTTACTTTACTGTAAGAAGCCGTTTTATGGGGGTTCGTATGCTTCCCGCAATGGTTAAAACGGCGGCAGAGAAAAAACCAAAATCCGAGAAGGGCGCAATTTCGGGCTGGCAATCGCTTATAGTTTCAACCGCAACCCGCGTTGGAATGGGCAATCTTGTTGGTGTTGTTGCGGCGGTATCGGCAGGCGGAGCGGGTGCCGTTTTCTGGATGTGGATAACCGCGCTTCTCGGCTCTGCAACTGCCTTTGTTGAGGCGGTTTTGGCTCAAAAATATAAAAAAGAGGACCCGATTTACGGTGGCTATAAGGGTGGTCCCGCATATTATATTCATGAGCTTGCCGAGCGCGTTAACGGCCGCAAGCTCAAGCGCTCCTTTATAGCAATTCTTTTTGCATTTTCGGGACTTTTATGTTGGGGCGGAATCAGCCAGGTTATAGGTAATTCCGTTTCGGATACCTTTGATATTGCCTTTGGGGTTGACCCCTTAATATCAACCGTTATATTGGTTGCTGTTGCGGCGGTTGTTGTTCTTCGCAAGAAGGCAACCGTTAAGGTTCTTGACATAATGGTTCCGATTATGGCGGGCTTCTATTTCATAATAACGCTTGTAATTATATTTAAGAATATAACCGAACTTCCCGGCATATTCGGTCGCATATTCGCAGAGGCATTTGGCCTTCGTCAGGCCGTTGCGGGGGGACTCGGCTTTGTTTTGGCAAACGGAATCAGAAGAGGTCTTTTCTCTAATGAGGCGGGTTCGGGCTCTGCGCCCTGTGCGGCAGCCGCTGCCGAGAGTGACAGCATCGCAAAAATCGGACTTTTACAGTCGCTTGGTGTATTTATCGATACCATAATCATCTGCAGCTGCACTGCATTTATTATGCTTCTTGTTCCCGGCGGTGCCGCAGGAGCTTCCCAGGGTATGGCGCTGCTTATTGATGCTATGAGATATCATCTCGGCGAGTTTGGTGTATACTTTATCGCAATAACTCTTTGGCTCTTTAGCTTTTCGACCTTTGCGGGTGTTCTTTTCTATGCCCGCTCAAATGTTTCCTATATTTTTGGCGACCGCAAGAGTTGGCAACTCGTTTATAAAATAGTTGCGCTTGTAATGCTCTTTATTGGTGGCTTGGCCGCATATACTACCGTTTGGACCTTGGGCGATGTTGGCATCGCGCTTATGACGGTCTTTAATATGATGGCTATTCTCCCGCTCGGCGGTGAAGCAATGAGGGTTTTGCGAGATTACGAAAAAGAACGCAAGCTTCTTAAAAAGAATAAAAAATAAAACAAAACGCAGGGGTTAACCCCTGCGTTTTTTATATTCTCATTATTTCGCCACAAGCGATTTTGCTTCCGGAATTTCCCGCGGGTTGGGTTTTAAAGTCGTCAGCATCCGAATGAATAACAATCGTTCTGCCGATAACCTCGCGGGTGGTTATTTTTTCGCATAAAAAAACCGAAATAGCATAGCCGTTTCCCGATATAAGCGGCGGCATATCGCCCGCGTGCGCGGGATGGGGGCAGGATAGGGGATTATAGTGTCCTCCCGTTTCGGAAAAGGGCAAGCCTTTGCTTTCGCAGCTTGGGCCTTCGTGGATATGAAATCCGAAAACCCCTGATTCACAGGCAGGCTTTATCGGAAGTCCTTTTATTTCGGCTGCTATTATGGTTCCGTATTCGGTATCAAAAAGCATAACTATCCCTGCTAAAAGCGGGTGAGCATCATCGCCGCGTATAATGCATACCGCATCGGGAAAATGCGAAAGCACCTTTGAAAGCTCCGAAAAACCGCCCGAAAAATTTATATCTAACATAAAATTTCACCCCGGATTTGTATCTATCGTAGTATATGTCGATAGGTTAAAAGATATTATTTAAAAAATACTTTTCATGGTTAGGCATGAGATATGAAATTGATAAGTTTTTCACAAATTCTGCCGTTATTGCGGCATTTTCTGCTTAAGTTTTTTACATATTGCTAAAAACATTTTCCATTGAAAGAAAACTGTATTAACTTTATAATTAACATGTATAAATATCTTCTAAAAGGAGAGTAGGAATTATATGAAAAAAACATTAGCTTTGGCCTTGGCATTTGTGCTTATGCTATCCTGTGTTTTTACAGGAATTAGCTTTATAAGCGCGCCTGCTGATGCCCAAACCCCCGCGGGGATGAATGCTGTTTCGGCTTCGGTCAGAGAGCAGAACGGTAAGTTCGGCGGAGCACTTTCGTGTGATGCAGTTCAGTATATTCCCGAGGGCGAGTTGGCAACCGTTTCGGCAACCCCCTATTACGGCAACGGATTTGTTGGCTGGTATGAGGGAACCGAACTCGTATCAAAGGAACTGAACTATTCCTTTGCCCCTACGAGAGATATTGAGCTTACTGCAGTTTTCGACATCCGCAATATGGTTGAAAACGGAAATGCAGAGGTGGTATCGGGTCAGAATGTTTTAACCGATAGCATCAACAATGCAAAGAAGTATCATACTTCTTATTTTGGAACTGCCACGGTAGTTCCGACTGCAGAGCTTGAAAATACCGATGAGGATTATGGCAGCTATGCCCTTATGCTCGACCCCTCGCAGGTTACGGGAACAACTGCTGCCGCAAAGGTTAAAAACCTTGCTAATTTCTCTATCAAGGTTAAAAAGAATACCGATTATATAATTCGATTCTCCTATAAGTTTGATGATAATGCTGCGTTTACTCCGAGTGGACTCAGCTATGCGCTTTATATGTCGCTCAACGGTCCCGATGCAAACGGAAAAATCCCCTATGATGATACCAACCATACCATTAAATGGGCATACCATTCGCAGCAGGATGGAACCGAGCCCAATTCATCGTCAACCAAGTTTACTACCGTTTGGTCTTGGGGCGGAAGCAACGGCTACAATGCCGCCGATGAGGGATGCGACAAATACTTTACCGATAACGGAGTATCCTCTGCTAAGGTTTGGCAGAATGTTTATTTAGTTTTCAATCCCGGCGAGGATGCCGATGTTTTCCGCGATGGCGATGAGGGAACAGTTTTCTTCTCGCTCGGAACCCATTATAATACAACCGATTTTATCCTAGTTGATAACCTTCTTATTGCCGAGGCAGAGGCAAATGCAAAGAGCACAGTTTCGGCCGGCAAAAACGGAAGTGTTAAGGGAACCTCTCCCCGAACAGACGAAAACTACTATACATATACCGAAGGCAAGCGCGGCGACAGCGATGTATTTACCAATCGCGATA
>SVPK01000012.1 GCA_015065875.1 Oscillospiraceae bacterium
TCAAAAACATAATTAAAATATCCGATATGCGGTTTTTGATAGCCCGTTGTCTCCGAGACGAAAACGCCTTTGCAATACGGCAAAAGTCCCGAATGGGATATTCGCTGCTCCTGGGTTTTCTGCTCACCGTTGGTTACGATATAGATATCATAATCCTTATAAAGGCTACGGAGAAGCTCAACCGCGCCATCAATACAATCATAGCCGAATCGTAGCGCATCGACATAATCGATTCGCATCTGCGCTGTATCAAACTTATAGCCCGTTACCTCGGAGAATTTTATAAAACGGCCTTCATAAATCTCGCTTTTTTCTATCTCACCGCGCTCAAAGCTTTCCCAAAACGATTGGTTTATATCGCTATAAAGCTTTAGTATCTCATCGTTAAAGACAAGCCCATGCTTTTTAAAGGCGCGTTCTATTCCCTGCCGCTCGGCGGCATAGAAATCCATAAGGGTATTATCGTTATCAAACAGAAGTGTTGTATACTTTTTCATTATATCAAAATTCCCGTTAAAATAAGTATCATAGATGCCATTTCGGCAATTATGTAGGATATTATTCCGAGCGCAACTCCGCCGCCTGCGGTTCCGCCCGCCAGGGATAGCTCGATTGGGGTTAGTTTTCGATTATAGCCCTTTATTTTTTGAATCGCAAAGCGTTCATAAAGGTAAATCGCATAGAGTCCAAACACTATCGATATAACGGCATTAATAAGATTAGAAAAATTCGAATAGATATTAAGCCTTCTAACATTTTCGCTTTTTTCTATCTCCTCGAGGCCTTCAACAAGGCTAACCTCGTTTATGTTGCCTGTTTCGGGGTCGGTATTCTGGCCAAAGCAATCCGAAACATCCATAACAACGCCCCTAATATTGCCCGAATTCGCTATTAGCCCTATGGTGCTAAACAGGAGCGAAACGGCCAATAAAGCGGCGCCCAAACGATACATTCGGCGGTATAAAAACCAAATTCCCGCGCCCGCGATTCCAAAAAACCAGGTGAATAAAAACACAGGCCAGCACCACGATATTTTTCGTCCAAAGAAGCGCATAGCGCTAATTTTTTGGGCTATTTTGTTGCCGTTTTTTCCCGCGAAAGCAGAAAGCTCCTCAATAGATATCTCATCGCTATCCTGCCAAAACACCGCCTCATCAGCGACGGGGGCTTCGCCCTCCTGCGAATCCGAAAGACGGGCTCCGCAATTTTTGCAATATTTAAAATCGGGGCCGTTAGCTGTTCCGCATTCCTCACAAAAACGAAAATCCTTCATTAATTTCACCTTAAAGGAATATTCCGATTATCATCGGTATATAGTTTTCAACCATAAAAACTATTAAGAAAAGAAGCGGGTTTATGCCGCCAAGCTTATAGCGGAGCATCTCCTTTTGGTCCTCGGGGGCTTCTTTGATGCGCTTGGCCTTATCGATGCAGTTGCCGCGATAAATATAATCGCCGAAAAGGCCCGAAAAGATACCAACGCCAAGACCCAAAACAATACCCGCAACCGCAAGCCAAAGGGTTAAGGGATTAGCGGCAATGAGTGAGAACACTTCGCCTCTTGTTGCGCCCTCTGCGAGAGGACCGTTTTCAATCAAGGTATTTATAGGAAGCATCAAAACCGAAGCTGCTACCTGAAGTATTCCGAAAAGCACACCGCTAACATAGCTTTTTCTGAAAAAAGCCCAGGCCGACGGGAATAAAAATGCCGACCAGTTCCAAGAGGTTTTATGCTTCTTTCCGAGCATAAGGAATTTTTCATTATAGCGATTGGTATTTGCAACAACAAGCGGGGTAACATCATTAATGGTTACTCCATCCTCAATCTCGGTTTCGCCCTTCCATTTGGGTTGCTGAAAACCAAAGTTTACATGGGCGCCGCCATAGGCTGCATGCATTCGCGGAGCACGGCAACGGGGACAAACCCTATCCTCCTCGCCCATTTCATAGCCGCAACGGAAGCAACGGTATTTTGGGGCTTCCTGCTCCGGCTCCTTATCGGCATAGCGCTCTTTGGCCTCCTCAGCCGCCTTGTTTGCGTCATATTGACGGTCGGTTCCGTGGTCCGCCTCGAGGGCGCAATGACCGAGCTTTTGATAACAATCTCTATGATGAGGAGCGCCGCAGGTTGGGCAAAAAACTATATCCTCATCGTCAAAAAGGTAGGCATTACATACCGGACATTTCTGCCCTTCTACCGATAGACTCATCTTTTTTCTCTCCTTCTCCGTAAATCGCCGAAAGCACAACCTGGAAATATTCCTTACCGTAGTTATGATATTTGCCCTCGGCAACCATTTTTTCAAATTCCTCGCGCGTTACCCAGCGCACCTGGGCGACCTCATTATGTTGAAGTCGAAGCTTACGTTCATCAAGGTCGACCTTAATATGCCAAACCGTTAGAATCGAGTTGCGTCGGCGAATGGTTGCAACCTTTTTTAGGGTTCGCTCATCCGAGCGAATCGAAAGCTCCTCATAAAGCTCGCGCCTTGCGGCGGCAAACGGAGTTTCTCCCGCTATGGTGGCTCCACCTGTTGCGGCCCATTCTCCGGGCATTAGATTTTTCTTTTCCGAGCGGCGCTGCAACAAAAGTCGGCCACGGCTATCGGTTATCCAAATATGAACTACCGAATGGTATTCCCCCGCGCGGAGGATTGCCCTTCTGCCGCGATTAACTCGCCTTCCCGTTGGCTCGCCCCGCGCATTTAAAACATCCCATTTTTCCATAGAACACCTCAACGCTTTTGGGCTACTTCGCCGTATCTCTTATAAATGCTTCCCTCGGGAACAAAACCGCGAACAGAGGAAAGCGGATATATATTTGTATTTTTTCCTATAACGGTTCCGGGATTTAAAACCGAACCGCAACCAACCTCAACATAATCGCCGAGCATTGCGCCAAACTTTTTAAGCCCGGTTTCGATTTTTTCATCGGCCGAAACGGTTACGAGGGTTTTATCCGATTTAACATTGGAGGTTATTGCCCCCGCGCCCATATGCGAGCGATATCCCAAAATAGAATCGCCAACATAATTATAATGCGGAACCTGAACATTATCGAAAAGGATAACATTCTTAAGCTCGGTTGAATTGCCGACAACGCAGTTTTTACCTATAAGCGCACTTCCGCGAATGAATGCACAATGGCGAACCTCGGTTTCAGCGCCGATAATAGCGGGTCCGCTTATTGATGCGGTCTTGGCAACGGTTGCGCTTTTATGGATAAAAACATTATCGCCAAATTCGATATATTCCTCGCGGTCAAGCTTTTCTATAAGCGAAAGTATGAAATCCTTTATCAGAGGCAACGCCTCCCACGGATAACAAACCGCGGAAAGCAGCGGGCTTGCGGCCGTATGCGAAAGGTCATACAGACTCTTTACCATGAGTTTTTCCATTGTTTCTCCTTTTGCGGACAACACTATCCGCATTTTAAGTTATATATTATATTATAATATTATTTTTAACAAATTACAATATTTTTTAAAAACTATTGTAAACTGTGGAATTTTATATTATAATATATGGAGAAATGCGTACCGAAGCGTGCGAACAGGCGGGTCCTGTGCGATGGGACCCCGTGAACCATGTCAGGCGGGGAACCGAGCAGCATTAAGCGGAAGTCCTATGCGCTGCAGTAAATCGGTCTGTTCGTACACTTTAGTACGCATTTTGGATTTTGAGAGGAGTGAAGATTGTTGTATCAGGCTTTATACCGTAAATACCGCCCCGATACATTTTCCGATGTTGTTGGCCAAGAGCACATAACCGAAACCCTTAAAAACGAGCTTGCAACCGGAAAAATATCTCATGCCTACCTGTTCACGGGAACCCGCGGAACGGGCAAAACCTCCTGCGCTAAAATTTTGGCCAAGGCGGTTAACTGCCAAAGCCCCAAAAACGGTGACCCTTGCGGCGAATGTGAAACCTGTCGCGCTATTGCGGCGGGCGAGGTTATGGATATCGTTGAGCTCGATGCCGCATCGAATAACGGTGTTGATGATGTTCGCGAGCTGCGGGAGCAGGTTAATTTTGCGCCTGCAAATGCGCGCTATCGCGTTTATATAATCGACGAGGTTCATATGCTCTCGAAGGCCGCATTTAATGCGCTCCTTAAAACCCTCGAAGAACCGCCGGCACACGTTATTTTCATCCTCGCTACAACCGAGGTTAACGAATTGCCCGCAACCATTCTTTCGCGTTGCCAGCGCTTCGATTTCAGAAGAATTGAGCAAAGCTTTATCTGCGAGCGACTGAAAATGGTTGCCGAAAAGGAAGGTCTTACCATATCGGACGATGCCTCATTGCTTATCGCATCCTTGGCCGATGGCGGAATGCGCGATGCGCTCTCCATACTCGACCTTTGCGCCTCGGCAAACAATACCATCTCGGAGCAAACCGTTTCGGAGGTTTGCGGAATGGCGGGTCGCGAATATCTTTATAAGCTTTGCGACCTTATCCGCGAAAAGGATACCGAAAATGCACTCGTTCTTATTGATAAGCTTTATTCCGCGTCGGTTGATATGACCCGCCTGCTCGGCGAGCTTATATCGCATTACCGAAATTTAATGATAATGAAGACCGTTTCTCTGGAGCCGAAGCCGATAATCTGCTCGGCCGCAGAGAAAAAGGAACTCGCGCGCCAGGCTCGACTTTATGACCTGCGCGAGATAATATTTATTCTCGATTTATTGCAACAAACCCAGCCGAGAATGAAATCGGCTTCCCGCCGTTGTGAGATGGAGCTTGCAATTATTAAGCTCTGCTCACCGCAGCTTGCATCCTCGCTTTCGGCGCTCGAACAGAGAATCGCTATGCTTGAGAGCGGAGCCGCTTTAGTCAAGACTCCTGAAAAGCAGGCAAAACCCGAAGTTTTACCCTCCGTTGACGAGGAAATCCCGCCAATCGAGGATGAACTGCCTCCCCCGCCTGAAGCAGAGGAGCCCGCTCCCCAAACAGAGCCCGAAGCAGAAGACGGCGAGCGCCCGATAAAGGAATGGAACGATATTTTATCCTCTCTTTTCAAAATAAACCCGCTTATGGCGAGTGTTCTTCGCGGCTCGCGCGCATTTATCCGCGGCGAATATCTGCTTATTGATAGCGATAACCCGCAGTTTAAAGAGATAATGAATGCCTCGGCGCACAACCGCGATACCCTTCGCAGAGCAATTTTTGATACCCTTGAGGTTCAATATAAAATCGGCCCGTATCATCGCGAAAACGAGGCCCAGAATAAAACCGACCCGCTTTTAGGGCTTGCCCAAAAGCTTGACTTATTAAAAAAATAGGAGAAAACTTTTATGAAATGCAGAATTCCCAATCAGGGCGGACAGAATATGAATGCCATGCTTAAGCAGGCACAAAAAATGCAGGATGATATGGCGGCTCTCCAGGCCGACCTTAAGGAGCGCGAATATACCGCAACCTCGGGTGGCGGACTTGTAACCGCAACCGTTGACGGAGATTATAACATCCGTTCTCTCAAAATATCGCCCGATGCAGTTGACCCTGATGATGCAGAGATGCTTGAGGACCTTGTTACCGTTGCGGTTAACGAGGCTATTAATACCGCTAAAAAGACCGCCGATGAGGAAATGGGCGCTATAACCAGCGGTCTTAATATTCCGGGGTTATTCTAATGGCATATAATGTTGGACCGCTCAACGAGCTGATAACCCAATTTGAAAGGCTTCCCTCAATCGGCCGCAAAACGGCGCAGAGGCTTGCCTTTTATATACTGTCGCAGCCCAAAGAGCGTGCGGAGCGCTTTGCCTCGGCTCTTACCGAGGCGCGCGAGAAGGTTCATCTTTGCGATAAATGTCAATGTCTTACCGAGTTCGATACCTGCCCAATCTGCACAGATGAGCAGCGCGACCGCTCAACCATCTGCGTTGTTGAGGACCCCAAGGCGGTTATGGTTTTTGAAAAAACCCAAGAGTATAAAGGCCTTTATCACGTGCTTCACGGAACCATATCCCCGCTCGACGGCATAGGCCCCGACCAACTCAAAATCAAGGAGCTTATGACCCGTCTTGCCGACGGCAGTGTTAAAGAGGTTATTATGGCAACCAACCCGACCGTTGAGGGCGAGGCAACAGCCAGCTATATTTCCCGCCTTATCAAGCCCATGGGCATTCGTATAACCCGCTTGGCTTACGGTATTCCCGTTGGAGGCGACCTTGAATATGCCGATTCGGTTACGCTTACCCGCGCACTCGAGGGCAGAAACGATATCTGATTTTTCAAGAGGAGCAACAGATATGAAAAAACATCTCATCCCCATAGAAAAGAACTTTTATAAGGCTAATATGCACTGCCACAGTAATTGGTCGGACGGCACCTATACTCCCGAAGAACTTAAAAAGCTCTATAAGGAGCAGGGCTATTCCGTTTTGGCAATTACCGACCATGAAGGTCTTTTCTATCACAAAGAGCTCGACGATGAAAACTTCCTCACTATCCCTGCTCTCGAATACGAGTTCAATGAGGTTCACGGTGAGAATTTCAACAATTGGATAGTTTGCCATCTCTGCATTTATAAAAAGGATAATTCTGAAATTTTCCAGCTTGGCATTGATCCCAATTGGAAGCACCCCAAGTTTAAGTGGATGCACGACGAGCGCTGGGATATGGCGGTATCCAAGGGTGAAATTCTTTGCAAGGACCACACTCCCGAGGCTATAAACCTTGCCATTAAGCGTCTTCGCGAGGCAGGCTTTATCGTGAGCTATAACCATCCGCGCTGGTCGATGGAGGATTATTCGGTCTATATGCAATACGAGGGCATGAACAACCTCGAAATATTCAACACGGGAACCTATATTGGGGGCTTTGATGATGATAACGGAGTTGTTTTCGACGATATGCTCCGTTCAGGAAAGCGCGTTTTCTGCGTTGCGGCAGACGATAACCACTACCCCGACGATATGTTTGGCGGATTTATTATGCTCGCCGCCGACGAGCTGCGCTATGATAAGATTATGAGCGCATTTGAAAACGGCGAATTTTATGCCTCCTGCGGTCCCATTATTGAGGATATATACGTTGAGGACGGCAAGTTTGGTGTTGTATCCAAAACCCCGCTTCGCTCCGTTCGTTTCCACACAGGCACCCGCCACACAGGCCGCGTTAAGGCCGAAAACGACGACTTATATACCGCCGAGTTTACCCTGCACGAGGACGACGTTTACGTTCGTGCAGAGCTGCTCGATAAGGACGGAAATAAGGCATATACCCAAGCATATTTCTTAGCAGAATTTTAATAAAAAAATCCCCGAAAGGGGATTTTTTTGGAAATACTACTTTTAAAAGGAGTAGGCATTATGATTTATAACAACGTTTTAGAGCTCATAGGCAAAACGCCGCTCATGCGACTTGAAAAATTTGAAAAGAGTGTTGGCGCAAAGGCGCGCATCCTCGCAAAGCTCGAAAGCTTTAACCCCGCAGGAAGCGTTAAAGACCGCGCGGCGCTCTTTATGATAAACGATGCCGAAAAGCGCGGAATTTTAAAGCCCGGAGCCACCATAATCGAACCTACAAGCGGTAATACCGGTATTGGAATCGCTATGGTTGCGGCGGTTAGAGGATATCGAGTTATTTTAACCATGCCCGAAACTATGTCGATTGAGCGGAGAAAACTACTCGCGGCTTATGGCGCCGAGATAGTCCTCACGAGCGGAGCCGAAGGTATGGCGGGCGCGGTTAAAAAGGCCGAGGAGCTACATTCTCAAATAGAGGGCAGCATAATAGCGGGCCAGTTTGAGAACCCCTCAAACCCGGCGGCACACTATGCAACAACGGGACCCGAAATCTGGAGCGATACCGAGGGCGAGGTTGATATCTTCGTTGCAGGTGTTGGAACAGGCGGAACACTAACGGGTGTTGGAAAGTATCTTAAAGAGCAAAAAAATGATATAAAAATCGTTGCCGTTGAGCCTGCGGAATCGCCTGTTTTATCGGGCAAATCCGCCGCACCACACGGCATTCAAGGCATCGGCGCGAACTTTGTTCCCGATGCGCTGGATAAAACCGTTATCGATGAGATAATTGCGGTTCAAACCGAGGATGCTCTAAAGGCTACCGGAGCAATTCCGCGAACCGAAGGAATTTTGGTTGGAATCTCATCGGGCGCCGCGCTTACAGCCGCCGCAGAACTAGCAAAACGGCCCGAAAACGAGGGCAAAAAAATTGTTGTTCTCCTGCCCGATACGGGAGAAAGATACCTCTCGACCGAGGCATTTAAATAATAAAAATAAAAACCTTCTGTGTATTTCACACAGAAGGTTTTTTAATTAATCGATTTTTCCGTAGAGCGGAAGGTCTACTGCATCCTTCTTAACCTCGCGGTCGGGGTCAACAACGGGACGCTGAGGGCGCTCGCGACGGCCGCCACGACGGTCATCACGGCGGAAGTTATCTCTCTTACCGCCACCTATGGGGCTTATAACAACGCGACGGTTCTTGCCTTCGCCTGTAGAGTTAGACTCAACTCCTTCGATGGTTTGAACCTCGGTATGAATTATGCGGCGCTCATAGGGATTCATCGGCTCAAGCGCGCGGCTGCGGCCGGTTCGCAAAACCTGGTTCGATACGCGGCGGGCAAGTCCCTTCAAGGTCTGCTCGCGCTTCTCACGGTAGTTACCGGTATCGAGGGTTATGCGGAAGAATTCGTTGCCGGAATTTGCGGCAAGCGATGCTAAATACTGAAGTGCATCAAGGGTTTCGCCACGACGACCGATAACGATGCCGAGGTTTTCGCCCTCTAAAATTATGCGGGAGCCCTTCTCAATCTCGTTGGCCGAGAATTTAACATCCTCAACTCCAAGATTAGCGAGAACCGAACGCAAATATGCAATTGCGCGACCGGTAGGAGAGTTTTTATCAATCTGCTCCTCGGGGATTGCGGGGGTTTCATCTATAACCTTTGCGGGAGCCTCTACAGCCTTTGCGGGCTTTTCGCGATGCTCTCTTACGGGTTTATCATTTCTTTTGTTATCCTTCTTTGACTGACGCTGCTTTTTGGGTGCGGGGTCGGGCATTTCAACAAAAACCCTAACCTTTGCGAGCGAGCCGCCGAACAGTCCGAGAGTTTTTTTCTTGGGGTTTGCGAGAACCTCGAACTGAACCTCTTCGTCAAATGAAGCATTGAGTTCCGCTTTGGCCTTTTCGGTGGCCTCTTCAAGCGTGGCGCCAACGCCTATTGCTTCTTTAATCAACTTTTAGCTCCTCCTAATCTATTGAGCCGTTTTCTTGCGGTTCTTTTCGTATCTGAATCTTGTATATGTTTCTTTTGCCTGCTCCTTGGCGATGATAACATCGGGGCCGTATTTAAGCGATACAACGGCCTGGATAACACCGCTTACAATCGACGAAATTGCCCAGTAGAAGCTGAGCGCGCCGGGGAAGTTGAAACCGATTATCAATGAGATAACGGGCATCATAAGCATCATACCCGACATATTGGGAGCATCGGGATTATTTTTCTTATTAATCTTCATGGTAACGATACTGGAAGCCATCTGCGCAACAAAGGACGAGATGGGGCAAATCCAGATAAGGGCCGGAGCAGTAAATTCCGGATTCTGTAAAAGGTCGATACCAAAGAAGTTAAAGCTAACCATATTGGCGGTTTCGGCAGATATGGGGTGTGCGAGCGATGCAAAAAGGCCCTGACGAGCCGGCGCAACCAAGCCGATACCGGGGGGATTTCCCAACTCAAGCTTTAATACCTCGGTAGCATGCTTGGTTGCATCACCGATAGCAGCCTCCGAAACACCGCAGATATACTGAAGCGGGTTTGCGATGGCAAAATAAATACCCATCATGAAAACCATACGGAGCAGGAGCGGCAGACAGCCACCCGACATAGAAACGCCCTCTCTTTGATAAAGAGCCTGCATTTCTCTTGTATACTTTTGCTTATCGTTACCGCACTTTGCTTTAAGCGCATCAAGCTTGGGCTTAATGCGGGTTTGCTGAACGGTTGATTTCTGCGATTTCATTGTGAGCGGTATCATAATAACGTTTACAAGTATGGTAAACAGGAATACCGCAGCTGCGAAGTTATTACCTACCAGGGCCGAGAACCAACGAAGGACATAGCCCATAGGTACACTTATAAAACTCATTGTTTTTCTCCTTTAACTTTACGCGGAGGAACGGGGTCGTACCCGCCCTTGCATAACGGATTACATCGAATCACCCTATAAATTGCGAGCGCGGTACCTTTAAAGGCACCGTGCGTCTCTATTGCCTCGATTGCATAGGCTGAACAGGTTGGTATAAATCGACAGCTTGAATAACCCTTGCGCGGTGAGATCTTTTTTTGATAAAAACGCACCAGCTTAATCAATATCCGTTTCATTTTTCAACAATCCTGCGTCCGAAAATTGACGCATCAAAATTTCTTTCAGCTTGTTGCTGTTCATTTTGGGCGTTTTTGTGCGGGCTACGAAAACTATATCGAACCCGCAACAGTTAATATACGGCTGACATCCGCGAAAAGCAGCTAAAATAACCCTTCTCGCACGATTGCGCTTAACCGCCGTTCCTACCTTTTTGCCCGTTGTTATACCTATTCTAACCCCGTTTTCGCGGTTTTTAACAATATAGGTAACAACGGCAGGATTAACGAAACAACGACCTCTGCCGTATGCCCTTTTAAATTCCTTATTAAGCTTTAATTTTTTTAGCTTTTCCATCGGTTTTTCCCGAAAACCTTTTAATTAGTAGGTAAGCTGCTTTCTGCCCTTTGCTCTACGACGGGCAAGTACCTTGCGGCCGTTAGCGGTTGCCATTCTCTTAAGGAAACCATGTTCCTTCTTGCGATGAAGCTTCTTCGGCTGATATGTTCTTTTCATTTTTAAAACCTCCTTTTTGTTTTGGCATTGCTTTAAGCGGGAATGCCCCAATCTAAAACATAACCTATCAAGTTAACAGTATACCAAAGAGGGGGCTTTATGTCAATAAAAATATTCTTTTTATATAAAAAAAGAAGGGCGCTTTCGGCGCCCTTCAAATTATTATTTTATTCTGCCTTTGCGGCTTCAATAACCTTGCCTGCGATATGGGCGGGAACCTCCTCATAACGCTCAAAGTTAAGTGTAAACTCGGCACGACCCTGGGTTATGGAGCGCATCGAGGTTGAGAAATCGGACATCTCGGCCATCGGCACCTCGGCTATTATTTCCTGAAGCTTGCCGCCAACAGGATTCATACCGATAACGCGGCCACGGCGCTTATTGATATCGCCGATTACATCACCCATGTTATCCTCGGGGATGGTAACATTCAAGGTTCCAATAGGCTCAAGCAGAACGGGACCAGCCTGCGGCAGACCATCCTTATATGCGATACCTGCGGCGGTTTTGAATGCCATTTCGGAGGAATCAACGGGATGATACGAACCATCAAGAAGGGTTGCCTTTAAGCCAACAACGGGATAGCCCGCCAAAACACCCTTCTGCACCGAATCGCGAAGACCCTTCTCTACTGCAGGGAAGAAGTTCTTCGGAACGCTTCCGCCGAATACCTTCTCCTCAAATATCATCTCATCGCCCTCGCAGGGAGAAAACTCAATCCAAACGTCACCATACTGGCCATGTCCGCCCGACTGCTTCTTATGCTTACCCTGAACCTTAACGGTCTTGCGGATGGTTTCACGATATGCAACGCGGGGAGTTTTAAGCTCAACCGAAACGCCAAATTTGGCTGCGAGCTTGGAGATTATAACATCAATATGCTGCTCGCCGAGACCCGAAAGAAGCTGTTCTTTGGTTTCGGTATTAACCGAGAAGCTTATAGTTGGGTCTTCCTCCATAAGGCGGGTAAGTCCCTGGGCTATCTTGTCTTCATCGCCCTTAACCTTCGGATATACAGCCATAGTAAGCTGCGGCAACGGGAATGCAGGAACCTTAATAGCCTTACCGAAGGCAGCCTCACAAAGAGTATCGCCTGTTAAAACGTTGCCAAGCTTTGCAACTGCACCGATATCACCTGCGGGAATAGCGGGAGCATCCTCCTGCTTACCTGCCTTTATCCACATAACCTTGGAAAGCTTTTCCTCATTACCGGTTCTCTGCGAGATGAGGCGGCTATCGGACTTAACGGTTCCCGAAACAACCTTGAAATATGAAAGCTTACCAACAAACGGGTCGGCAATTGTTTTAAATACTATGAGAGCGGCAGGGCCGTTTTCATCAACCGCAACCGCGCTATCATCGGCACACATAACCTTACCATCGGCCGCAGAGGGAGCGATTGCCGCGAGGGTATCAACCAACATCGGAACGGCGGCGCCATCCTGACCAACACCGCAGAAAACGGGGCAAAGGTCGCCCGACTGCATACCGGTCTTCAGAGCGCCGAGAATTTCTTCTTCGGTAAAGGCTTCGCCGCCGAAATATTTATCCATTAAGCCTTCATCGGTTGAAGCAACCGCCTCAAGCATAATATCGCGCATACTTGATATATCCGAGTTATCGGGAACAGGAGTATATTCCTTGGCGGTAAGACCATCGTATGTATAGGCTTTACCTGTTATAAGATTGATATAACAGGTAACCTGCTCACCCTCAACAAAGGGAACAACAACAGGGCAGATAACTCCGCCATATTGACCGGTTATAATAGAAACAACGCGATAAAAATGAGCATGAACCGAATCGAGCTTATTGATAAAGAAGGCAACAGGCTTATTATTTTTGCGGGCGGCTTCATATGCCTTTTGGGCGCCGACGGTAAGACCCGATTTACCCGAAAGAACAATTAGCGCGGAATCGGCGGCGGCTAAAGCCTCGCTGACACCGGCGGCAAAGTCGAACTGTCCCGGAGCATCGATAAGGTTTAACTTATTCTCGCCGATTTCAACGGGGAACAAAGCGGTGCTTACCGATACCTTTCTTTTCTTTTCTTCGGCATCAAAATCAAGAGCCAGGGTTGAATCGGCGCTCTTGCCTATACGGTCGGTTGCCTTACCATAATATAAAATCGCATCTGCCAAAGTGGTCTTACCACTGTTGCCATGGCCAAGCAGAGCGATATTTTTAATGTTAGTAGCTTTATACTGTTTCAATGTGAACACCCTTTCTTCAACTCGACGGGAGTTGAAATTACTATGCAATCATTATAGCACCACTTTAAGGATATTTCAACCAATTTTATGTGTGAGATTTAATAATTTTTGTGTAAATTGCCGTCGAAAGGCGGTTTTTGGGGTTAAAAAGGAGTAATTTTAGTGCAGTTTTAACCAAAAAGGCAATAAAATTTCTATACCGACCGGGTCGACCTAATATTTTCTTGAAAAAAATCGGCAGCGGCGGTATAATTTTAGTATCAAATTTTCGGAGTTGTATATATGAATATCAATGAAACCCTGGCAAAAGAATTTTCCCTCGCGCAATGGCAGATAGATAATACCGTTGCGCTAATCGATGATGATAAAACCATCCCCTTCATCGCCCGCTACCGCAAAGAGCAAACGGGAACACTCGACGACCAAATACTTCGCGAGATATATGACCGACTTTGCTACCTGCGAGGCCTTGAAAAGCGCAAAGAGGAGGTTATCTCTTCCATTACCGAGCAGGGCAAGATGACCGAGGAGCTCGAAGCCGCAATTCTGGCGGCAACCGCCTTGGTTGAGGTCGAGGACCTTTATCGCCCCTATAAGCAAAAGCGCAGAACAAGGGCAAGTGTTGCAAAGGAGAAGGGGCTTGAACCGCTCGCGATGCTCATTTTGGAGCAGGCAGACGAAACCGACCCCTCGGCAGAAGCATTATCCTATATAGACGAGGAAAAGGGCGTTGCCTCGGCAGAGGAGGCACTTTCGGGAGCCTCCGATATTATCGCCGAGCTCATATCCGATGATGCCGTTCTTCGTAAGCAGCTGCGTTTTATTATCTCCCGTTCGGGCAAAATTGCGTCCCGCGCGGCCGATAGCGAAAAGCAGAGCGTTTATGAAAACTATTATGAATACGAAGAGCCCGTTTCCAAGATAGCCGGTCATAGAGTTTTAGCTCTAAACCGCGGCGAAAAGGAAGAATTCTTAAAGGTTTCGCTTGAACTGCCCGAGATGTTTGGCGAAAAGGCGGCAATCGGCCGCTACGTTAAGGCCGATAATGCCTGCTCGCAGATAGTTTATGATGCGGCAGTTGACGGCTACCGTCGCCTTATATTCCCCTCTCTTGAGCGCGAGGTTCGCTCGGCACTTACCGATGAGGCGAGCGAGAGCGCCATTAAGGTTTTCGGAAGCAATCTTCGCCAGCTTCTTATGCAACCTCCCATAAAGAATAGCACAACCCTCGGTCTCGACCCCGCATATCGAACCGGTTGCAAGATAGCGGTTTGCGACCCTACAGGTAAGGTGCTTGATACTACGGTTGTTTATCCTACTCCCCCGCAGAACAAAACCGAGGATGCAAAGCGAAAACTCTCCGCTCTCATAAAGAAACACGGAGTTAATACAATATCGATAGGTAACGGAACTGCCAGCCGCGAATCGGAGGCCTTTGTTGCCGAGCTGATAAAGGAAATTCCCGAGCGAGTTTCTTATATGGTTGTAAGCGAGGCAGGCGCCAGTGTTTATTCGGCATCCAAGCTTGCCGCCGCCGAGTTCCCCGAATTTGATGTATCGCTTCGAAGTGCGGTTTCTATTGCGCGCCGCCTTCAGGACCCGCTATCCGAGCTTGTTAAAATCGAGCCTAAGGCTATAGGTGTTGGTCAATATCAACATGATATGCCGCAGGCGCGCCTCTCGGATGCACTTTCGGGTGTTGTTGAGGATTGCGTTAACTCTGTAGGAGCCGACCTTAATACCGCCTCCTGCTCACTGCTTGAGCACGTTGCGGGTGTTAACAGTGCAATCGCTAAAAACATAGTTGCGTATCGCGAGGAAAACGGTGCTTTCCAGGACCGCCGCCAGCTTCTCAAGGTTCCAAAGCTCGGAGCCAAGGCTTTTGAGCAGTGCGCGGGCTTCCTTCGCGTTATTGACGGCAAAAATCCCCTCGATAACACCGCAGTTCACCCCGAAAGCTATAAAGCCGCCGAGGCTCTGCTTAAGAAATACGGTATGACCCCGAAGGACTATTCGCCCCAAAAGTTTAGCGCCATTGAGTTCCCCGAAGGTGATGCCCTGGCCCCGCTTGCGGAGGAAATCGGAATCGGCGTTCCAACACTTTGCGATATTATAAACGAGCTTAAAAAGCCGGGTCGTGACCCGCGTGACGAGCTTCCCGCTCCCCTTCTGCGCGATGGCAACATTATGGAGCTTAAGGACCTTAAAGAGGGAATGGAATTCACCGGAACGGTTCGCAATGTTATCGATTTCGGTTGCTTTGTTGATATCGGCGTTCACGAGGATGGCCTCGTTCATATCTCGCAGATTTGCGACCGCTTTATAAAGCACCCGCTTGAGGCGGTTAAGGTTGGTCAAACCGTTAAGGTTCGCGTATTATCAGTCGATGTTGCAAGAAAACGCATCTCACTTACCATGAAACTGTAATTTTTTCTTGAATATTGTCGATTTTTAATGTATTATAAGATTAACAATTGAAAAGGAGTTTTTCTTATGTGGCAAAAGTTTAAGGAATTCGCATTTAAGGGCAATGTTCTTGATATGGCCGTCGGTGTTGTTATCGGTGCTGCCTTCAAGGATATCGTTACAAAATTGGTTGATTGTATCATTATGCCGCTCATCGGAATTATAACCGGCGGTAACAATCTCTCGGCACTTTCGTTTAATGTTCGCGATGCCGTTGTTCAGTATGGCGCTTTCTTACAGGCTATTCTTGATTTCTTTATTATTGCCGCTTCGATTTTCGTTATGATAACCGCTATCGGCAAGTTTAGAGAAACCGCAGAAAAGCTTCGCCATAAGGAGGAGGAAGAGGCTATCGCCGCCGCTCCCCCCGCTCCTACCGAGGCCGAGCTTTTAGCCGAAATTCGCGACCTGCTTAAAGACAAGAAATAAACATTAAAAAAGAACCGTGGTAGTTAAAGCTACCACGGCCTTTTTTATTTCTTTAGTGCTAAAAGCTCAATGGGCGAAATATATTTCCCTTCCCTTACAATCGCTATATGAATATGCGATGGGTCCTCGCGTTCGCAGGGAACAACTCCAACCTCGCCTATCTTAATTCCAACCGATATCGTTTCGCCCTTATTTACGGTTACATTCTTAAGCCCGCAATAACGCCCCGTTATTCCAAAATCATGCTCGATAACAACGGTTTTGCCCCAAAGGCTATCATCATAAACATCGGTAACCTTACCCTTCGCCGCAGAAACAACATCTGTTCCCTCGGCGGCCTGCAAATCTATTCCCAAATGCAGGCGCATATCGCCATAGGTTTTGCTATACTGAAGGGTTTTATCGCTATAATTCTTGCCAACACTACCCTTTAGCGGCATTGTATATGCGAGCCCGCCCGATTGTTCGGATGCGGTCTGCTTTTCGCTTGAGGAAGGAGCTTCCTTACTCGATTCCGCAGGGCGGGTATCGATAGCATCACTAACATTTTGACCCGCCTGATGAGTGCTTCCCGGCTCGGACGAGGATGAACTGTTATATCCTAAATCCTTGCTCGAATATGAAGCAAAATTTTCCTCGGTTGAGGAGATGGTTGCCGCGGCGGCATAGGCCGCAATGCAAACCGCCGCAATACACGCGGCCAGCGCGAGATAGAAGCCCTTGCCTGCCAATGGATTTTTTCTTTTATGTTTTGAATATTTCATGTTTAACACCCCGCAATTATGTTTGACATTTTCGCGCAACAATATTCGGGACATTAAAAATTAATTTTTGATTTATAATATGTTCACAAAATAAACATTATTTTAGTTTATTATAAAAATGCGGAAAGGCAAAAGAGAGCCGCACTCTTCTTTCCGCTTAAGGCCTTTTTTATAAAAGGCCCCTCCTCAAACCCCTCAAATAAGGAAAACGCCCCGTTCAAAAGACGGGGCGTTTTTCCTATTTTAATAATAAATTTCACAAGATAAAAGAATGTATCCAAAGGCGCTCGTTCCATCGGCAAACAGAACGCTTTCGCAACGAGCCATTTCGGTTTCATTAATCAAAACATCGCTAAAGACTTCTATTCTGCCATCACCTAAATAGGAATAATCGGTTACGGTATGCGAATAGGTGCTGAATCCGCGCGGGATAACGGGATAATAGCCTTCCCTCTGCTCGGAGAAATCAAAAACTACTCCCTCGGGGCGCTTGCCATACATATTGAAAACAAAGTTATCAACCAAATCGGATGCTATATATCCATCCCGACATTCGGATAAAAGCGATACCTGGGCGCTAAATATAAGCTCGCTCGGGGAATTAATATCATCGCCGAAGCAATGGTTATGGTTTAAAATGTTTTGGAATCGGGCGAGCATAACTCCTTCGCTTTGATGCGAATAAACCTCGGGCTCATATGCCGCCAAAACGGCATTTTCTTCGGCGGCGGAAAGGACGGTTTCTTCGGCGGGAAGCGATGCTTCCGTTATTGCGGGCTCGGTCGCACCGCTGCTCGGAGAAAAGAGCAACGCAAAAGCCAAAATAAGCTCCAGAACGAATTTTACCACCGCAATCACCGCCTTTAAAAATCTTACAAAACAAGTATATACCCGAATACCCTAAAAAGCGATTTCAAAGGGGTTACAATTTTATTTCAATTTTGTCATAAAAAAGGTTATTTTTTCCGCGATTCGGCAATTTCGGCAAAAAGCGAACTGCCGAGGATTAAAACGGCACCCAAAGCGGTTGTAACACTCAAAATCTCGCCGCCAAAAACCGACGGGAAAACCGCGGCCGCGGCGGCCGAAAGCAGAACTGCCGATGCAGGGTCGATATAGCTGAGCAGTGCCGCCGATTGGGCCGAGAGCGAACGGATTGCGCCAAAATATAAGAGATAGGCAATACCTGTATGAACTATGCCTACTATAACGGTAAGTATTATATCGTTTCGGCCTATGGAAAGGACACCAAAATCCGTACTCATAAGGGCATAAGGCAAAACAACTACCGCCGCTATAAGGAGCTGCGATACTGTTTTTGCATAGTCGGAGATATCTTTAAGCTTTTTATTCATCATTATTACCGAAGCATAAAGCACCGCCGCGGCAACTCCAAAGCCTATTCCGCGAGGCTCTCCAATGCCTCCCGAAAGAATACCCGAAACAGGAACCATTCCAAGCAGAGCAACGATTGCCGCCAGAAGACGTATTCCGCTAACCCTTTCACGGAGCACAATGGGCGATAAGAAAACAACAATTGCGGGGGCAAGATAGTAGCAGAGGGTTGCGGTTGGAACTCCGGTAAATCTATAGCTTTCAAAAAGGAATATCCAGTTAAAGCCTATACCCGCGCCCGACAGCAAAAGCCAAAACGCATTTTTCTTTATTTCGGATATTTTTATCCCCTGTCTGCGAATGAGCAAGCATAAACCCAAAAATGCAACACCAATAAAGCCGCGAGCCGAAGCAAGCAATGCCGAAGGCAGGGCTATTGATTTGGTGAAAAGTCCGATAGTTCCGAATATGAGCATCGCGGTAATTATCTTTATGCGCGCTATCTTATTCTCGTTCATAATCCTTATTTCCCCCTCTATACTGTCGCGCAGTCATCCCTGTTTGGGCTTTAAAAATATACATAAAATGTTGACGCGAGGCAAACCCGCAATCAAGCGCAATATCAACAACCGAAAGGTCGGTATTTTTCATTATAAAGCAGGCCTTTGCAATTCGCAAGGAATTTATATATTCGAGAATCGTTTTGCCTGTTGCGCTTTTAAAGAGACTCTGCAGATACGAGCGATTGATTCCAACCTCACGCGCCACATCTGATACCGAGAGTCGCTCGCAGAAGTGGGCATCGATATAATCGATAGCCGCTCTTACATAATGCTCCGAGGGGCTTTCGCGCTTTTTATAGGTTCGCGCAATCTCTATAAGCAGACGTTTAAAAAGCAGTTCGGAGCATAATCCCTCACCATTTACGCGCAGCTCCGATACGAGCGATAACAAAGCCGAAAAAACCTCGCTTTTATCCGAAAGCGATAGCGCTCTTTGCTCGAAAATATCATAAAGCTCGGGATATTCGCGCATAACCGAATCAATATTTATATCGCCCGCTTTTATATAAAATTCGATATTAAGAATTGTGGCATTTTGCGCTTCAAGCAAATGCGGGCATTCGTTACCGAGCAGAATAAACTCGCCCGCCGAAAGGCGATGCTCACCAAAGGGTGTTGCAACGGTGCAGTTGCCGCCCTTTATATACATAACCTCAAAATTGCCTTTATCATGGGTATGCATTCGCTCCATTTTAAAATCGGCAAAGTTTTTTTGGTAATGATAGCTTATTTTTGCATTCATTCTATCCCACCTATGCGACGATTTATTGCATTTTAAAAAAACTTTCAACTATATATTCCACATTTTATCGCATTTTATGGTATATTGCAACTAAACTTTTTATTGCAGGAGGAAATATTATGAAAGTAACCGCACCACCGCTTGGTTTTAACACCTGGAACACCTTTGGCGAGGATATAAGCGATGAGCTTATCCGCAGCACCGCCGACCGCATTATAGAACTCGGACTGCTCGATGCAGGCTATAACTATATCGTTATTGATGACTGTTGGTCGGAAAAGCAGCGCGACCAAAACGGACGCCTTGTTCCCAACCGCGAAAAATTCCCGAACGGAATTAAAGCAGTTGCCGATTATGTTCATTCAAAGGGTCTTAAATTCGGAATTTATTCCTGCGTTGGAAACCGAACCTGCGCCGATTACCCCGGCTCGTTTGAGCATGAGTTTATTGATGCTGAGACCTTTGCCGAATGGGGCGTTGACTATTTAAAATACGACTACTGCTTTAAGCCCATGACCGAAAAGGGCGACCTTTTATATAAGCGAATGGCTTTAGCGCTTGCCAACTGCGGCCGCGATATTCTTTTCAGCGCCTGCAACTGGGGAGCCGAAAACAGTAAGGAATGGATAAAAGAAACCGGCGCACATATGTGGCGCAGCGGAAACGATATTCGCGATAACTGGAAATCAATATCGGATATCTTTGCGCTCCAGACCGAGATGATTCCCTACTGCTCCCCCGCCTGCTATAACGATATGGATATGCTTGTTATCGGCATGAACGGCGAGGGCTTCTGCGCTCTCGGCGGTTGCAGTGAAATCGAATACCAAACCCATTTCGCAATGTGGTGTATGTTCGCATCCCCCCTTATGATAGGTTGCGACATTCGCAAGATTGATGATAGCGCGCTCCGCATCCTCAAAAACCGCGGTCTTATAGATATCTGTTGCGACCCGCTTGGTTGCCAGCCCTATATGATAGACGGAGTTGGTTGCTCGGATTCACACGCACAGGTTTGGGTTCGCAATCTTGAAAACGGCGATATTGCTATTGCTATGTTCAATTTGGGAGATGGCCCCTCAAAGGGCTTCCTACCGCTTGTTAGTGTTGGACTTAATGCATCAACCGAACGCACCCTTGAGCTTCACGACCTTTATACAGGCGAGGTTATCTCGGGCATTCGCGGCGAATACCTATCCGAGCCCATCCCGGCACACGGTTGTAAGGTTTTCCGCGCAAAGGTTAAGAAAATATAATGAAGGAATGCCTAAAATGCCAAAAGCCCCTCTCAAAGGATGAGATAGGGCTTCATAAAAAGCTTATAAACCGCGCCTGCACCGAATTTATGTGTATGGATTGCCTGGCGGAGCATTTCTCGGTATCAAAGGAGCTTTTAATTCAAAAGCTTTCCGAGTTCAAAAGCCAGGGATGTTTGCTTTTTAAATAAATAAAAAAACCGTCTTTCGTTTTCGGGCGAAGGACGGTTTTATTCTTTAGGCTTTTTATGCCCGAAGGCAAAAAATCGCATAACAAGATAGGTTATCGGAGAACCCGCAACCGAGGCGGTTACAGTAGCCCAAAACGGCGGGAAATTCCACATACTGAGCGCTATTGTGGATATGGTTGCGAAAATTATAAAGTGAGGAATATAAATCGACATAAACTTTAAATATTCCGAAAGCATAATTTTATGCTTAAAATTAATCTTCGCATTGAGAACATATCCAATAGAGAGGGATATAACAAAAGCCAAATAGCTCGAAGGATAATCATAAAGAACTTTTGCAAGTATATGAGAGATAATAGCCGTATTAAGGGTGTTAAACGAACCGATAACAACATACATCAAAAAATGCCGACTAAAAAAATAGCTTACAAGAGTTTTAAAGGGCTTTATAATTTTCACCTCCCTTGTCCTATTTATTATACCAAACAAAATGGCATTTTACAAGATAAAACCTATGTCATCTTTTGTTTATAAATTGTTCTTTATTTTTATAGATATATTTGGTATAATGATATGGTGAATGGGTATGGCCGCGGCTACCCCATATTTTAACCTTTAAAAAGAGGTATTGTTTTATTATGAGTTTGTTCAAAAAACTTTTCGGCGATTACAGCGAAAAAGAAATAAAGAGAATGAAGCCCCTTCAGGCCGCCGTTTTGGCGCTTGAGGATGAATACCGCGCATTATCGGATGCCGAGCTGCGCGCAAAAACCGAGCTCTTCCGCGAGCGCTACCAAAACGGCGAGAGCCTTGATAGCCTGCTCCCCGAAGCCTTTGCAACCTGCCGCGAAGCGGGTGACCGTGTGCTTGGGATGCGCCATTTCCCTGTTCAGATTTTGGGCGGTATAGCTCTGCATCAGGGCAGAATAAGCGAAATGCACACCGGCGAAGGTAAAACCTTGGTTGCAACCCTGCCCGCATATTTAAATGCGCTCTCGGGTAAGGGAGTTCATATTGTTACGGTTAATGACTATCTCGCAAAGCGCGACTCGGAATGGATGGGCAAGATATATCGTTTTCTTGGCCTCTCGGTTGGTCTTATTGTTCATGGTATGTCGGGTGATGAAAAGCGCGAGGCTTATGCCGCCGATATAACCTACTGCACCAATAACGAGCTCGGATTTGATTATCTGCGCGATAATATGGTGCTCTACCGCGAGCAGCGAGTTCAGCGCGGCCATAACTATGCGATAGTCGACGAGGTTGACTCTATCCTCATAGATGAAGCCAGAACCCCGCTTATCATTTCGGGTAAGGGCGATAAATCAACCGAGCTTTATCAAAAAGCCAACCGCTTCGTTCGCGGACTTCGCGCTATAAGAATAGTTCAAAATAACGATAAAGAAATAAACGAACAGCACGAACGCGAGGGCGATTATATAGTTGACGAAAAGTCGCGTTCCTGCTCGCTTACCGCAAGCGGAACAAAAAAGGCCGAGGAATATTTTGGAATTGAGAATTTAAGCGATGCCGAAAATATAACCATAGCGCATCACATTAACCAAGCCATACGCGCCCATGGAATTATGCAGCGCGATGTTGACTATGTTGTTAAGGATGGCCAGGTTATAATTGTTGATGAGTTTACAGGACGTCTTATGTTCGGCCGCCGCTACAATGAGGGACTTCACCAGGCGATTGAGGCCAAGGAAGGCGTTACCATTGAGAACGAATCAAAAACCCTCGCCTCGATAACCTTCCAAAATTATTTCCGCCTTTATGATAAGCTCGCCGGTATGACCGGAACTGCCGAAACCGAGGCGGGAGAGTTTGGCGGAACATATAACCTCGATGTTGTTGTTATCCCCTCGAATAAAGAGGTTATCCGCGAGGATGGCCCCGACCTTATCTTTAAATCGCAAAACGGAAAAACAAATGCGATAATCGAAAAAATAATCGAATGCAACCAAAAGGGTCAACCTGTTTTGGTTGGTACCGTTACAATCGAAAAATCCGAGGAATTAAGCGCCAAGTTGCGTCACCGCGGAATAAAACATAATGTTTTAAACGCGAAGCATCATGAGCGCGAGGCCGAGATTATCGCCCAAGCGGGTAAATTCGGCGCCGTTACCATTGCAACCAATATGGCAGGTCGCGGAACCGATATTATGCTTGGCGGTAATGCCGAATATCTCGCCAAGGCCGAGCTTAAAAAGCTCGAATATACCGATGAGATTATCTCGGAGGCAACCGGCTTTGCCGAAACTGCCGACCCCGATATTCTAAAGGCACGTTCGCTTTATAACGAGCTTTATGATAAATTCCGCAAAGAGATTGCGCCCGAGGCCGAAAAGGTTCGTGCGGTTGGCGGTCTTTGCATTATCGGCACAGAGCGACATGATTCTCGCCGAATTGATAATCAGCTTCGCGGCCGTGCGGGACGACAGGGCGACCCCGGCAATACCCAGTTTTATCTCTCGCTCGAGGATGACCTTCTCCGTCTGTTTACCGGCGAGAGAATGCTTAAGGTTATGTCGGCGCTCGGAATCGATGACGATACTCCCATCGCCAGCAAGATGGTAACCAACGCGCTCGAATCGGCGCAGTTAACGGTTGAGGAGCGCAACTCCGGAATCCGAAAGAGTGTTCTCGAATACGATGATGTTATGAACAAGCAGCGCGAGCTTATCTATAAGCAGCGCAACTCGGTTCTTGATAACGATAACGTTCATGACATGGTTATGAAGATGATACACGATACCATCGATATCGCCGCAAAGGAATACCTAACGGGCGAAAGCGCCGACGAATGGAATCTTTCGGGCCTGCGCGACCATTTCCTTGGTTGGATAACAACCGAAGAGGACCTAGCCTTTACAGCCGACGAGCTCAATACCCTTGAGCCGGAGGATGTTGCCGAGATGCTAAAGACCCGTGCAGACGAGATTATGGCTCGCCGCATGGAGGAATATGGCGAAAAGCTAATGTTCGAGATGGAAAAGGTTATGTTGCTTCGCAGTGTTGACCGCAACTGGATGGACCATATCGATAGCATGGACGAACTCAAAAACGGTATCGGACTGCGCGCCTATGGCCAGCATAACCCCGTTGTTGAATATCGCAACGAGAGCTATGATATGTTTAATGCCATGAGCGAGGCCATCCGCGAGCAAACCGCTCGACTTGTTTTAACCGTTCGCATTCGCCGCGATGAGGAAATCAAGCGCGAAAAGGTTGCCGAGGAATCGGCCGCCCCCGCAAGCAAGACCGTTAAGGGAAAGGGCGTTGTCGGAAAGAACGCACTCTGCCCCTGCGGTAGCGGCAAGAAATATAAGCGCTGCTGCGGTAAGGATATTGATTAATTTTAAAACCACCCTTGATACACAAGGGTGGTTCGTTTTTTCGGGGCGAAAGTGGGCGCCGCCCCCTACGATATAAGGGTATAATTTTTCACCCTTTTGTAGGGGAGGGGCTTGCTCCTCCCGATGCGGGACGATGTGGACATCGTCCCCTACAATTCAAGTTTTACTGAACATTAGGTGCTTTTTGCTTTTTAGCGGTAAATGCCGCAATCAGATAGATAACAGCGATTATCAAAGTAGTTAACGCACCTATTACATCTTCGGTTCTTACTTGACCGCCATCTATAAATGGAATAATACCAAAAGCACCAAATAAAATACCTAAAATCATCAAGCCTGTTTTTCCTGTCTTGGCAGGCTTATTTTCAGTTCCACTTTCGGACTTTTCCTTTTTAACCGCCAATATTGCTATAACCATTATAGCGATAGCGGCCGCAATACACAGCACATATCCGACTTTGATCGATACTCCGCCTTTTTCCATTGTTCCAAATTCCTGATAATATGTGTATACAAATCGCTGCCAAAAAGCACTTTCGCCGAAATACATTCCCAAAAGGCCTATAATCATTGCAACCGAGGAAAACAAAAAGCTTCTGTTCATTTTCATAATACAAAAAGCCGCTGTGACTATTGGAATCACAAAAAGGTTGAGTGTTCCAAATGTTTGAAAACTTCCAATATCTCCTGTTGTTCCTTTTTCACCGTATTCAAACCACGGTAAAGCTATCATAGATAATAGCATTATAGCGGTTGATATTATTGTGAACAACATCACAAAATCCGTTTTGCTACTCGGTTGATTGATTGGCGGCTGAATAACCGGTATATTCTCGGGTCGTTCATCCGTCGGTTCGGGTTTTAAAGGTTCCTGCGGTTCGGCAGAAACACATACCTGCGCCCCACAATTGATGCAAAATTTAGCATCATCAGCAAGGCGGGTTCCACAATTCTGACAAAACATATTTTTCTCTCCTTTGCTTTCAAGGCATATAATCTGTTCGGCGCTTAATATTAGAAAACCACTGCTTTAAAAATAAAAAAGCGTGTGCAACGCAGGGCTGCACACGCCGAAAAACGCAGACCTTGCTTTGCTACCACACAAAAACTATGATATTCATAACAGAAATACCAAAAATAAGCCTGCATTTTTACTAAAATAAAAATGGACTTCCGTTATGAATAATATGCAGTTTTTGTGTGGTATTTTTATTATACCACCTGCAAAGGAGAATTTCAATGCTTTAGTTCGGCAGGTAAAATTGCCACTCAAGCCTACCGGGGGAATAGAGGCTTCGGGGCGCCGCCCCTACGATATAAGGGGTATAATTTTTACCCTTTTGTAGGGGAGGGGCTTGCTCCTCCCGATGCGGGACGATGTGGGCATCGTCCCCTACAATTATTTGCTCCATACGAACTTACTAATAAACAAAAAAGGAACCCCGAAGGGTTCCTTTTTTATCGTCATTCAATTAATCGGCTCTCTTGAGTTCCATTGTTGAGCCATCGGGGTCGGTAATTGTAAGGGTATCGCCATCGACCTCAAATTCACTTACCATTTCGCGGCCTACATTAATAAGTTTTAACTCATTACCATCAACTTCATATTCGAATTCTATTTCACGACCTGCATTACCAACGATACATTCACCATTCGATTTAAAAGTCATATATTGGTCCTCATTGCCGTCATGTATCCATTTACCAACGATGTCTCCGCCCTCACTATCGCCGCAGGCTACAAGAGCAAAACAGAGAATGAGTGCCAAAGAAAGTGCTACCAATTTTTTCATTTTCTTTACCTCCTTATAGGTTCATATTTATTATAATACCAAAATATTTATTACGCAACCACTATTGTTTTTTAAAGGTCATGGGGAACATACCTGTTTCGTTTAGCATAGCATCGGAGGATGCGGTTATGGTTAGGGTATCACCCTCGATTTTATAGGTTTGGTAAACCCTTTCATCGATGGCGCCATCATCGGCCATATAGAGCTTGCCGCCCTCGGTTTTATATTTACCCTCAACACTTATTACCGATGTCATCGCAAAGGCAAACTCTTTAGCAGTAGGAATCTCGCCGAAATATTCGATAATAAAACTTTCCTCAACCGAGGAGAGTTCTCTTCCCTGCGCCTTCACGATATCGGCAACCATAAGCCCCAGTCCCTTTTTAACCTCGGCCATAAAGCTCTCGGATGCGGCCAAGAATTCGGCCTTATCGACCGCCTTTTTATAGCTGCCATCCGCATTAAAACTAAAAACGGTATCGGCGCATAGAACGGCATCCTTAAAATAAACATCGGCATCGCCCGAAAGGCTCATCGCCGCAAGCGCAATATCGGTATAATCAATCGTTCCCTTCCATTCGCCAACAACATCGCTCGCGGGCGCATCATTGCCGCAGCCGCCGAGCATAAAAACGAATAAAAGGCACATAAAAAAAGATAAAATTCTTTTCATTCTCTCGTTCCCTTTCGCTTAAAATCTTTTTTAAATTATACCAAGCCTTATTCCATATGTCAAAGGTTATGCCAAAATATAAAATAAAAAAGGACTGCGAACGGAGCGCTCAATTATCTTTTTCGCCCTTTAGCATCCTGCGCCCTGCCCGCAACAACAATAATCGATATTATACCAAAGCCGATAAGAATAATAAACGGCACAGGCCCCGCATCAATCGACTCATTCAAAACATCGGCATTAAACAACACTCCCGAAAAAACAGTAATGGCGGCGGCAAGAATATTCCACCATACCCTCGCCGACCTGCTCATTGTTTCCCATCCAAGCATATTAATTATAACAATAATCACGAATCCTATAAACCAAGGCAACAAAAAACATAAAAGCTAACAACCGCCATAAAAAACAAAAAAGCCGCAAAGACTATCATAAAAGCTCCCCTTTAGGTAATTTAAGGGTTAAATCGAAGCCCTATGATAATAGTATATTAAAGATACTGTCCGATAAAGCAAACTATAACAAAACCGCCCCATGACAAATCATAGGGCGGTTAAATTAATTAATCAAGCGGCTTCATTGTGGGGAACAGGAGAACGTCGCGGATGGAGGCCGAATCGGTTAAGAGCATAACCAAACGGTCAACACCGAAGCCGAGTCCGCCTGTGGGGGGCATACCATATTCAAGTGCGGTTACGAAGTCGTAGTCAACCTGTGCGGTGCAGTCCGGGTCGGCGGCCTTGCGGGCTGCAACCTGGCGCTCAAAGCGCTCGCGCTGGTCGATGGGGTCATTAAGCTCCGAGAAGGCGTTGCCGAACTCGGTTGCGTTTATAAAATACTCGAAACGCTCGGTAAATGCAGGCTCATCGGGCTTGCGCTTTGCGAGCGGGCTGTTCTCAACAGGATAATCATAAATAAAGGTAGGCTGAATGAGGTTTTCCTCAACATAAGCATCGAAAAGCTCAACAAGAACTGTTCCCTTGGTTGCATCGGCGGGAACCTCAACATGCTTCTCCTTTGCAACTGCTCGAGCAGCGGCATCATCGGCCCAATCATAATAATCGGTTCCTGCATATTTTTTAACAGCCTCAACCATGGTTAGGCGCTCGAAATGACCAAGGTCAATCTGCTTGCCCTGATATTCGATAACGGTATTGCCGCAAATCTTTTCGGCCAACAGCTTATAAAGCTCCTCAACGAGGTCCATCATGCCATGATAATCGGTGAAAGCCTGGTAAAGCTCGATGGTTGTAAACTCGGGGTTATGCTTGGTATCCATTCCTTCATTACGGAATATACGGCCAACCTCATAAACGCGATGCATTCCGCCAACGATAAGGCGCTTTAAATAAAGCTCGGTTTCGATTCGCAGGAACATGTCCATATCGAGGGTATTATGATGGGTCTTGAAGGGACGGGCAGATGCGCCTATCTCAATCGGAACGAGAATAGGAGTATCAACCTCTAAAAAGCCCTTGGAATCAAGGTATGCGCGAATCTCGCGGAGAATCTGCGAGCGCTTGCGGAAGGTTTCGCGAACATCGGGATTCATTATAAGGTCAACCTCGCGCTGACGATAGCGAAGGTCATTATCGCGAAGTCCATGGAACTTCTCGGGAAGCGGCAGAAGCGATTTAGAAAGGAGTTCAATCTCCTCAGCGTGAATCGAGATTTCGCCGGTTTGAGTTCTGAAGCAGAAGCCCTTAACGCCAACTATATCGCCGATATCATATTTTTTGAATGCGGCATAGGATTCCTCGCCGATATCATCGCGACGAACATAAAGCTGGATAGAATCAGAGCTATCGGCAACGCCCGCAAAGCTGGCCTTACCCATAACGCGACGGCTCATCATACGACCCGCAATTTTAACGGTTTTGCCCTCGTATTCCTCAAACTTTGCCTTTATATCTCCGGCATAAGCATCGAAATCATAAACGGTTTTCTCATAAGGATTTTTTCCGCTTTCAACGAGGTTCGCGAGTTTCTCGCGGCGCACCTTTAAAATTTCGTTCATATCCTCTACTGCGTTATTATAATCTGCCATTTCTACACATCCTTTTTACCTTGGGATTTACTTAAAATAAGGGCAGTCATCGACTGCCCCGAAAAATTAATATATTTCAATAATTTTAAATACAATGTTGCCCGAAGGAGTTTCGGCAACAACCTCGTCGCCTGCTTTATGTCCGAGAAGGGCGCGACCAACAGGGGACTCATCAGAGATAAGACCCTTGCGAACATCGGCCTCGGGAGAGCCAACAATCTTATATTCGCATTCCTCATCAAACTCAACATCGAGAACCTTAAGGCGCGAACCCATCATAACGGTATCGGAGGATTCGTTATCACCGATTATCTCAACGTTTTTAAGCATTGCCTCGAGCTCAACAATACGAGCCTCGATTTTTGCCTGGTCGTTCTTTGCCTCATCGTATTCACTGTTTTCAGAAAGGTCTCCGTATCCACGGGCAACCTTAATTTTCTCCGCAATTTCTTTGCGGCCCTCTGTTTTTAAAAGTTCAAGTTCATTTTCCAGCTGCTTGAGGCCTTCAGCCGTAAGCTTTATTGTTTTAGCCACTACGTTTTTCTCCTTATAGGTTTTAATGAAATGATATGCGCGCGTGGAACAATATATACATTATATAGACGGGCTATATTAAAGTCAAGAATAAAACCGACAGAGGGGTCTGCCGGTTTTGATTACAAGTAGCAAAAAACAGGCCTTGCATAACAAAGCCTGAAATGCCATTTAAAAATATGCTCTATAGCTTAGGCGTTGTTAGCGCGCTTTACGAGAGCAGATTTCTTTCTGGCGGCATTGTTCTTATGAAGAATACCCTTAGTGGTAGCCGCATCAATCTTCTTAACGGCAAGCTTTACAGCTGCATCCTTATCGGAAGCATTATTAGCGATTGCGGCATCTGCCTTCTTTATAGCGGTTTTGAGTTCCGAACGGGCAGCCTTATTACGCATTGCATTGTTCTCACTAACGATAACACGCTTCTTTGCAGACTTAATGTTAGGCATTTTCCCACCTCCCTTTAAAATCTCAAGTAACAGTATTTTACCACCATCTTTAAAATATTGCAACACTTTTTTTCAAAAACACACCAAAAACCTAAAAAATGGCGCATATTGCCGCGTGATACAGGGAAATATACTGAAAAACGGGGTGAAAATCATGAAAAGAACCGACCTCGCGATAGAAAATCTGGATTTTTCAAGCGATATCGAGGGTTT